>JBDQEV010000001.1:0-58389 GCA_040266255.1 Gammaproteobacteria bacterium
ATTTAATTTCAAGTATTTTTAATAGAATGTTTCTCAAGTTTTTTATATAGAGTCGTTCGACTGATTCCAAGTGCTTGAGCAGATAGAAATAAATTGTGATTGAAATGCATTAGTGTGGTTCTAATAATTGTTTTTTCAAAGTAATTATTGAAGTCGTAGAGCAGTTTTCCTGAAGTTCCTGCTTGTTTAAGATACTGCTGTACAGACTTTTCAATCAGTTGTGTAAGTTTTTGATGGTCATTCATGGTAGCAGGTTAGCAAAATTTATTCACAAAGTGTAGATCTTCTGTGAGATAAAGGTATAACGTGGTATAGTAATGCTGGATATTTGAAAGGAATAGGATGTTTAGGAAGCACTTTGTTGCAGGGTTGCTATTTTGGGTGCCCATTATTGTCACCATACTGGTTATACAGGTTATAGTTGACGTGTTTGACCAGTTTGCAAAATCACTGCCTGATTATTTACAATTATCTAATTTGATGGGTATGGATATACCAGGGGGAGGCTTTATCATTGTGATATTAGTGGTATGGCTAAGTGGTATATTGGTTGCCAACTTTCTAGGCCGAAGAGTTGTGAAGTTGGGAGATAAAATTGTACAAAAGATTCCATTGGTTCGCACAGTACATCAAGGAGTAAAGCAAGGTCTTGAGATGATGGTTGCGCCAAATAGTGATGCGTTTTCACAAGTTGTGTGTATTAATTTCCCTCATGAACACAGCTGGGCTGTTGGATTGGTGACGAATATTGATGAGAAAAGAGATCTGTGGACGGTATTTTTACCAACGACGCCTAACCCAACATCCGGATATGTTTTGATTCTGAAGGGTGAGTCAGTTAGAAAAATAGAGATGACAGTCGATGAAGCCTTGAAATATATCATTTCTTTAGGCACTATTACAGAGTATAGTCATGCCATAGACCTGACAGATGCACCAGAGGAGAAGAACAAATGAAATATCGCAGTCATTATTGTGGACAAGTTAATAAAAGTGATTTAAACCAATCGGTTAAGTTGTGTGGTTGGATCATGAAATCTAGAGATCACGGTGGAGTGATTTTTATAGATTTATTTGATCATAGTGGTTTGGTGCAAGTGGTTGCAAATCCTGGTTTAAAAGACTTTAAAGTATTAGAGTCACTTAGTACGCATAGTGTCGTTTGTTTAGAGGGGACAGTGATTCCAAGGCCAGATGGAACTGTGAACCCTAATTTATCAACTGGTGAGATTGAAGTGACAATTGATCAGCTTGTTTGGTATAACAAAGCAGCACCATTAGGATTTGATGTGAATGATACCAAGGTATCAGAGAGTGTTCGTGCGGCTAATAGAATTTTAGATATTCGAAGTGAGCGGATGCAAACAAGTTTGAGGTTTAGAGCAAAAATGATGGGTGCTATGCGTCAGTGTTTGGATCACATGCAGTTTTTGGAAGTAGAAACACCAATTTTAACGCGTTCTACACCTGAAGGCGCTAGAGACTACTTGGTTCCATCAAGAACACATCCGTCAAAAGCTTTTGCGTTACCACAGTCACCACAACAGTTTAAACAAATGTTGATGATGGGGGGAATTGATCGATACTACCAATTTGCAAGATGTTTTAGAGACGAAGACCTTCGAGCAGATAGGCAGCCTGAATTTACCCAGTTAGATTTAGAAATGTCATTTATGAGTGCAGAAGAAATTTGTGAACACGTTGAAAAATTAGTTCATCACATGTTATCTGAGACATTAGATGTAAAATTACCAAAGTTTGGTACATTATCTTATGATGATGCGCTTACTTATTATGGCACTGATGCGCCGCACTTAGGTAATCCATTAAAGCTAATACCACTCGATGATGTGTTTAAAGATTGTGACTTTAAGGTATTCCAGACGCCAGCTATTTCTGATGGAAGTCGTGTTGCTGCAATTAAACTGGCTGGTGGCTGTGAGCAATTAAGTCGTAAAGATTTGGATGGTTATGCGAGCTTGGTTATGAAGCTAGGTGCAAAAGGTTTAGCATATTTGAAAGTTAATGCAATTGAGGATGGAAAAAATGGACTATCATCTCCAATTTTGAAGTTCTTAGATGATCAGACCATAGATCGGTTGTTAAGTGTATTAGAGGTTGCAAATGGAGATATTGTTTTCTTTGGTGCTGGTGAAGACAAGTTAGTTAATCTAACAATGCATGCCTTGTCTAAGCAGTTGGCTCAAGATTTGGGCTTGATTGAAGAGGGGTTGCATTTTGTTTGGGTTAAAGATTTCCCAATGTTTGAGAAAGTAGATGGTGGTCTAACAGCTGTGCATCACCCATTCACAGCGCCGGTGGATGAGGACTTGAATCATTTAGAAAGTGCAAAAGCACAAGCCTATGACTTGGTATTGAATGGGCATGAACTTGGTGGTGGCTCGATTAGGATTTCAGATCCACAGTTGCAACAAAAGATCTTTAATATATTGGGCTTAGATGATGATATGGTTAATCAACAATTTGGTTACTTTATGAAAGCTTTGTCACAAGGCACGCCTATCCATGGTGGTTTTGCATTTGGTATTGATAGAATGGCAATGGTGCTGCAAGGCATTGACTCAATTCGTGAAGTCATTGCGTTTCCAAAAACTCAAACTGCAAGTTGTGCATTAACACAAGCACCTAGTCAGGTTAGTCGTATGCAGTGGTTTGATTTAGGCTTACAGGCAATGGAGGTGCAAGATGGCGGGTCATAGTAAATGGGCAAATATCAAGCATAGAAAAGGTGCTCAAGATGTAAAGCGAGGTAAAATCAATACCCGTTTGATACGAGAGGTGATGGTTGCTGCTAGAATGGGTGGGGGAGATCGTGCATCTAATCCTTCATTACGTCTTGCAGTGGAAAGAGCAAATAAAGCCAATGTCACCAAAGACTCGATTGAAAAAGCGATACTAAAAGCAACGGGGCAGTTACCAGGGGTTGAGGTCTCAGAAATCAGTTATGAAGGATATGCGCCTCATGGTGTGGCGATTTGGGTGCATTGCTTAACGGATAATAAAAATAGAACGGTTGCGGAAGTACGACATGTATTCAGTAAATATGGCGGTTCATTAGGCACTGAGGGTTCTGTTGCATATATGTTTGATAGAGTTACAAGAATCATTTGTGAACATGATAATGTTGATGAAGTATTAGAGCAGGTATTGGATTTTGATGTGGCATCAGTAGAGGCATTACCTCAGGGTGTTTTGATACTGGCAGATCCTTCTGAATTGAATCCAATTTGTGCACATTTATCAGAAGTAACTAGCTGGAATATCTTAGAGAGCCAGGTTACATTTATGCCCAATGCAACAGTATCTTTGACTGCAGAGCAGTTTGAGTCTCTGGATAAAATGTATGATGCACTAGATGCTTTAGATGATGTACAAGAGATCTATTTAAATAGTGAAGAGCTATGATTATCTTGGGTATTGACCCAGGTTCACGTTTTACAGGTTGGGGGGTGATTTCCTATCAATCTAATCACATGACATGTGTTTCTGCTGGTAGAATTGTGCTCAAAGAAGAGTCATTCGCACATCGCATGCGTATACTTTACGATAGTATCAGTGAGGTCATAGAAGAGTACCAGCCAGAGTGCATCGCAATAGAAGATGTGTTTGTGAGTAAAAATGCACGCTCAGCATTGAAACTTGGTCATGCAAGGGGGGTGTTAATGTTAGCAGTTTCAAAGTATGGACAAATACCAGTGGAAATTAGTGCAAGAAAAGTGAAGCAAGCGATTACTGGTTCTGGAGCTGCAGATAAGGCAAAAGTTGCGATGATGCTTAAGCACTTGTTATCGCTAAAGGACTCGCTTTCTGCTGATGCATCTGATGCGCTCGGTATTGCTATTGCTTGTGGGCATATGGTATATAAGAATCAGCGATTGGGAGACATGAGATGATTGCATGGTTAGAAGGGCGTGTTGTTCAAAAGTCAGAGGCAGGCTGTATTGTAAATGTCTCTGGTATAGGGTATGAAGTAGAAATGTTAATGGTCGATGCGGTTTCACTGCCTCCTCCTGGTAGCCTTGTGCAGCTGCATATTGCAGCAATTTATAGAGAGGATAGTCAGCAACTTTATGGTTTTATATCCACGCAAAATCGTGATGCATTTAAGACGCTACTTACGGCAAATGGTGTAGGGCCTAAGATGGCACAAAGCATATTACAGTTTCATGGTGCAGAGTCTTTAAGTTTGTTGGTTGCTCAAGGCAACTATCAAGGTCTTACTCGGGCTAAGGGGGTTGGGCCAAAGTTAGCTAAGCGACTGGTCATTGACTTAAAAGATAAATTGATTTGTCACAGTAGGCCAGATATGGCAATGGTATCAACGGATCTGTTAAATATGGCAGTTGAAGCATTGGTTAAGCTAGGGTTTTCAGAGGCAAGAGCGAAAGCAATGTTAGATGGCGTAGATGGACAATCTGTTGAAGGATTGGTGAAGCAGGCATTACAAAACGCATAAAAGGTATCGAATGAGTATAGTGAGAGAAACAGAAATAAGTCAGCATACAGATGTACCAAGTCATATTAGACCGAAGTTATTGAAAGAGTATATTGGACAGAAACAGTTAAAGGCGCAGATGCAGATTTTTATGGATGCATGTAAAGCAAGGAATGAAGCTTTGGATCATACATTATTGTATGGCCCACCTGGATTAGGTAAAACAACAATGGCGCATATCATTGCCGCTGAGATGAATGCTCAGTTAATTCAGACTGCAGGGCCGGGAATTGATAAAGTGGGGGATCTTGCTGCTATTCTGACCAGTTTATCTAAGGGAGATGTGCTATTCATTGATGAAATCCATCGAATGAATATTGCAGTTGAAGAGACTCTTTATGCTGCAATGGAAGATTTTAAATTAGATATTATTATCGGTGAGGGCTCTACGGCAAGAACAATCACAATTGATTTACCGCCATTTACACTTGTAGGTGCAACAACTCGTTCTGGATTATTGTCAGCCCCTTTGCGTGATCGTTTTGGGATATCTCAACACTTAGAGTTCTATGAGCATCATGAGCTCATGGCAATCGTGCGTCGCTCTTCAGGTATATTAGGTGTGAAGATTGAGAATGATGCTTGTTTAGAAATTGCGAAGCGCTCAAGAGGTACGCCACGAATTGCAAACAAGCTTCTTAAGCGAGTCAGAGACTTTCATGAGGTGACTTCTTCTGGTGTTGTTCTTGTTAAAACTGCATGTGCAGCACTGGAGTTATTAAGGATTGATCAGCATGGTCTTGACCAGCTGGATAGAAAGTTTTTAGATATTATATATACAGACTTTGAAGGAGGTCCTGTAGGTCTTGAAAGTTTGGCAGCTAGTTTGGGTGAAGACCGTGGATCAATTGAAGAGGTAATTGAGCCATACTTAATTCAAAGTGGAATGGTCGTTAGGACGCCAAGAGGTAGAATGCTGACCGCTAAAGGTAATGCTTTGGCTTCTACGGCGGGGTAACAGCAGATGTAATCTCATCTGGATTAGGTTGTGGAATGTCCATGTCGATAGGTGTTTTGCCACTAACGCCCTTAGCGCCTGAAAGATAATCAAAAATGGTACCATCGAGCAACATGCCTTGAGTGGTGAAGAATGAGAGTAGCTCAGGATCAGTTTGAACTTGTGTTGCTGAAATTGCGAGTAGTTTTTGCTGATCAGCATAAATTGCATACTGCATTTGTAGCATTTGTGCCTGTAGGATGAGAAGCTCTCTCAGTAGGTTTGCATTTTCCATGGTGCTGATGCGATGGATCCAAGAGCCGTCTCCTATTTCGTTATCGCCTACAGACTGTAATCTCCAGGAGGCATTGTGCTGAAGTACTTCTGTAGGAGTTGCAGTGAATTTGATGTTGCTTCCATTTGAGTATTGGTATTGATTGAAGCGCATATCTTTAATGTTTTGTAAAATACCTCTTGCGCCACTTGTTTTCAACTCTTCCTTCATGAGTTTCTGGGTGTAACTGTTACGTAAGTTATCTATATTGGTTCTAATTTGGCTTCGAGCACTCTGAATGCCGGCAGTAGACTTTGCGTCAATCATAAGACTTTTTCTCTTTTCTTTCGTCGTGGAAACCAAAAAACTATTGTCATTTTGTTTAAACTTCAGGTACTGGCCTGCAATCAATAAAATATGGCTGTTGTCACTATTTTTAATTCTAGACAATCCTCTTTTGAAGGGTAGCGCACTTAAGCTGCCACTTAAGCTATTAACCAGTTGGTCTGCGGCTTTAGAAGTTGAATCAGACCGAGGTCTGCATTGTTTGAAATCAAGGTTTGTATTGTTGTTACCAATACCGCTAATCGGGTTATCTGTGCAAGCTACTGGTGCTACTGGTGCTACGGAGGCGTTATTTGAGGCTAGTATTTTGACCATAGTTGGTGCATTTAAATTGAGTGTAGTATGAATTTCTGATGCAAGAGATTTTTGCAGTTCTAATAGATAAACGTCAAGTTTGGTATCAAGTGTTTTGAGATTGTCTTCAGCTGTATCTGCTGTACTGGTTGTATCGGTTTTTAACTTATCAAGGGCTGTTTTAACCTTTTCTCCCTCTTCGCTAGGATTGGCAGTAAAGCTTAACTCTGTCTTTCTGATTTTCTCCCAGCCATTGAATTCGAGGCTGTTTTCATTTTTATTTTTCGTATATTTGCATTGAACTTTAGTGATTGCGTTTTCACCCTGCGTCGTTGCAGCTTCTGCATTACTAGAGGGTAGGCTTGTTGTTGTGCGAACAATATCGTTGGGTACAGCAAAAGCGTTGATGACTTTTCCTTGCAGTGGATTTGCAATCTTATCTGGATCTCCTGCATCCCAATATACCAAACAGCTTTTGACTTCATCACTGAGTTTGAGGGCTGCCCTATATTTATCAGCACTTGATGTAACACTGTTGCTTAATCCAGCAGGCACTGTTTTATCTGTATCTGTACTGTACGCCTTAATACTAGTTTTAGTATCTACGGAGGTAAGGTCATAGGTCATTGCATCTAGAGCGTTTTGTATTTTAGTGATGGCGTTATCTTCATTACTGCTATTATTTTGGAGCATGTTTTGAATGATATCGGTAGTCTGGTAATCAAAGGGGTTGAGTGAGCTCATCAGGTTTGCGTTGCCCCAAGACTTGTCCATGATTGTATCGTCTGTCCCTGTGGTGTCTTTAGAGTTTGATTTTAAATATGACTTAATCTCTTCTAAGACGCTAAGTTGATCAGCTTGTTGGGCATAAACTTGGCTGCAAAGAAAGCTAAGAATAACGAGAAGAATTGGCATTTATTTCTCCTTTTTGGGGGTGTTGAATGCGCCAGGAGTGTATGGCTTGTATGTAAATGGTTCTGCGTATGAGCTTGAAGACTTTGGCTGACTTGTGGGCTTGCTTTTACTAACTGGTTTTGTGGTTGGCTTGCTACTTGCAGTGTTGTTTTTATTTAAGGGAGGCAAATCAACGCTTTTTCTGCTGGGTTGTTTAAGTGTAGTAGTAATTTCATTTTGTACCTGTTGCTTAACAGAATGCTGTTTTTTAGCACACAGTATTCTTGCATGAGTGCTAGGTGGTGCTGCACAAAACTCTTGCATCTTTGCAGAAGATGATGCTGAAAGTAATGTGAGGAAAATAGTGGTGAGGAACTTATTCATAAAGGCTCATTAATGCTTTTAAACGATCTGGTTGATAAACTTCTCTGAGAATCCTGGTGCACTCAAATTTTTTATTGCGCTCTAAAAATTTAGCACAGGCTGCATCAGATTGGTTGGCTTCTGCAACTGAAATCATTTGAGTTGCTTTACCTGGGGTGATGCTGTCTATTACTTGCATTAAGCGCAGCTTTTGGCTCATGTGCATACTCGCAGCAATTTTAATAAACTCCTTAAGAGGGATAGGGTCGATGCTAGTGGCATGATCAAATTTGCTACCTAACTCAATAAAGAGTTCTTTGACTTCGGTGTTATTGTGGGTAGAGTCTTCTTCAAATAGCTCCATATATTTGATGATATCCGAAACTTGACCACCCATATAGTGTTCCCAAAACGCTCTTGTACTTTCAATCTCAAAGCTTGGCATAAGTATACTCCTGAAAATATTTTAATCGATTTGCCAAGGTGATGCTAGTTAAAAAACGGTGTTCATGTTTTGAGTTGATATTTTCAATGATTTGCAAGTAGATACAGCGTATATTTTTGTATCAGGTAGCGGTATAGGGTAGATGCAAAGTTGGTGTTGTTGAATCAGTTGTTCAATACGCTTATGCCTAGTTTGGTAAAGAGAGCTATCTGTTAATTTGACATAGGCTTCTCTGATCATCCAGTTGTTTAAAATATCAGATTCATGACAGTGAAAGTATGCGGCAAAGCGTTTTGGGAATTTAGGTGGTCGTTGCTGAATGTCCACACCAACTGGATGGTTTGAGAGTAGAATAATCCAATAGTCAGCATCGTGACTCATACTGATATATTGGTTTGGAGCGTTTAAATAGGGCTTTCCAGATGGGTGATACATCAATAGATTTGGCTCTAAGCCATGCACAGTGAGCAACTGTTTTAGCAAGTGTCGTCGATGGATATATTGCTGTTGAGCGCTGGGTTGTAGTTGTAGTTGCTTTTTTTGCTCAAAGTGATGCAAAGGATAGTAAACCTTAGCCTTTGGTAATGATCCGTTTAAAAAATATACAGTCGCACTGGCATTCATCATATTTAGCGTTAATTGTTTCAATACATTATAGCCTTAGTGGAGTTGATTTGGTAGAGTAGTGTCACTATGTAAGAAAATAGCTGGAGAAGTGTATGAGCCGTGGTTTAAATAAAGCAATGATTATTGGTAATGTGGGCCAAGACCCAGAAATGAGATACACCGCAAATGAACAAGCAGTGGTGAATATTAGTATTGCAACTTCTGAAAGCTGGCGTGATAAGCAGTCAGGTGAAATGCAAGATCGTACTGAGTGGCATCGAATTGTTATGTATGGAAAGTTAGCAGAAATTGTTGGAAAGTATGTTAAAAGGGGTACTAAACTTTATATAGAGGGTAGTATCAAGACTAGGAAGTGGGCTGATAACCAGGGTGTAGAGCGCTATACAACTGAAATTGTGGCAACAGAAATGCAAATGTTAGATTCAAGACTGTCTAATGATCAAATGGCAGAGCCTGCCATGGCGGCTCCTTCGCCTGCAGCAGCCCCTGCACCAGCTGCACCAATTGCAGAAGATGATATACCATTTTAAATAAGGTTGTAGGATATGTACCAAGGACGGTTTAACTTAAAAGAAAAGCAACTGAATAAAATTGCGCAAGATAAAATTTCATTTTGGCAGCAGTTACCATTTAGTTTGCGTATTCTACTTGAGAATGCATTGCGAAATGATTTGCTTGCTGCTGAGGAGACAATTGAAAAATTTTCAAATTGGCGGCAAGGGAATTATGGGTTGATCAATTACTGTCCAAGTCGAGTTTTGATGCAGGACTTGACTGGTGTTCCCGCATTGGTAGATTTAGCAGCAATGCGGGATGCAAGTCAATCTTTAGGTGCAGATCCACAAAAAATTAACCCATTATGTCGAGTTGATTTGGTGGCAGATCACTCAGTGACGGTTAACCATTTTGGTTCTTCAGATGCATATATTAAAAATACAACTGATGAAATCAAGGACAATCAACAGCGCTATGCATTTTTAAAGTGGGCACAGGGTGCATTTGATGGTGTTAGGATTGTTCCGCCAGGTAAAGGTATTTGTCATCAGGTGAATTTAGAATATTTAGCTACGGTTGTAGAAACCAAAGATGACTGGGTATATCCAGATACACTCGTTGGGTTAGATAGCCATACAACTATGATTAACGGCCTTGCAGTATTAGGCTGGGGTGTTGGTGGAATTGAAGCAGAAGCTGCAATGCTCGGTCAGCCGATTCGTATGGTATTACCAAAAGTAGTTGGTGTTGAGCTCAAGGGAAATATACAAGAAGGCGTGACTGCAACAGATGTGGTTTTAGCATTAACGCAGTTTCTGCGTGGTATGAATGTGGTAGGCTGTTTTGTTGAATTTTACGGCCAAGGGTTAAAAGACATGGATTTGGCGACACGAGCAACAATTGCTAATATGGCGCCTGAGTTTGGTGCAACGTGTGCTTTTTTCCCAGCAGATGAAAAAACGCTGGAGTATTTGCAGTTGTCAGGGCGGAGTCAAGAGCATATCAACTTAGTAGAGGCGTATTTAAAAGATGCAGATTTATTCTATGACTTGAGTAATCAGGTCACATTTACGCAGCAAGTGATTTTTGATTTAGATGCTGTTGTGTCCTGTGTGGCAGGGCCGCTTAGGCCTGAGCAGATGCTGCCAGTATCAGAGTTGAAAAATATTGTGCAGCTACCAAATGCAAAAAGGGATGTATTGAGTGATGCATCAGTCGTGATTGCTGCAATTACAAGTTGCACCAATACGTCTAACCCATCTGTATTAATTGCGGCAGGATTGGTTGCACAAAAAGCTAGAGCAAGAGGTTTAACTGTGCCCGATTGGGTGAAAACATCGATGGCACCTGGGTCAAGGGTGGTCATGCAGTACCTATCAGAGCTAGGTTTGGATCAAGATTTGGCCAGTTTGGGTTTTCATCTAGTTGGCTATGGGTGTACAACGTGTATTGGAAACTCAGGGCCGCTGGAAGATTGGGTTGCAGAAGCGATTACCAAGCAAGATTTAAAAGTCAGCGCAGTCTTATCAGGTAACAGAAACTTTGAAGGTAGGGTGCATCCTCAAACACAAATGAACTATTTGGCATCCCCCCCTCTTGTTGTAATATATGCACTTGCTGGGACAACAGTGATTGATATTAGTCGTGACCCAATTGCTTACACAAAAGATCAACAACCAATATTTTTAAAAGATTTATGGCCAACCCAAGCTGAGATTAATCATGCGATGCAGTCAGTGCGGCAAGAGATGTTTCTGGAATCGTATCAAGACATCTTAGATGGAACAGAGGCGTGGGATGAGATTTTAACCTCAGAAGGACACTCATATCATTGGGATGAAAGCTCAACATATATTCAAATGCCCCCATTTTTACAGCAAGTTAGCCAAAATGTAGAGCCAATGCAGGATGTTGTTAACGCGCATGTGTTGGCGTATTTGGGTGATAGCGTGACGACTGATCATATCTCTCCAGCTGGGCATATTCCACATTTAAGTGCAGCGGGGCTGTATTTGACCAGTAAAGGGGTGGATCAGTCTGCATTTAACTCTTATGGCTCAAGGCGTGGCAATGCAGAGGTCATGGTGCGAGGGACTTTAGCAAATATTAGATTACAAAATAAGTTAGTTGCAGCAACTGGAGGTTTAACACGTCATATTCCAACTGGCGAAGAGATGAGTATCTATGATGCGGCAATGCGATATCAAAAGGATCAGACTCCGCTGGTGATCATCGCTGGAGAATCATATGGAGTTGGCTCTTCAAGAGACTGGGCAGCAAAAGGTGTAATGCTGTTGGGTGTAAAGGTGGTTATTGCTAAGAGCTTTGAAAGAATTCATCGAACAAACTTGATTGGCATGGGGGTATTGCCTTGTGTATTTAAAGGGCAAGCGCCAGAGTTAAATGGCAGTGAGCAGATTACGGTTAGTGGGATTGCATCTATGTCTGAACCAAATACAGACTTGGTATTAAGTATAGCAGGGTACGAACAACAGTATGTTATTCAGGCATGCTTGCAAACAGATGCAGAGCTTTCATATTACAAGCATGGCGGTATTTTGCCATATGTCTTGCGCCAGCAGATCTAGCGTGCTGACTTGTAAGGATAGGGCTGGTTAAGAATTGCTTTTTGTTGGTCAATGATTGAAGAAATCAAGGGCCACGCTCCATCTAAAATTTTATTCAAGTGATTGCGGCTAAGCGGTTTTCTTTCGGCAGTGCCTTGTATTTCAACTAAGTCGCCATGCTCTGTCATCACAATATTAATGTCAACTTCAGCACGATGGTCTTTTTGGTAGTCAAGGTCGAAGCAAACCTCATTGTCTATAATGCCAGCAGAAACTGCCCCAATCATGTGTCGGAGTGGGTCAGAAGTAATGACTTTGTCGATTTGGAGTCGCTGTAGTGTTCTGACTAAAGCAATTTGTCCACCATTGATTGCATGGCAGCGAGTACTACCGTCAGCTTGTATGACATCATGATCGAGAATGATTGTAATGGCAGGTAGCTTGGTAATATCAATACTATTTCGAAATGAGCGACCAATTAATCTTTGAATCTCAGAACTGCGTGCAGAAATCTTGCCTTTATTGATATCTCTATCAACTCGAGTATGAGTTGCAAAAGGAAGCATTTGGTACTCTGCAGTAAGCCAGCCATGATTGGCGTTTCTTAAAAACCTTGGTACTTGTTCAATAATACTACCGGCACAAATGATCTTGGTTTTTCCTGCATGAATTTCAACACAACTACTAGCATGATGTTGAGTGTGTTCAGTAATTTGAAGTTTGCGCATAACTGATGCCATTGGTTTCTCGAAATATTTAAGCTATTATTACTGATTATTGTCTTTAAGTAAATCAAGAAGTATCGTAATATAGGGATAAATTAAGATGAGTGCTCAATATGTATCAAATCCTTATTATCACAGGACCATCCGGGGTGGGTAAAACAGTATTATCTGAGCACCTATTAGAGCAAAAAACCTTCAAGCGTTGTATCACTTGTACATCTAGAGTGCCACGACCGAAAGAGAAAGATGGGGTTGATTATTTTTTTCTGACACCTGAGGAGTTCAAAGTAACGCGTGAAAGTGGTGGGTTTGTTGAGTATAGTCAGCATTATCAGGCTGAATATGGTATTAGACAGATAGACTTGGAGTCTGTGCTGCAAAAAGGGCATGTATTACTGGTCTTAGATTGCGGTGGCGCAAAAGCAGTTGTAAAACAGTACCCAAGTCATAGTGTGTTTATTGCACCACCATCGATAGAAGCGTTAGAAGAGCGATTGGTGAAACGTTCAGGCTCAGCAAAAGATAGAATCATTTATGCTGCTAAAGAAATGGAGCAGCAGAAGCATTTTGATCATGTTCTAGTCAATAAAGATTTAGAGAGCGCAAAACAAGCAATATCAGATTGGGCTGATCAAATCATTAATTCTTAGGAAATCAGTTGCAGACTGCATAATATAATGTATAATAAACATTATTTTGGGGATTAGGAATGGCAAGAATTACAATGCAAGACTGTCAAAGTGTGATCGAAAGTCCTTTTGAGATTGTTACAGTTGCAGCAGAAAGAGCACGTCAATTACAAGATGGTTTCAACCCGATGGTTAATGCGAATGATAATAAGCCAGCAGTGATAGCACTTAGAGAAATTGCTGCAGGTAAATTGACATCCGATGGGGTTCAAGAGGATCCAGAGGAAATGGAAGAATTTTAAAGGCTAAGGATGAATGTATCACATTCAACTGCAGGGTTTGGCTTACTCAATTATTTAGACTACTTAACCCAAAAGGAAAGAAAGCAGGTTGCTTTAGCTTTTAGGTTTGCAAATAAAGCACATAGTGGCCAGTATAGAGTATCTGGTGAGCCATATATTACTCATCCTGTTTCAGTATCAATTATATTAGCTTCATTAAAGCAAGATGCCACTTCTATTATGGCTGGACTTTTGCATGATGTTGTTGAAGATACAGCAGTAACACATCAAGAAATAGAAACACATTTTGGTCAAGATGTTGCACATATTGTAGAGGGAGTAACAAAGTTCAGTCATGTTCAGTATGGTAGTCCTCTAAAGCGTGAGGGTGAAAACTATCGAAAGATGTTTATTTCGATGTCAAAAGATATTCGAGTGATTATTGTTAAGCTAGCAGATCGACTACATAATATGCGCACTATTCAAGTGATGCCTGCCGAAAAGAGAAAGCGTTTAGCGCATGAGACTTTAGAGATTTATGCACCAATTGCTAAAAGGTTAGGGATGCAAATGATTTCAATAGAGCTAGAGGAACTTGGGTTTGCAGCACTGTATCCTTTACGCTATATGATCTTGCTTTCTCATATGTATCGCGTTAGTGCAGGTCAAGCAGAGGTGTTAGCACATTTGGAGCGAGAGATTCGTTTAAAGGCGCATGAAGTAGGGCTTAATGTTTTGGATGTGAGTACACGGGAAAAGCAGTTGTATGGCATATATAGAAAGATGTCTAAGCGTAAGAGCTTTAATGATTTGCTGGACGTATATGCACTGCGAGTTTGTGTCAAAGATGTCAAGAGTTGTTATGCAATGCTTGGTATATTGCATGGGATGTATATGCCAAAGCCAAAGAGCTTCAAAGATTATGTTGCAGCGCCAAAAAGAAATGGCTACCAGTCTTTACATACGGTGTTGTATGGACCACATGGTACACCAATTGAGATACAAATTCGTACCAAAGAAATGCATATGATGGCAACACAAGGCATTGCGTCACACTGGTTATATAAAACAGGTCAAAGTGAGTTTAATTGCAAAAAGCATCAAGCGTGGTTTAATCAGCTTGCTGAAGCAAAATCAACTTGTGCTACAGATGCAAGCTTTATTGATTTAATTAAGCATACAGTTTATGAGTCAGAGTTGTATGTATTAACCCCAAGGGGGAAAATTATTGAGCTTAAAAGTGGCTCATCAGTTTTAGATTTCGCTTATAGCATTCATACTGATGTAGGTCACCAAGCGAGCTTTGCAATTGTTGATCGTGAAGATGTGCCGATTAGTACAATATTAGAGAATGGACAAACAGTAGAGATTGTTACAAGCGAGTCTGTTACACCAAAACCTGAGTGGTTAGACTTTGTGAAAACTTCTAGGGCAAAAACCAATATTAAAGTTTTTCTAAAAGAACAAGTGCTTGGTTCTCAAGATAGTCTAGGGTATAAGATTTTATCCTATGCATTTGAAAAGAAAGGTATGGGGTATTTGGTGAATCGGAAGATATTAGATGATTTGCTGGAGCATGCTGGTATGCAAACGCATGATGTGTATGGTCAGCTAGGGCGTGGTGAAATTGACCCTGAAGCAGTTATTGATTCATGTCAAGTTGAGTATTTCTGCCAAGTCTCTCAAGCAGGCGTGAAACCAATTTTAATTGAAGCTAAGCCGGGTGTTGAAAAGTTTGCAAACTGTTGTTGTCCTATCCCAGGTGATGAGATTGTTGCAATGATGTTGCCTAATGATGGTCTGACAGTACATAGAGACAATTGCAGGGCGATTGATTTATTGCATCAGCAGCCATTGTCTGCTAAGTGGGGTGATGTTGGACAGAGTGAGTTTACTACAGTGTGTACGGTTGAGGTAAAACCGAGTCCAAGAGCGATTTTTAATTGCTTAAGTATTTTGTCAGAGATGAAGATTAATGTACTGGGTTTCAAAACAGAGTTAGAGCATGCTAAATGTGCGTATTCGATTACAATGCAAGTTCGGTCTAAAAAGCATTTAGAGATTGCATTAAAAAGTTTAAATCAATTGAAGATTGTTGAGAAAGTAAAAAGAGAGGCGAGATGATTGTTATTATTGGATCTGGACTATCTGGACAGTTGGTTCTTCGTGGATTAAGAGATAAAGGCTACGTGGGTAAGATTACAATGATCAGTGAGCATATTGCAGACTTCTACTCTAAACCAAGCTTATCAAATTTAGTGAAGCAAAATAAACAAGCACATGATTTGATTCAAATGAGTGAATCTGAAATTGCTGAAAAATATGATGTATCAATACTGAGTCAGCAATCTGTAACAAGCATTGATCGTGAAAATAAAATCGTGTATGTGGATAAGAAAGAAGTTCCATATAAGCAGTTGGTTTTAGCAACAGGTGCAGTACCAAAAGAATTCGATATTTTAGCAAATGATAAAAGGATCTTTCGTGTCAATGATTTGTGGGCATATGATCGCTTTTCAAAAAAGTTAAACAAGAACACACGCCTGGTTATATTGGGAGGCGGCCTAATTGGTTGTGAGTTTGCAAATGATTTGATGAGTCAAGTGGGCAGTATAGCAGTGTTAGAAGCTAGCTCATCTTTGATGTCTCAGATGGTGCCAAAAGAAATTGGGCAAGGGCTTAAACAACAGTTGGAAACAATTGGTGTCCAAGTCCATACTTCAAGTCCATTAGAAAAGATTGAAGAAAAATCAGATGCTTTAAAACTATACTGTCAAGATCAAGTCTTAGAGGCTGATATTGTATTAGCAGCTGTAGGAATGGTGACAAATACCAAACTTGCAAAAGAGGCTGGATTAGACGTTGAACAAGGTGTTTTGATTAATCAATATGCGCAAACTAGTGATCCCGATATTTACGCTATAGGTGACTGTACACAGTCACAGTGGGGTGTGAGATATTATGTTGCACCACTGAAGCTCACAGCAGAGGTCGTAGTCAGTCAATTGATGGCTGGTGATCTTTTCTTGCAATTTCCAGCGCTGCCCGTAATGGTAAAAACGCCAGTTTATCCTATTTGTTTTTGTATAAAAGCACCACCTGATCGTTGGGAAGTTGAACAGCAAGATGGTGGAGTAAAAGCGTTAGGGTATTTAGAAAACACAATGGTTGCCTTTGCACTGACAGGTAAATACATGCCTCAAAGGGTGCAATTGAAACAGCAATTGTAGATATATAAATCCACTGATGACTTTAAGGGCTTCATGCGCTATATTTTGTTACAGATGAATTTGGAAAAATGTTCATGATAAATTTTTTAAAAAAGCTTTTTTTGCCAGCTCCAGGGCCTCAGCAAGTTATTGAGAGAGATCATCATCATCTCAGCTTCAAAGATGTTGATCCTAATGCACTTTCAGTTTTAAAAGGGTTGCATAAAAAAGGCCATGATGCTTATTTGGTTGGGGGAGTCATCAGAGATTTAGGCTCTGGTGTCATGACCAAAGATTGTGATGTGGTAACTTCAGCCAAGCCCGATAAAGTCAATAAATGCTTTAAGCGTAGTGTATGTATTGGGAAGCGTTTTAGATTGGTGCATGTATTCTTTGGTCGACAATTTATAGAAGTTTCTACTTTTAGAGCGAATGCAATGCGAGGCAGGGTTTATGCAAATAATGGCATGATCAAACGCGATAATGTTTATGGTAAAATCCATGATGATGTGATGCGTAGAGACTTTACCATTAATGCTTTATATATGCGTTATCCAGATGGTGCAATTATTGATTACTTAGGCGGATGGGAAGATCTACAAAGTAAATCATTGAGAAGTATTGGCCCAGCATCTGAGAGATTTAAAGAAGATCCAATTAGAATTCTTAGAGCAATTCGCTTTAAGGCAAAACTATCACTTAGTATGAGTGATGAAATTGAACAGGCCATTGAGCAGCTGAAAAAGCGCTTATTAGATGTACCAGGGCAGAGACTGTTTGTTGAAGTAGTGAAACTGTATTACTCAGGTTATGCCGTTGAGGTAAATCGATTGATATGGGAAAAAGGAATTTTTCAAGTTTTATTCCCAGATGCGATAAAGTCAAATCAAAAGCTAGCCAAACAGCTGATGATGAGATTAAGTGCTGCAGCTGATTTACGGTATAAAAACCAGGATAAGCTCAGTGTTGCATATTTAATTGCAACATTGTATTGGGCTAAGTGTGAGTCTGAAATGAGAGAAAAGAAGATGAAAGGTTTTTCAGCAAAGTTGGCCAAAGAAGTATTGCTAAATTCTAGTATGGATGTACCACCAAGAGTATGTGATGCAGTGATTGAAATTTGGCAGTTGCAATACTTATTTAGAGCAAAAGAGAAGATGCTAAATCGAGTTCAGAGATCATCTAGGCTAAGAGCTGGGTATGATTTATTATCTGCACGTGCTACTTATCAAGAAAGATTAGTAGATCTTGGCTTCTACTGGGAAGAGTATGTCTAGTACTCAGCTGATTAAGGGCCATGTATATCGCATCATGGGCTTCATTGTAGATTGTCGTCAAAAAAGATCTCGCTTGGTCGCTTTAGGTTTTATTCCTGGTGTTGAAATAGAGTGTATTACAAGTTGGTTTTTCGGTAAATACTGGCTGATCTGTATAGGAACACAATGCTACGGCATGAGTCATCAAGAGTTGGCTTTGCTGAGGCTGCATGTGATTAATTATGATTAATTGCGCGTTAATTGGTTTGCCGAATACGGGTAAGACAAGCTTTTTCAATGCTCTAACCAATTCAAGAGGCAAAACTGGTAACTGGTCAGGTGTTACTGTTCAAGAAAGCCATGCAAAAATTCAAGGTACTGAAATTACTGTAATTGACTTGCCGGGTGTGATTGGTTTATTTGAGAGTCATGACCAAATTGATTACCAGGTCAGTTTAACCGCGGTTGAAACTGCTGATATTATAGTGCAAGTTTTAGATGTTCAGCATTTACACCGAGATTTGATTTTAACCATTCAGCTTTTGTTGCTGGGTAAGCCATTAGTAGTGGTATTAAATCACACAAAAGAGCAGAATCTAAAGATGATTCAAAAGATGCTGCCAGTGATCGCTTTGCCGTTTGATGCGCCTACATCATGCTTTATTGATGCGATTAAATCATCCAAAGTTGTTAATTTTGACTCTGTAGTAGACTGGCCTGTTGGGTTCTCCTCGGTCTATCAAAAAGCACCAATTCAAGGCACCAAGAAGGACAAAATGCAATGGCTGATACAGTCAAGCTTTGAAATTGATGGGTTATCGATGGATGTATTGATTCATGAAACCTTTTATAATACTGCTAGAACCTGGCTTAATCGTGCAGGATTGCTCAAAAAAAATGCGATGAGGCATCTTTATCTAGATGAGTATTTACTTTCTCCTTGGATAGGGGTGCCTATTTTTTTAGTGATGATGTATTTGATGTTTTTCTGCACGATAGGCATTGGGGGTGTTATCGGAGAATTCTTGTCTGATTTAATGCAAGTACTGTTTAACTTCATTTTGCCGGATAACTTTTTAGGCAGGGCAGTTTATTCTGTTGCAACAGGTGTTGCGATGTGTGCGGCATTTATTCCTATTTTGTCTATCATGTATATTTTTATTGGGTACATGGAGCAAACAGGTTATTTAGCGCGAGTCGCGTTATTGGCTGATATACTCATGCGGCCACTTGGGTTAAGTGGGCACTCATTTATTCCTTTGCTGCTGGGCTTTGGTTGTAATGTGCCAGCAATTATGGCTATTCGAGTTGTCGAGGGTCGTTCACAGCGCTTGCTAACAGCATTAATGGTGCCTTTTATATCATGTTCAGCAAGGCTAAGTATATTGGCAATATTTGCAGGTGCTTTTTTTGCAAAAATTGCAACTACTGTCATTCTAACACTATATGTTTGTGGGCTGATGTTGGCATTTTTTTCATTATGGTGGTTAAAGAAGGTATTGAATATAGGGAAGGCGGCATCTATGTCGCTAAGCCTGCCCCAGATACAATGGCCTGAGTTTTCATCTATTGTGCATAATGCTCACTTAAGAGTGAAAACGTTTGTGCTGCGGTCAGCAAAATTAATTGTAGGATTTTCGGGAGCTGTTGGGCTGTTATCTAATATTAATCAATACGGTGAAGTAGTCGATATTGAATACTCTTTGATTGCAGTTTTGGGAAAAACAATAGCACCATATTTTAGTTTTATGGGTCTTGGCATAGAGCTGTGGCAGCCAGTAGTAGCTTTACTTGCTGGAGTAGTTGCTAAAGAGATTGTCTTAACAACTCTCAACAGCTTATATCATTTATCTGCTGTGAGTGAACTAGGCTTTGTTGATAGTATCATGGATGTTTGTGCTCAGATGTATCACCGTTTGCTAGAGCTATTTGGGGTAGAAGTTTTGGGTGAGGCAGCTTCTCCACTACAGCAAGTCATACCAAGCGAGGCAGCATTGGCTTATATGGTTTTTATACTGCTATATTTTCCTTGTGTATCAACATTGGTTGTGCTCAAGCAAGAGTGTGGTACAAAGTGGGCTTTATTATCGTTCGGTTTTACAACGGTTCTGTCTGTTTGGGCCGCAACGGTAGTTTACAGAGGTGTAGGACTTGAAACAGTAATTTTAGCAATTATTATGCTACTATGTATTATCTTAAGGAATATATATGACGCCTATTGCAGTGCAAAAACTATTTATGCATCATAGCCAGCTGACAATAGAGCAGGTGAAAGACTATTTTGCTATCGAATTATCAATTGCAAAGCAGCTTATTGATTTTTGGTTAGTGCGAGGATATTTGATAGAGAGTCATTGTGGGATGTGCTCCAAACGTTGTTTTACTAAAGTTGTATATCAATGGCGCAAAAATATAGATTGATTAATAATGCTCTGATTACGCTGTTATCTCGGGTGTTGGGTTTTTTACGGGATATTGTTTTTGCAAGAATGTTTGGCGCAACACCTGTATTAGATGCATTCTTTATGGCATTTCGCATTCCTAATCTATTTAGAAGATTTTTTGCCGAAGGCGTTTTCATGCAGTCTATGCTGCCATGCGTCATGCAGAATCAAAAAAATCATAATTTACTACAAGATCTATTAAGCTGGCTTGTATTAGTGTTGTTGGTTATTTCACTACCTTTTGTCGTTTTCCCTCAATTTGCGATCTGGCTATTTGCACCAGGCATTCATAATGAAGAGACATATCAAATGGTATTATCCCAGGTTCCGTGGACTTTCCCATATTTATTTTTTATCAGTTTATGTGGCTATTATACTGTTATCTTGAATATCAGCGGTCATCTTTGGGTGACTTCATTATTACCTGTGCTGTTAAATGTTTGCTTAATAATAGGTGCCATATGTTTTCAATCTACTTTGGGTATTGCAAAAATGGTATTTATTGCAGGTTTGATTCAACTCTTATTATGTCTTGTTGTCACAGCGTATGTTAAGGGACTATCTGGCATAAGGGTCCCTCGATATTCAAGTAGCTTGGGACAGTTTGTGAATATGGCATCTAAGGGGTTTTTAGCACAAGTTGTTCAGTATGCGTCTAGTTGTTTTGATTTGCTAATTTTATCTTTTTTGCCTGGAGGGTATATTAGTGTGATTTATTTTGCAGAGCGCTTGGTGCAAATGCCTTTGGGTATCTTTGCAGTCACGTTGACTAATATTTATGCACCATTGTTTTCAGAATCAATTGTGGCAGATGATGAACTCAGGTTGCAGCAGTTATTACATGCAGCTATAAAGAAGACACTGATGATTGGATTGCCGGCTTTAGGTGGTTTATGGCTGCTATCAGATGAGGTAATGCAGTTGCTATATGGACAACAGTCAGATTATGTCTTGGCTTCAGCAATTGCGCTTAGGGGTTATGCATTTGCGCTTCCAGCAATGATGATCAATAAGATTTTAACAACATACCTACTGGCAAAAAAACAAGCGGATAAGATTTTGAAATCAGCAAGTATAGGGTTTGGGTTGAGTGTACTCACCTGTTTAGTATTTTTTAAACCATTGGGCTATCAGGCCGTGATCTTAGCTGCAATAGTAAGTGCATGGATGCAGTGCATTTTGTTATACCGTTCTTTGAATATGGAATCAGCAGTATTTTGGCAGTGCATCGGTATAGCAGCTATTGCATCAGTACTTATGAGCTGTTGGTTAAAGGTGCTATCAGGTGTATTGGCTTTTGGTATTTTAGGGTTGATCATCAAGGTGATCAGTAGTATGATCGTGTATGATATTGTTTTACATAGGTTTGGAGCGAGTTTGAAAGAGGTTTTGCTCCTTCAATTTAATCGAGAGCTCAAATGAAACTTTATGATTCTCTAAAGCAAGAAAAAATTGCTTTAAATTTAAATGCAGACATTTTTAAACTCTATGTGTGTGGATTAACAGTTTATGATGAAGCGCATATAGGACACCTTCGTACAATGTTGGTCTTTGATTTATTGGTCAGGGTTTTGCGTTCTAAAGGTGTAACGGTCAAGTATGTGAGAAATATCACTGATGTAGATGATAAAATTATTCATCGTGCTAATCAAGAAGGTCTCAATTGGAAGGTGCTCACTCAGACAATTATTGAGGGCATACAGTTGCAAGAGAGGCGTTTATCTTTGATTACACCAGATATAGAGCCAAAAGCATCTGAGTATATTGCTGAAATGATTGATATGATCCAAAAATTGCAGGATAAGAAGTATGCGTATGTCAGTGAAAGTGGAGATGTCTGTTTTAAAGTCAGCGCATACCCCAACTATGGTGCACTTTCACGACAGAATTTAGATGAGCTAAAAGCAGCGGTTAGAGTAGACCAAGGAATGAAAGACTCAGCAAACGATTTTGTGTTATGGAAGATGAGTAAGCCAAATGAACCTGCATGGCCTTCTCCATGGGGAGAGGGAAGACCAGGCTGGCATATTGAATGCTCTGCGATGTCAACTCAGTTATTAGGAGATAAGTTTGATCTGCATGGAGGGGGATTAGACTTGAAGTTTCCACATCATGAAAATGAGATTGCACAAGCGTGCTGTGCTACTAACGCAGCATTTGCAAAGCAATGGATGCATGTTACACCACTGCTAGTCAATGGCGAGAAAATGTCAAAATCATTAGGTAATTTTGTCACCATTAATGATGCATTGTCTAGTTATCATCCTGAGGTATTGCGCTGGTATTTATTAAAAACTCATTATCGTATGCCATTAAATTATGAGAATCAGGGATTAATTCAAGCGCAAAAAAATCTTTTGAGTGTCTATCAAGCACTACGTGGAGAAGTTGGAGAGGTTACAGAAGGAAAGTATCTCACTCTGTTTAGGACTTATTTAGAAGATGATCTCAATGTGGCGGGTGCAATTGGCGTAATACATGATTGTATCACACATCTTAAAACCAAAGATGAACGAGCAGAATTGAAAACAATGGTAAACATTCTTGGTGTTGGGTATGAAAGCCCGATACATTATTTACAATCGGGTATTGATGTTGATCAGGTTGAATCATTAATTGCACTAAGAAATGAAGCGAGACAAGCAAAAGATTTTATAAAAGCAGATCAGTTCAGAGACCAAATTGCTTTACTTAGTGTGGTGGTTGAGGATACGCCAGAGGGAAGTATTTGGTATAATCCTTTTGCAGGCGTAATTAAGTCGTGAGGATTAGATTTTTTTTTGTTATGCTGTAAGTATTCAAGTTTGGATTGAGCATGGCAAGGTATTTAAAATGCCTGTTGATTTTAATGTTGGTGTCATTACCAAGTCTCATATTTGCAAATAATGATGCAGCAGAAAATATCAGGACCATTGATTTTTTGAGTAAAAATCTTTTTACTGGTGACGTTATTGCAGCCAATACAAATGATCCATCACATATTTATTTGGGGTTGATTTTTGGTGAAATTGCTGGGCTGACGGGCAGCAGTATGGTAATGGAAATGTTCCGTATCTTTAACGTGGGTGTTTCTTTGGCATTGGTTATTTCTGTGATTTATGTTGGTATTGCTGGCTTTTCTTCTTTACCAAGTGAGGGCGGAATGATTGGTTCTGGTCGCGCAAGTCCATTTATGATATTTAGAACAATAGCGGGGTTTGCGCTTGTTGCACCAACACCAACTGGCTACTCCTTGATTCAAAAGTTTGTAATGAATGTTGTGCTTTCTGGGGTTGTGGTTGCTAACTATGGTTGGAATCAGGTATTAGATAGCTTTTCTGAGAATAGTGGTTTACCAGAGGTTGTTGTAACCGGGCCAGATACAAGTGCATTATTAGCGAAGCCTAAAGACATAAAGATACAGTCAGATTCATCTGTGGGAGGAGAATTTGTGTATTCCCTACTGCAGCAGACTGAGAGTGGTAGTGTGATGGATAGCTTTCTGTGGCGGCTGAACGAAGTTGCTGCAAATGCGCTTTCACTGGTTGAAAATGCTGATATGATAGGCGGAACATATTTAAGTGCGCCAAAGTTTTTCGATGCTTCAAGTACAGCTGATTTTAAGAACGGGATCATTAAGATTGAGGCTGAGTTTAATGCTGCAGGGCAATTATTCAGAGAAACAGTTCTACAGATTCAGTTAAATAGTTTAGATGATACTAATACTGTTGAAAAGCGCAAAGAGTTAACCAAAGCAATTAAGTTTTATTTGTTGAAAATTTTAAACGATACATCAGCTAGGTATCAATTAGAGCTGTTGAAAAGAGGAACAGTTACCTCTTTGGGTAAAGTCGAAAAAAATGAAGCAAAGTCATTAAAGGATAGTGCAATGAGGGGGTTTGTAGCACAGGCCCCTATAGAAGAAATTAAAGGCCCTTTGGATCCTGTAGCTTGGAGAAATCAGGCAAAAGGTTGGGGTTGGCTTGGTGCTGGTGTGTATTATTTGCAATTTGAATCTGCCTTGAAACAAGATCAGAAACCAAAACAAGTACAAGAAAAATTTTGGTTGCCAACTAGTATTACGCTTACTAGCTATCCTTGGATTAAGCCAGGCAAGAGGTCAATCAGTTGTAATGAGAATCCTCAAGCTGAGTTGCCTAATGTTAATTGTTTGAAAAGAGCTAAAATCGACAATGATACCCTACCAGCTTGGTTAAAATACTATTTAGTTGATGGGGCCGGAAGCTCGACTTCTTTTCCTCGTTCTAAAACAGACTCTAGTCGTGCTAAGTATATTTTACAGAAATTAAACCAATCCCCAGCATATATTCAGAGCTTCCCTAAAGTTCATTTGCCTCATAGTAAAGGCTTTAGTGTAGATGCTGAAATACCATTGAATAATATGAAAACTATGTCTGGAACTGTGTTGGATGCACTACTAAACCCAGTAGATAAAAGTACTAATCAGAGCTTTCAAGGGGAGTATAATTCGCCTCTAAAAACGGCAATGTATGTCGGTTTTAAAATGATGAGTGCTGCAAAAACCTATTGGTCTAGTACAAGAGATAAGATTTTTGATGAGATACATGCTACACAGGGGGCTGCATATGGCACTACAGCAGCTGTGTTAATGGTAAAGTCTGCATTTGATGTTTTGGTTCAAATCAATAAGGATAGGGCTACTAAACTCAGGGTGATGCAGGTAGATGAAATCTATGGTCGTAATATGCTAGGTAAGTTGCCATCTGCGCTGATAGATCCCATTATGGATATGGTCAATATTATGACATCTATTGCAAAATCAATTTTGGGAATATATTTACCATTAGGAAATGGATTAGCAACTGTATATTTCTTAGCGGGTGCAATTTTAGGGATTTATATTCCATTTATCCCATCTGTGATCTATATTTTTTCAATCTTGGCATGGCTGTTTGCGGTGATTGAGTCTATGGTTGCGTCACCGTTGATTACTATTGGTATTGCACACCCGGAAGGGCAAGAGGTGATGGGACGAGGAGAGCAGGCTGTCATGTTGCTGGTTGGTGTATTTTTACGTCCAGTATTGTCGTTAGTAGGTATGTTAATTGCTGTCTCACTGAGTACGATTGCAGTTGAACTGTATAATGATATCTATTTAAATATAATGCCACTGTATCTAGATATGTTATATAAAGATGATTTAAGTCATGCGTTATTTGTGATATTTTTTGCAGCTGGTTTTGTGATTTTATATGTTTATGCATTATTGGTTATCATTGAGCAATGTTATTCACTAATTTATATGGTTCCGGATAGAATTTTAAAGTGGCTAGGTGGTCAGGCAGATATGGCTGGCGCAGGTGTGGGTGGCGCATTGCAACAAATCTCTTCTGGCTTATCTCAAGACGCTGGGGCAGCAGGTCAGGCTTCAGGATCACAGTCAACATCAGGTGTGCATCAAGATACAAATATTAACAGAAAATAGATAGGATCTAGATGATTTGTGATATTATAGGGTGCAATATTTATTTAGTTTTGATACGATCAAGCTAGGCTATGGAGTTTATCATGCGTTTTGGTTTTAGAAGTACTTTTAAGTCCTTATTTAATGTAAGATCTTGGATTGCTTGGAACTCTTTACGAGACAATGCATCTTTCATACGGGGTGCCTATCAATCAATTTTGAAGTCAAAACCTAAGTATGCAAAGCCTCAAACGTTTTCTGAGGCAGTTCAGCAGTATGGATACACTGAGGAGTTTTTAAAGCAACAGCACGAAAAGTTCTTGTTTGCATCTAGAGCTTATCTATGCGCCTTAACTGTAGGCTGTAGTTACTTAGGGTGGTTGGCTTATACACAAGCATATCTTTCAGCAGCAGTCATGCTACCTTTCAACTTTTTATTATTTAGCTTTTACTTTAGAGAGAGCTTTTGGGCAATGCAGGTTGAAAAACGTAAATTGGGCCTGAGCTTTATCGATTGGGTCAATGGTCATTTAGGATGAGTTTTTTACGACAATATATTTATAAGTTTGCTTTATTGGCAATAGCAGGTTTCTCTTGGGCAGATACTACTGTTAAGAGTCCTAAGACTGTAACTTTAGCCGATATCAGGGCAGTTGGTGATACTGAGGTCCTGGAAAGCTTTATTTTCTCCTTGTTAGATAAGACTCAAGATTTATCATATCAGTTTCTAGAAATTATTTTTGGACCTGTTGTGTCTAATACAGCGACAAACTTTTTGATTGCTGAGGTTTTTAAAGCCCTTAATATAGGCGTCTTATCAGTCATGTCGATTATTATTGGGTATAGTATTGTTTTATCTGTAATCGCTACTTCACAAGATAGTACAGGCGCTTTTTCTCAACGAGTCAGCCCTTGGACATTATTTAGAACAGTGTTCGGTGTATCAATGATCCTCCCTTTAAACAATGGCTATTGTGCTTTGCAGGTTCTAGTTATGCAAGTTGTTCTAATGGGCATCGGTTTTGCTAATACAGCATGGGTGACTGCGGTTAACTATATCACGGATGTTTCTTCGTTGCGGCTTGAGTTGTCAGAGAGTGAAGTTAAAACAAGGAATAAGCTAGAAAATCAGTTAAAGCCATATGTTGCAGCATTGATTGAAGAGAATATTCATCAATATACTAAAAACTGTGTTGTTTATGGTGCACTCTCGCAACACTTTAAACCAGGAGCGGTAAATCTTAAAGCTTTAAGCCCTTTAAATCCGACATATCAAACAACACTGACTGCATGCGCCTTGTTTGATTATGATACAAGGCGTGATAGTGGGCGGTCAGGTTTAGGGTATATTCAGAAAGATGGTGATAGAAATCAAGTTAATTCAAGATATTTAGCTCAAGTGAAGCTCTATCGCCCTACACTTGGAGATGATGGAACACCGACGTCTAATAACTGGAATTCACTTATACTTGATATGGAAGAAAAAGTTTCTCGTCAGGTGTTTAGGGCGATTAGGTCTTATGTAGAGGCTGTAAGTAGTATAGTCCCAAAAGATGGCGTCAAAGATCCAGTGATATATCAAAACAAAAACGCTGCACAGTTAGGAACTAAATTAAGTTTTGATGCAATAATGGGCGGGGATACTGAAGGCTTGATGGTCGCCATTAAAAAGGAAACGGATAATCTACTACGTGCTATAAATAACAGTGATACAGAAAAACAGAAGTTTGAACGCATAATCAATCAAATTGCAAAAGAAGCTTTAGATGAGTTAGTTGCCTCTGTATTATCCACAATAGACACTGCAGCAATGACAGCCCAAGGGGTGAAATGGGCTAAGACAGGTGCCGATAGTACTAAAGCAAAAAAAGATGCTCAAGCAAAAGGCTGGCTAGCTGCTGGGATGCATTACAGAAAGTTTTTAGAAAAAGGTCAAGGCAAAGCTAGTGCTGATACCTTGCTTAAAGTGCCTGATAATCTACCACCAATGCAATTAGCGCAGGTAATAGAGATACAATATAATAACCCAGTATTGCGAGCAGCTAAGTTAGATGTCGCAATACCTGCGTCCATTATAGATAATATAGGTGCTATATCTGATGGGGCTAATAATTCAGCAAATTACGCCACTAATCGTGGGCTTATAATTGAAAATATTATCCCGAATATTAGTGGTAAGATAGGTTCAACAAAATGGATTTATGGAGCAGGTGTCGATAAACCAGTTAAGTATATGGTCATCATGATACAGAATGCCGCGCAGACTGTTTTAGGCTTGAAAATATTTGACCCTAGTGGAGGAGGAGTATTGTCAACTTTCCAGGCTAGTATCAGTACATTGAAAGAAGTGGTCGAAACAGGGGATGGGAACCTCATAGAGGCGCAAAATGCCATCTCATCAAGCATATCTCCAGATAGAGGGCTATTAGCATCATTTGTTAGTGGGTATGTTGACCCTATTGATGCAGCAGCGCTGATGGGTAAGGACTTAATTTCGTTTGCAACAACTTATTATAGTCAGACTATAACGGCTTTATATCAGGAAATGAAAGACCTTGCATGGAGTCATTATGGTGCTATACTGCCAGTCGCTTTAGCTGCAGATGCTGCAACTGCTGCAGTCCACGCATCTCCAGGATGGCCAGGTGCAGTTGCTGCAAAGCTGGCAAAAGATGTTACGATTGCAGGTTTAAATATAGCGTATGCTGGTACAAAAACTGCTTTGAATTTATATGTTCCTATGGGAACAGCTTTGGCAGGAATGTTTTTAGCCTTGGGTGTTATGTTGGGTGTTTATATTCCATTGATGCCATTCATGTTGTTCTTATTTGGTGCAGTGTCATGGTTGATGTCTGTTGCAGAAGCGTTAGTTGCAGCGCCATTGGTTGGTCTCGGTATTACTCATCCAGAAGGGCATGATTTACTAGGAAAGGCAGAGCAAGCAGTCATACTATTGTTAGGGGTATTTATTCGTCCAATTACAATTTTATTTGGACTATTCATGGCGATTTTAACGTCACAAGTGATATTTAAAATCTTCAATATTGCTTTTGCAGCAGTTGCAGTACAAGTGATTGCGGATGCAATGACTAATAATGCGAATCAAGTTAACCTCATGTTAGGCATAGTCGTTGGTGGGACTCTGTTAGTCTATGTCTATGCAATGATTAGTATAATAGAGCAGTCCTATGCACTCATTTATCAGGTTCCAGATCGTATTTTAAGATGGGTTGGTGGGCCTCAAGATCAATCTATGGTTGGCCAGTTAGCTGAGCAGGCTAAAGGTGAGTCTCAACAGGCTGCAGGTCAAGTTGGCTCTGGTGCAGGTGCAGCAACTAAGGGACCAGATATACAAGCTCAAGGTTCAGGAGGCAATTATCAAGCGCCTAAGACAGGAGATAAAGACGATCAAAATGATAAGGGCACTAAGGTAGACAGTAGTGATAATACATAAAGCATACTTCAAAAAACAGCCCTATACTTGGCTTTATGTAATTTGCTTTTTGATTTTTGCACCAGCAGCTGCAAGTGTTGGAAAGTCAGAAGTCATTTTGAATCAAATTTTTGGACAAGTAGCTGGTTTAGGTAGCTTGACAGATAAAAAATCTGTTATGGGTGATATATTCAGAATTGTGAATGTTTCTATTGCGATTTTTGCAGGAATGGTTGCTTCTATAACAGTTTATCAGGGTGTTGTACAAACTGCTGCTCAGGGAGTATTCATGGGCAAAAGGGGGAGTCAATCCAGTTTTTTTACGGTATTTAGAACGCTTTCAGGGTTAGCATTAGTCATGCCCATTTATAGTGGTTACTCAGTTCTACAGTATGGAGTCATGTCTATTGCGCTTCAAAGTATTACTGTAGCAGATAATATTTCAGAGATTATATTGGCAACACCTCAGGCACGAGTAGGTCAGCTGTTTGAAAGAGTATTAGATCTTGATACCATTCAGGCAAATCAGCAAGAATCAGAGAAAGAGCGAAAAATAACTTCATCAGTTTCAGGTGAAAAGGTAAAAACATATTATGCTATGTTAGCTGATATTGCATATTGTTCAGTAGAAAATAAAAGTACAGTTATTCCTAGAGCAGAAATAAACGGTGAGACTCTAGTATTTAATAATGTAGAGTCTTGCGGAAAGGGGTACACCCTACAGATTGAAAACCCTCAATTAAAAGATGTGATCTCCAAGTTAACTAATTTGACACTCGGTTCTTTATATAATGAAGCACTCATCAATAAAACAAGCAACAATAACCCAAGCACAACAGATAAGGAAAAAAAAGCTAAAGAAGAACTGGCAAAAGAAGAACTGGCAAAAGTAGCGGTTAAGATAGCAAAGCGTGATGCACCAGCATTTGTTTTGCCAACGACTAAACTTGAAGGAGGTAGCTATACAAAAGATTGGATTCAATTTCCTTGGCATTACACGTCGCTGAGTATGGGATGTCCTCTCCAAGATCCATCTAAAAATTATACGGCATGCGTAGACTCATTTACGGATCTGAATAGCGCGATAGCTCCTTCTGATGTTAGCGATGTTAGCCCTTCTCAACCATATATTACAACAAAAATGATTGATACGGCACTAAAAGCAGCAGCCCCTAGCGTCAGCGCTAGTCAATCTTCAACGACTGATATATCTAAATTTTCTCAGCACTTCAATCAGCTATCATTTAATGATATTGACCCAAAAGGTGGGCAAGTGCTGAGTTCATGGAATAATCCAACTACTTCAGGTGTGTCAATTTTTAAACAAAATACTGCCATTCAAGCGCCTTTACAGGCTGTTTTGGGTGATACATTAAAAATCTGGTATGATGCATTCTATGTCAATGTATCTGCAATGCTTGCTAACCCACCCCTTGAGTTAGGAAAGCTATCCATCAGTTTATCATCTCATATGACAATGTTCATGTTTACGATTGCGCGTGATGTGATGTCAGCTCAAATTAAGGCAACACTTGATACATATTGGGTGATGTTTGCACTTAAGATAAGAAGATATGCCGTAGAAGCATGGCTGGCTGCTAACTTAGAATATCAGTGGGATATATTTTATTGCTTGAATCCTTTTGCACCAAATTCAAGTACGCGTGTTCTTATGTGCCCTCCGACATTAATTCCTTACCCGCCTCCGATGATGATCGGGCCTAATCCAGTGTGGGCAGCTGCAGTCGCAATAAACATGAGCACTATAGCCATAATGTCAGTCCAATATGCTGTTCCTGTTGCAGTTAATACTGCTATAGAGCAAACAACTCAGCTTCATTGGTCTCTGATTTCTCAAGCATCACTATCTTCACAGTATCAAGGTATTATTATTGCATCAATATCACCACTAATGGTATTAACTAATGTTTTATCAATCTGGCTGCCACTACTTCCATCTCTGACATATTATGTAGCGGTAATAGGTTGGGTGCTTGCTGTAGTAGAAGCAATGGTTGCTTTTCCATTAACAGCATTGGGAATGAGTTTTCCACAAGGACATGATTTTTTAGGATCAGCTCAACAGTCATTAATTTTACTCCTGAGCTTATTTATTAGGGCGCCTCTAATAGTCATTGGTTTTTATATTGGAATGCAGTTAATTTCTGCTGGTATGGCAGGCATTTTATTAGCTTTAAATAATATTTTCCAGCCGATGCTTGAGTCACCTTCAGTAGCGTCTGCTGTAGCGCTGATAGCCACTATGGTTATGGTTATTTATATATCTGCAACGTTAATTACATATTGCTTAAGTGCTGCATATCGGATTCCAAGTATGGTCATTAGGTGGGTAGGGGCTCAAGCTGATACAGGATCAGAGCAACAGAGTATTCAACGAATTTACTCCTTGCTAAATCAACAACAGGGCTCTGCTCTATCTTCAGTTCAACAGTCTGCACAAAGTGCTGAACAAGGTGGTCAAGCGGTTTCGGGGCAAATGCGTGTTCAATAGATTATTAAAGATTTTTATATTGATGCTTATTTCTGTTTGCTATGCAGCAGGAGATGAAGCAGGTGGATTAAATCAAGCGGCAGCTGTTTTATTGATGGATAACTACCAGTATTTTAATGTAACAGGTTTTATTTCAAGTCTGATACGGATCTATAATATTGGTATTATTTCAGTACTCACTATTGCAGCAATTGGTTCACTATCATATTTAGGTGCTCTGGCAGCTTCTGAAGGTAAGGGAATTGGTCGAAAAATAAGTACTTGGGTTGCAATAAGAACATTGGTTGGCTTTACACTATTAGTACCTTTAGGGCCATCTTCAATGAGTGGTGCACAGCATGTTGTCATTGCAATTGTGAACTCCAGTATAGAAGCAACTGAGTTTATGGCAACGCAACTTGCAGGTAGTCCCAAAACTCTATCACCCATAACAGATCATGTGCCAGAGGAGGTAAAACCGGATGAGATAGCAAATGTTTATGTAAGCGTGGTACAGATGGCACTGTGTAATATGATTCAGAATAAAGCTGATCCTTATATGGTAAAGTATGATTCAGACAACAAAGCTTTTTACTTTTCTCCAGCAAGTACGGATGTTAAGAAATGCGGCCACATTAAAAGTAAAGAATCATTTGCCTCAAAAGGTGTGCTAGAAAATATATATGAGGATGTTCTCAGTTGGTATAAAGTTGCTAATAGCGCGATAGAGCTTCAAAAAGCAAAGGATAAAGCAGAGGCAGCAGAAAAGGCAGGAGTAGCTGTCAGTCCTAAAAAGCTCTTAGAAGTGACCAAAAGTGTCACTACAGTTTGTGCTGATGAGAAAGCAAAATCATGTAAGCCATTGAATGAAGTGTTTAAGATAAAGAATGCAATTGCTTTAGTAGAGCACTTTAGTACAGATGCACCTGTTCAACCTGCTACAGATAATACAGAATATGGTTGGATAGAGAAAATTCTAGATAGGGATCACTTAATGGCATCTCTACTGTCAAGTGAAAAAGTTGAGTTTGATAGCAATATTGTGAGTGTGCCAAGCTTAGAACGGGACATAGATTTTTCGATTGATAATATTAATGCTAATAGTATCAGTGGCTTAACTGCCTTAATTAGTAAAAAAATCCCTGAGGTAAAAGGCACACTGTTGACGAGTCAATCTCTTACTTCTCCTAAGTTTGACGGATTAATGCAATCCAATTGGCTTTATGAAGATGAAAAAACACAGATTGACCCGGCTAATGTATCGATTGATGTGAATTTACTGCCAAAGGCAATTAATGTTTTAGCAAAGGGTGTTATTCAAGACTTAAAACGTTTAATTGAGAGTAAAAATCCTGTAATGGCTACATCTAAAGTAGGGTTAAATATTATTCAAAAGGTAGAAACTTATTGGAATGTTTCAACAAAAGACCTAGCAGAACAGAACTCTCAGTTGGGTAAGGTGCAATATGCAATGCAACAGGCATCGCAGGCGGCGGCTTATGGCGCATATGCTGCAGCTAAATTTGGATTAAAACCAGGTGGTGCTTGGCATACTCCTGCATATATAGCGATAGCAGTCTTTGATAATCTCTTTACGATGCTAAATATTCTAGTAGATATTGATTATGCTAACCTATTTAAGTGGGAGCCACTTGGTGCTGCATTGAGTACATTGTTTTTCATTTGGGGTGCTTTTTATGGTGTGTTACTGCCTGTCGTTCCATCACTAATTGTGATCTTTGCATTAATTGGTTGGTTATTGCTAATTGTTGAAGCAATATTAGCTTCTCCATTAATTGCATTAGGATTAGCGCATCCTAGCGGTCAGCAATTTTTTGGAGCATCAGAACAGTCATCAATGCTACTGTTGATGTTGTTCTTACGACCAATGCTTATATTTGTAGGTGTTATTGTCTCTATTGCCATCTCTCATTGCGGTCTCACGATGTTAAACTATGCAATAGAGGTTTTCATTCTAGATCTTATTACAGGGACTAGTTGGTGGATTGATGGTGTGATGCTTTTGATGCTGATGGTAATCTATGGTTATATAGCATTTTTAGTTTTGGTACAAAGCTATACTGTTATTGGTATGTTGCCGGATAAAGTCAGTGCATGGATTGGCTCAGGGCCTCTCGGTGGGGATAGTCCTCTGCAACAAATATTAGCAGTTAGAGCAGGCGTAGAATCAGCAGCACAAAAAGCAGCTCAAGGTGCTGGCGCTTCAGTATCAGATAAAGGTTCTGCAAATATGCAGATGAATGTAGCCGAATTAGCTGAATTAGATGATAAACGTACAGAAGACAAAGATCTCATAAAGGATCTAGAGGATAGCAAAGAAGATTTTCATACTCAATTAACTGATAAAGCAATAGATGATCTTGGTCTTAAAGATCTTGAAAAAAGTGGTAAAGTTCCAGACAGAATAAAGGTGTTGACAAAACAAGATATCGAAGAGGCTCGTGCAAATGGTACGTTGAAACTAAGCCAAAGTAAGATTGATGATATGTTTAAAGGAAAAGATAAGTTATACTTTGTGAAAGAAACGGGCTTTAAGAGCTTGGCGGAGACTCAAGAAGACTATAGAAATCAATATGCTCATAGTACGCAAGTCATTACGAGTGCTCCAGCTTCAATAGGGATTTTTGCAGAACATTTTTACAATAAGCATATGAAACAACTTGCAGTTAGTAGAGTTAATCGTGCAAAGCAGAAATATCAGTTTAACTTGAGTGACTATCTTAAAGATGTTGAATAAAGCTGACAGTTATTTGATTTTAATATCTAAGTCTTTTGATTTCTCATGTCTCTCTAAGCTAGAGAATACTTCTTTTGAGATCTTTTTTTGCTTATAAAGCTTACTGGCTACATCAAGCATTGTCTGCTTTTTGCTTTTTAGGATTTTACGTATTGATTTAGTAATGTTGGTTAGGTCTGACTCAAGGAGTGACTCTCTAACAGCTTCATCAAATACTAAAAATTCTCTTAGTGCAATTTGTTTACCATCAGTAGATGGAACCAGTTGTTGCCATACAATTAGTCGCGTGGTTTCTATGATATCAACTGTTTTGCCTATTCTTTCACTTCTAGGGAAGCTACCAACTAGTCTTCTCACTGTTTCAGCTACACCGTTGCTGTGCACAGTGGTATAAACAGGGTGACCAGTTAGTGCTGCATCAATCACTGCATTAATTGTTTCATAGTCTCTTGATTCACCAACAAGAATAAGTCGTGGCTTACGACGAAGTGCATTTCTAACACCTGCTGCAAAGCTTGGAAGATGTTTTGGAATCTCAGTTTGCGAGATAACTGAACTAGGTTTTTCAATATTATCATAAACGAACTCAATAGGTGATTCGTAGGTTAGAATTTTTCGATGTGCTTCTGGTTGTTCTGCAATTTCTCTTATGATACCAGCAAGTAAAGTTGATTTACCTGATCCTGTAACACCTGTGACATAAATTACACCGTCATTAGGACTCATCCCCGCAATAATTTCTTTTTCTAAATCTAACTCTTCAATTGAGGGTGGGTCAGTAGGGATGGTTCTGAGGGTGATTTGAATCCCCTCATGCCCATCAACAAGGCATGCAGTAGCATTCACCCTAAAGCGTAGTCTTTCTGCTCTAGAAGGCTTAAATTCATAATTGGTATCAATGTCTTCACCGCTTAATAGACGGGTAGTACCATTGGCACCATAAATGCCATTTAGAATATCTCCAACTTCAGGTGTTGTGAGCTGTTTTTTTGTAATAGGGTTTAGTTTGCCATACTCTTCAATATAGATAAACTCACCTGATTGAATCGTAATATCTGAGACTTTGAATTCGGCACAATGCTCTAGAATGATATTGAGGTCCATTTCTGCAAATCGACCAGGCTCATTCTTCATTAAATATTTGTTATCTTTTGTATCTTCGCTCACATTAACTCCAATGTTTCTAATTCTTTAATGTTATAGTACAAGAATAAATAAAATCAGGAAGATTCGTTAATAATGATTGGATGCCACTGATTGGTAAGAGGGTTTAGGACAGATGGACGCGTGATCTTAATGATTTTATCGTTTAGACGTAGCGCACTTGAGTCACCTGTTATGCCAAGATCCATGACCTCAGCATAAGGTGCTGATATCATATTCTGTAAGTGCAGTTCCTGGAAGAGGACCATCCCCTGAAAGTCTCTATTCAACCTCGAAAGCGCATCTTGGAATATTGCAGAGGCTTGCTCGACACCTTTATCCCAACCTTGTCTAGATGCTTTTTGCCAGATTTCTGATTCTTCAGGGTCTTGTGGCAAAATTGCTTCTGGTGGTTCATCTGGCTCCACATAAGCCAAGTAAATATAGTCTCTCCATGATGGTGCGACTGATACAAAGCGAGCAGCAGCCATCATATTAATTTCTTGATCAGATACCCTTACTAAGTCAGACTGTTGTATGGTATATGACTTACCATATGATGTTACTACAGGAGGAAGGATATTGTGTGGCAACAATAATGCATTGAAGTTATAGACTTGATCAAGTTTTTGACTTTGTTGGTCTAAGTACGCCGCTATACTTTGGGACTTCCAGTGTAGTCCTGATTGTGCGCCATAAGATAGTGCAATTTCTTGCATGGCTTTTTTACGGCCAGACTCACCATCTTCTCCTCTTAATTGGCAACCAGATAAAAGCCCAAGCGCTGCACTTACGATAACCAATGGTCTAAAAAGCTGTTTCATTAACATGCTTGTTCTCAGTTCAGATAAATGATTTCAATAACTTTTCTATCGGTATTGAATGATACTTTTGCATGATTTCTGACTTGATATGCAATATTCTGGATAATCTCTGCTAAGGGGGTAGCCTCGGCTTTGATTGATACAATAATTGAAGTTGCAGTCGGGTTTCCGATTAAATTGACATCAACATCAGCTGTTCTGGCAATCTGTTCAATCAAAGGTTCACACGGTCCAGTATATTCTACTGAAGCAAGTCCTGATAACTCCATGGCAAAATCTTGCCTAAAGCTGTTATCAATAGCTGGTTGTGCTGATGCTTGGAGTTGAGCTAGTTTTTGTAAAGATGCTGCAGCAGCTCTAGCTGCTTCAGATAATGCAAGCTCAGTATCCTTTGTATCTTTGGGTGCATCAGGCAAAAGATTTTTAACTACAGACGCAGACGGTCCATAATCATCTGATAATTCTCCACATCCTGCTAGGGAAGCAAGTATTATAAGTGAAATAACCTGTTTTTTCATGGCCATATCCAAAGCAATTACTACTTATTATTGAATGATGTTCTTGTTCCAAAGTCAAGTCTCTAGAGGTAATTAGCAAGCAATCACCAACTATATATTGATTATTCAATTATTAACAGTTCTCAGAAACTTTTTCTAGTAAGCGTTGAGCGACTGGATGCAGTTTTGGATCTTCAGCAGCTTTTTGTAGGTGCTGAATAGAGAGCTTAGGATGATCATTCAGATAATGTATGCCATATTCAAGCATCAGTGCGGGATGTTCTGGGTATATTTCTCTGAATGCATTTAAATGTTTTAGGCTTTTGTCTTTTTCAGTAGTGGTTCTATAGATTCTTGCAGTATGTAGATGTGCAAAATCAAGTTGTTTTGTAAAAGCATTGGATAAACAGCGATTGATACACGCATCTAGAGATGGAGAAGCAACAAGATGAGGTGATTGACTGAGAAGCTCCAAACAAAAGCGATCATGGTGTAAAATTCTACAAATTGCAAGTGCGTGATCATTGCTTTCTAAAGGCGTGTTTTTGATGCTTTGAATCAACGAGGAAGTCTCTGGACAGAGTAAATCGTGATCATCTATTTCATTTTTACTAATGACACAAGATTTAATCGGAGATGTTTGATGTCCGTATCGCGCAATATTTAAGTCAGTTGGTAATGCTGAGAGTAATAAATGAAAGTTGAGGCGGCTAGAAAAGCAACCTTCTAGGTCTATTGAGAAGTCGCCATCATCAGCAATGTCATCTAATGTTAAAGCGCCTTTATCGTTGATAATTGCAATTTGGCAATGGCTGTCTTCAAAAATAGCGTTGAGCAGTTCAATGCCTTTGGTGGGGATGGTGTAATGTTTTTTATCGATTTGATACTTTAGGTTTGGCTGTTGGCCGCTACAGTGAAACTGCATATCTAATTGCCTTAGGTTGCCATTAAAAGCGCCGTTTTGGAGGTGTTTTTCATTGGTATATAAGCGGAGATTTTGCATATAGTTGTGTGATACTGCCTGTAATGGCAAAGAGTCAATGAGATAATTGAAGATATAGGCATGTGGTTGGTATTGTTGCTTTACTTGTGTCGTATCTTGCTCAATATCACCGCTGAGTAAGTGAGGGATGACCAGTCCTTGATCGATCAATACTGATAACTGTGGATGGTTGCGCCAATATGAGAGTGTTCTCTCACTGATATCAGCAAGAATCAGCTTAAATTTTCTATTGGGTCTCAGTGCTTGTAATTCAGTAGCTAAGAAGAATCCATGTTGGCCAATGCCTGCTCCATAGTCAACAATGCAGATGTTGTCCTGAGAGCTTGTCTGGCTTAGGATGCGCTTAGCGTGGGCGTGAGCAATAGACCGTAAATTAGTAATGGTGAATGGTACCTGGTCATTCCATGCGTCAGGACCTTGTTGAATGTAAAAATTTTTGACGATATGCCAAAGTATGGATTGTTCAACAAGGTTGTCATCAAGTTTTTTTTTCCTGAATGGGTACATGAGAAGATTGATTGCTAGGGTGTCACTATGTTAACATGCAAAAGAGTATATATGTAGGACTATTTGTGGCAGATGGTATAGGAAGCTGGAGAGACTCAGGTAGAGAGGCTAAGTTTTGGATATTCAATTCTACAGCAAGCCTTCCTGTGCTGTTGTTTCTTGTTAATATATCTTGGAATACATTTGGGATAGTGGTTTTAACTATTGCGGCTCTGACTATCTTAGATTATTATGGCATGAAGCCAAAAGTTTTTGTTCGATTTATGCGTAGCTCTTTGGCTGGAAGAGTGAAGCGTCCTAGGCCATGGTGGTTATAAAATATGTTAAAGTCAATCGCAGAAAAACTGATTAAGTACTGTAAAGAAAACCAATGGACCTTTGTGCTTAGAGGTAAGGAATGCTCATATGATGAAATGTTTGCAGATTTCGGGGTATTACCAGGCATGCTCAAAAGAGCAGAAAAGTATACCATATTGTGTGAGGGGGCTTCGATAGGTGCAGAGTTTACTGATGATGAAAAAACATTGCTGGGTTATAAAGTCAAGTTAGAGAAATGTCACATCAAAGAGCCGGTCTTAATGTTGTATTTGTTATACGTGCTTGATAATATTGTTAATGCGGGGCATAATGGGTCTGAAATACAATTAGATCAATTAACATATGAGTAGAATTTCAAGCAACTTTTTAATGCTATTGACACAGATTAATCAGTTAATAGTTAGTGCAAAAATTGAAAGAACGAAAGAAGAGTTAGAAAGGCTATCAAGTCTTCTTAGCACTAGTGGGATTAAATCAGATCAGTTATCTGAAGCTGATTTTCAAACCGGTACTGCTCAACACTATCGAGATAGAGCCAAGGTTATTTTAGATTGTGAGAGTAGTGAAGTCTTTCACAGTGGAGATAAGGTGACAAGGTATGCAGTTCTTGCGCATGTAGAGGGTCCAAAAGGGATTTCGCCTAACTACCAGCTAAATGGCAGGCAAATATTTAATAATAAGGTCGAGGCAGAGTCTTTTGCAGTGCTAAATAGCTCTGATCAGATGAAGCTTTTTGTGATGCCGCTGAATGTGTGCGACAAGGATCTGCCAAATATACATAAGTTGTCTTTAAGGTGCTTAGGTATTAACAGTCTTGTCTTACAGCAGTTGCTGAATGAGCAGTCTGCAAATTGCAAAGAGTTTGCCTGAGAAGTTGAATTGTTTTAGGCGAATCAAATAAGTTGCTGCTTAATATAAACTATTCCTTGAAAGTCCCAGTAGTGTTTGAATTTTAGTCAAGTGCACTGTAGACTGAAAAGGTCTTCAATTGGATTTTTTCGTGAAAGGTGGCGGTGGGCAACAGCAACAGCCTGATCAGGCTCAAGACACGTTTTTACTGATCGGCTTTATAGTCGTCGTGGTGATTCTTGCGTGGTATAACTACTCAGATGCGATAGTAAAGGTTATATTCTTATTTCGAGTTGCACTAGGAACTGCGTTGCTTTATGTGCTTGAACATGCTGATGTGTTATTTGAGCTCGTAGACTCAAGGTTGCTTGCAATTGATGATTTAAGGTCTTCTCTTACTGCAATGCGTTCTACGCCATATGGTGCAGTTGATTATGACAGATTGAAGCTTATCTCAGAAGTATATGGCCATGCTTTTGCGTTACCAAATATTATCTTAGGGGTTTTCGGTGTTGCATATTCTTTATTCTTCCATCGATTTTCTCGTTTTTCAAAAGAGCACTCGATGCATTCATTGAGCCATCAGGAAGTAAAAAATTGGCCACAAATCGCATGTGTCCTAGGTAAGAATTTGATCAAAGCTGATGTTGAGACAGGTCCATGGAGAATGAGTGATAGGCCATTAGACTTTGCTAAAAAGCATAACTTAATTGAGCCTGAAACAGTGAAGGGAAAAGTAGTGGCTAGGCTAGATAAGGCAAAGTCAAGACAGATTTTTGCACTACAAATGGGGCCTGCTTGGAGTGGGTTAGAAGATATGCCGCCGTATGCTTTGGCGCTATTTGCAATTTTTGCAGCTCGAGGTGAGGGTGACGCAAAAGGTGCAAGAAAGCTACTTCGCCAGATTTCTGCTTCAGCAGGAGAGGGCGTATTGAACTTTGGTGGAACTAGATTACTTTTGTTCAAACATGTTCGATCTTCACAAAAAGTGGGTCGTGCTGTTGGTCCTCATGCTTATTTATATACAGTAATGGCATCTATGCTTGAGTTATCTAGAGAGGAAGGTGTGCTATCAGTTTCAGAATTCTTATGGTTAAAGGCGGTTGATCGTCAGCTATGGTATATGTTGTCCTCGGTAGGAAGAACAACTGCTTTTGTTGAAGTATCTGCACCTTATTCACATTGGCTGGTTGAAAAGCGTTTACGGCGTCCATTGAAGGTGCCAGTCTTTGATCAAGCAATTGAGGCATTAGATGACGCACTATCTAATATAGTCATAGATCCTGAAGAGATTAAAAATGGTTGATAGAGGTGTAAGGCGAGAGCAGGAGCAAAATGCCAGCTTATTGGTTCGTGATACTAGGTCGTTTTCACAGAAGTTTTCAGACTTATTTAATAAGCCAGTATCTGCAGCAGCAGTGATATTCAGTACTGCAGTTGCTGCAGTCTTTCTGCCTGCATTCGCAGATATGCTGTTTTTAATCAATATTGTGTTTGTTTCTTTAGTGCTATTTAGGCATATAAAATTGCCATTTCGAGTGCCTAAAGCTTCTGGTATCAGTGATTTTAATGACTTAAACCCTGGAACTGGGAAACCAAATAAAGCAAGTGGTATTTATTACTTTGGGAATGAGAAAACAGATAAAAAAGAACTCTGGTTTGGTGATACAGATATGCGTACGCACGTACTGATCTTCGGTTCTACAGGTTCAGGTAAAACAGTTTTTCTCATCGGGTTGGCATTCAATGCTTTGGTGCAAGCAAGTGGTTTTATTTATGTAGATGGTAAGGGTGATAATAGCTTATACGCGAATATATTTTCTATTGTTCGCTATTTAGGTCGAGAAGACGATTTGCTGCTGATCAACTTTATGACTGGAGCAAAAGACATCATTGGTCCACAAGAAAAGCGTTTATCTAATACCTTAAATCCATTTGCAAGTGGCTCATCTAGTATGCTTGCAAACTTAGTGACTGGCATGATGGATTCGTCATCTGGGAGTGGTGATGGTGATATGTGGAAAGGTCGTGCGATTGCGTTTGTTGAAGCTCTGTTAAAGGTATTGGTTGCGATGAGAGACGCTGGCCATATTCTACTTGATGCCAATACAATTCGTAATTATTTCTCATTAGAGCGTCTTGAAGCAATGGCTGATAATGTATTCATTAGAGATAATGGACAATACTCAATTGATATGGGCTCACTACCAAGTGAAATCAAAGAGCCAATCATGAATTATTTATCGACATTGCCGGGTTATCAAAAAGGAAAGCGAGGTCAGCAAGTATCACAGGTGTTTGAGCAGCATGGTTATATTATAATGCAGCTTACACGTATCTTTACCTCTTTGGCAGATACTTATGGGCATATTTTAAGAACAAAGCTTGCAGAGGTTGATCTGAGAGATGTTGTATTAAATAGAAGAATTTTAGTTGTGCTCTTGCCTGCGTTGGAAAAGTCTCCAGATGAGCTGTCTAATCTAGGTAAAGTTGTGATTGCATCCATGCGCTCTATGATGGCAGCAGGTCTTGGAGACTCAGTAGAGGGGGACTATAGAGATTTAATCTTATCAAAGCCTACAAATGCGGAAACGCCATTTTTATGTATTCTAGATGAGTATGGTTACTATGCTGTAAAAGGTTTTGCTGTTGTGCCTGCTCAGGCTAGGTCTTTGGGTTTCTCAGTTGTGTTTGCAGGGCAGGATTTGCCAGCCTTCCAAAAAGCATCAAAAGAAGAGGCTGCATCAATTGGTGCTAATACAAATATTAAAATTTGTATGAAGTTAGAAGATCCTACAGATACCTGGGAGTTCTTCATGAAAGGTGCAGGTGAGGCATATGTTACAGCAGTTGATAGCTTTAGTGCATCTCAAAACAGTATTTCTAATGCATACTTAGATACCAAATCGGCAAAGACAGAAAAACGAGCTAGAATTGACTTACTTGATCTTAAAGATCAGGGCTTAGGTGAAGCGCATATCTTCTTCAAGTCAGATATAGTTAGAGCTAAGACTTTTTATGCAAATCCTCCGCCATGTAAGAGAATGCGGTTGAATCAGTTCTTGAAAGTCGAGCCACCAGAGGATACCTACTTATATGATTTAGTGAAGGGAATTGAAGATTTTCAAGAGATGAGTTTTTCACAGTTGCCAGCAGTTGAAAATGATACAGTGCTTTCTGGAATGGTTAACGCTCTAAATGCTGATGACAACTATATTCAGGCAGCAATTAATATGCTGATGTCTAATGAAGGTGAGGCATTATTAACAGAAGACATTGTAGATGAAGGTGAAGGTAGTATTGACGTATTCTCTAGGTATCAAGTAGACGGGGTCACCTTATCTGCTATTATGCCCAAGAGTGAAATTAGCAAGGTGCTGAATTTTTGTGGTAGATTTGCAGGTCTTTCTGAAACACAGTCTCAGAAAGAGGTTGACCAGCAGCTAGAAAGTATTCGTAAAATGACGGAGTACAGCATGAGCATGAATCAAGAGGATGTTGAGAGTTGCATAGAGGGTATAAAATATGTCAATGAGCATCTTAAGTTAGAGGAGGAGAAGTAGTATGTGGAATAAGATTAAAATGTTAGCATTTGTATCAATAGTGTCATTGGCGCAAATTAATATTTCTAAAATAGAGTCAGACTTAAGAGCGTTTAATGCATATTTGACGCAAAATGGAGAAGAGGTTACAGTTGTTGTACCAATTAGTTCTATGTTTACAGGAGAAACAACTTTTGTGCAGAATAGAGCAGGCCCATTAGTAGAGTCCTTGATTGGCTTAATTGCACAGTCTAAAGGTATTGTGCAACTAGAAGCGCTTATCACACCTACAGCGGATGAGCAGCAGGCGCTCAGCAGCTCAATTGCTTATACTCAGGTAGTAGAGCTATCTAAAGTCTTATTGCAAGGTGGTGGTGAAATTAGTTATGCACCACTGACTGTAAAACTTCAACCTAGAAATAATGATTACGGCTTCTGGAAACGCTTTGGAACTGAAAATAGATTTATCCAAATGACATTGAGTATTGATTAATATTGTATATTCTAAAATGTTAAAGTTTGCTTTGCATAAGATTTGATTTTTATGAGATAATGTTAATAGATAAGTGGGGATACCTAAATGTCAGATGATGTTTTAGAAACGGTTCGACTAAGAACGGATTTCTACAAAGATGGCTACAGAAAGCTAGCAACCATTGTTCTTTTGTTGTGTGTTGCAAATGTGTTTTTGGGCTTGACCTTGGTTACAGTGTATTCCAAGCCAGAAGAAGTTCGATTTTTTGCGACATCAACTGACGGTAGAATTATTCCAGTAGAGCCACTCAATCGTCCTGGCAGAACCAATGCTGAGATACTAGATTGGACAGTCCGTGCCGCCTCTAATGTTTACTCATATGACTATGTGAATTATCGAGATGATTTACAAAGTGTTTCGGCGATGTTCACAGGTTCCGGTTGGCAAAGTTTCCAGGAAACTTTAACAAGTTCCAGAATGTTGAAAACTGTGATTGCAGAAAAGTTAGTTATGAACGCACAGCCTACTGGTGCTGCAAGTATTACAGAGCAAGGGCTGATTAATGGTAGGTATACCTGGAAGGTACAAGTGCCGCTATTGGTCAAGATGCAGGGAAATACGACTCTTAGTACACCTGTGTTGGTCACAATGTTGGTCCAAAGAGTCAGTTTAGTGAATAATCCAGATGGAATAGGCATTATCCAAATATTAGTGAGTGAAGGCTAGTGGTACAAGTTCAGTCAAAGGTAATTAATTTAGGCTTATTGCTAAGTTCAGTATCCTTATTGCTTTCGATTGCTTTTTATTTCCAAGCTTCTCAGTCAACGTATATTGATGCAAAAACAGTGGCTGATAATTATTATATGGCTGCGAATGGAGATGTTCTATTTTCTTCAAAGGTAGAAAAAGTCAGTGATATTTTCTTGCTTGAGGTTCCGGTTAAATCAATGATTGAGGTAGCTCAGTGGGCTGCAAGAGTCTCTACAGATTTGTTCACGGTTGATTTCTTCTCTTACCAAGACCATTTTGAAGGAATGAAAAACTTTTTTACAGATGAAGGGTGGAAGTCTATTAATCAAGCGATATACCAGTCGGGTTGGTTGTCTGATCTGATTGATAAAAAGCTAACAGCATCAGCTGTTCTTGTTGATACACCCATTATATTGAATCATGGAAGTCTGAATGGGTTTTATAATTGGACTTTCAGCTTTCCGTTACTTGTTTCATATGAGAGTGCAAGTGAAAGAGGTGTGAAAGAACGCAGGTCCTTAATAGTACAGGTGAGAAGGATTCCAACTGATTTTTCACAAGGTAAAGCTGGGATAGCAATTGAGAGTATAGAGTCGTCAAAGGTCGGGATATAGAAATGAAAATGAATGTTAAAAAGCTAAGATATGTTTTACTGGCAGTTTTTTCTGTCTCGCCAATTTATGCGCAGCAGTATCAGTCTTTAGACTTTCTGGACGATAATGCATCAGGGTCTAATTTAAGCGCTACGCCAGAAGTTGTGATGAATGCAAAGCAGGATGTGCAAAACGAAGCCTTTAACACGGTAAAGGAGTCTCTTTCTCCACTATCAGTTGGGCAGATTGATGAGTTAAAAGAGCTTTATAAGTCTATTAACCGTGCTTCCAACTTAGAAAACAACCCGCCAACACCAACATTTTCTTCTATATCAGTTGATCTGCAGCCTGGTTCTGCTCCTCCAGCGATACGTTTGTCTGCAGGTTTAGTTTCATCATTGGTATTCGTGGATATTACCGGAGCACCTTGGCCTATTCGTGCTTATGATGTTGGTGATCCCACCAACTTTAACATCGTGTGGAACCAGAATGGTGAGGATGAAACATCTATGACTAATACGCTCTTGATGCAGCCGATGTCACTTTATAAGGATGGTAACCTAGCTGTGATGCTTCAAGGTTTGAATACACCAGTAATGCTTTCATTGATCCCAGGCCAAAAAGAAGTAGATTACCGGGTGGATATTCAAGTTCCAGGAAGAGGGCCGTTTGCTAAAGATACAGATACTATGCTAAAAGCTTCTACTAACCCTGCTTTAAATCAGGTAATCAATAATATTTCACCAGATGGAAGTAAGTTACTTAAGGTCACAGGTGGGGCCGCAAGAGCTTGGTTGTTTGGTGATGTCATGTATGTAAGAACAGCACTGCCAATTGTTTCACCAGCGTGGAACGCAACAATGAGAGGTGCAGGTGGTACTGTCAGCGCTTATGAATTACCAAAATCTCCTGTGATCTTGGTGATGGATAATGGGCGTATTCGTAAACTTAATGTGGAAGGGTTTTAACAGTGAAAGATGATCAAAATAAATCTCTCTCAGACCGGTTGGCAAAATTAGATTTTGCTCAGGTCGGGGCTATTGGCGGTGTTGCTCTAGTGGTTATTTTTCTAGGGTATATGTTTTTTGGGCCAAGTGATGCTGGTACGGCTTCTTCTCAGGTAGGCGGTAACCCAGAAATTGAGTCGTTACCTGGAGTTGGAGATCCATCTGTTGAGTATTCGAAGCTCATCTCTTCTCAAAATCAGGCCTCTGTAGATGAAGCAGCTCGGTTAGGCCAAAGTAGTATTCCAACATTGATTAAGCCTCAATATTCTTTAGACATGGAAAAGTTCACTGATCAATATGACCAAAAACAAGTGCAAAGAGATGTAGATCGTTGTTCTCCTGAAAATCTTAAAAAAGCACGAGAAGCAGGCGTAAAGGCTTCAGAGCTTAGATGTTTTGGTTGCACACTTGAAGATTTGAAGAATGCTGGATATTCTGCAGCAGAGCTAAGAGCTGCTGGTTTCAGTGCTGAGGAGTTACTGGCTTCAGGTTTCTCAGTAAAAGATTTAGTTGATGCAGGTTATAGTATCAGTGAATTGCGAGCAGCAGGTGTTTCAGCCTCAAGTCTATTGGCTGCAGGTGTTTCCGTACACCAGCTATTAGATGCTGGCTTTACCCCTGAACAGTTACTGTCTGCAGGTGTTTCCATTGCTGATTTGAGAGCTGCAGGTGTGCCGTTAGCAGATATGATTGCATCTGGCGCAAATTCTGGCGATATTGTTGATGGTGGGTATTGTGCTCGTGGGCTTCTTATTGCAACTGAGGACCAATCTCAAATTAAATCAGGTGGTGTTAAGGCAGAGGATTTATATGATGGTGGGGTTACAGTAAGAGAGTTGCTAGATCTTGACTATTCTGTGAGTGAAATTGCTGCAGCTGGTGTTACACCTGCACAGTTCTTAGCAGTTGGCTTATCAGTAGATGATCTGTCAAGTGCAGGCTTTACGAATCGTGAGGTATCATTTGCAGAGAAAAATAGAGCACAGCTTAAGAATGGTGAGTGTAGTGCACAATACATTGAATCTCAAATGTCGATGGGCGTTAATGCAAAAGTTTTGTTAAGCCTAGGTTGCTCAGCAAAATTAATGGCTGATGAGGGATATAGAGCTGCTGATTTAATTCAAGAAGGGGTGACACCTGGTCAAATGCGCGTAATCGGCTTTTCTGCATCTGATTTGGTTGCGCTTGGAGTTGGTTTAGAAGATTTAGTCGATGCTTGTTATGATGCTGCAAGTTTGCTTGAGGCTGGTTTTACGCCTGATCAATTGGTTGCTGCGGGTATTCCAATTCAAGACTTGTTGAATGCTGGTGTCAGTATTAGAGACCTTAAGTCAAGTGGCGTTGGTTGTGGTGCAATGTATAAAGCTGGTATTTCTGTTGAAGAACTGTTCATGTTAGGCTGCGATGCAGAATCTCTACGTGCAGCAGGTGCAAGTGCTGGAGAGTTGCTTGCTGCTGGTTATTCAGTCAGCGAGCTGAAAAGGGCTGGTTTTGGGCTTGATGAGCTAATAGCAGCAGGCGTTTCAGCAAATGATTTACTTGCGGCAGGGTACAGTATAGATGACTTACTTGCATCAGGGATGACTAAGGGTGATTTGATCAGAGCAGGTATTAATCCTGATGAATTATATGTGTCAGATACAAATACGAGCGGCTGTAGTCCAAAACAGATCGATATGATGCTAAACTCAGGCCTGAGTGTAAAAGAGATTTTAGACGATGGCTGTTCTATTGAGTCACTTTTAAATGCTGGAGTGAGTGTTTCGGAGCTTTTAGATTCTGGCGTAGATGCAAGAAGGTTGGTTGCTTCTGGAGTCAGTTCTAATGAGCTATTTGCAGCTGGAGTCAATGCATCTGAACTAAAAGGTTTAGATTCGACTGAAAATCTTTTAAATGCTGGATATAGTATATTAGATTTAGTCAATGCAGGATTTTCTCAGTCTGAAATTGCTAAAAGCTCTTCTGCAGATGAAATTGCATTATCAGGTACATCATTGACTCGCAGCGATACAGACTTGCTATTAGAGGAGCAAGATAGAGAGGCAAAGATTCTAAGACTTGCATCAGCGATGCAATCACAGGCAAGCGGCCTATATTCTACTTGGGATAGCATGCCTGTACAGACTGTGAGTTCTTCTTCACTGACCCCTGAGAAATATGGTATGAATATTGTCAATGGTCAGCAAGAAAGTAAAGTATTGCAAGAGGGTAACTTCATTAAAGCAGGAAGTCTAATGTATGCGGTATTGGACAATGATCTAAACTCAGAAGATCCTACTCCAGTGCTTGCAACTATTGCTAATGGTCCACTTAAGGGATCAAGAGTACTAGGTAGCTTTGTGCAAAATGAAAACAAGCTGGTATTGAAGTTTGATCGAATCAATCGGCCTACAAAAAATAGAACAGAAAGCATTTCTGTATTTGCTGTAGACGTTAATACAGTCAATAATGTTGAGATTGAGAGTCACTACTTGCTGAAATATGGCGCATTGTTTGGTGCATCGTTCTTATCTGGTCTCAATGATGTAGCCAAGAATATCGGTACAACTGTTTCGACATCAACAGGGGTGAATGGAACATCTGTCACAGTAGATGGTGGTAATATTAATCAATCTAAAATACTTGCGGCCGGACTAGGAAAAGTTGGAGATAACCTAGTGAGTGAGGTACAAAAGTTCCAAGATAAAGAGCCAACAATCAGAATGCGGTCAGGTGCAACATTTGGCTTACTGGTTATGGACGACTTTGAAGATCAAGCAGACTAATTTGGGAGATAGTAATGGTAGATAATGATCCAAATAAAACGAATGAGCAAACAGCAGATCAGGGCTATGAGTTTCAGAAAGAAACAACACAAGAGTTTGGTAATGCTTCAGCTTCAGGCGGAACAGAAGACTTAATGTCTATTTTGCGTAACAAAAATGTTATGTATACGCTAGGAGGCATTGTAGGCTTATATGTGTTGCTCAACTTGTTTTCTTCAGGCAGTGAGATAGAGCCAGTAGAGGCTGAGGAAGTACAGCAGGAAGTCGCTGAGCCTCCAACCATGCAAGAGCAATCAGCATCCTATACTTCATTTGATACAATGCTTAAAGAAACAACTGAGAAGGATGAAGATCTGGAAAAGTTGCAGCGTCAAGTCTCTTCACTCAATAGGCAAAATACAGACTTAAGATCTAGGGTTCAAACATTAGATCAGAAAATAGATGATATTAACATTAGTCTTAAGCGAACATCTGCACAGCTAGAAAAGCTGATTGATAAAGATATGGCAAAGTCTCAGGATAAAAAAGAGGTTGTGTTAGAAGAATATCGCATTAAAGCTGTAATCTCAGGTAGAGCATGGTTGGTAGACCGATCAGGCAATAATACAACAGTGAAAGTTGGTGATAAACTTCCTACATATGGTAGAGTAACTGAAATTAAGCCAGTTGAGGGAATTGTGAATACTTCTTCAGGCAGGGTGATTGGATTTGATGCAAGTTAATTTGTTAACAGCTCTTTTTTTACTGACATTTGAGTTTGTTTCAGCTCAAACAGTTGGTGATAATATTGTGAAAGGACTGGCTGGTTCTGAAGAGTTTTTTGTTTACCTCTATTATGTAGTTGGAGTAGGTTTTGTATTCTCTGGGATTAATCGATTAAAAAAGCTTGGGCATAGAACTGCGTTTATGAATGTAGATGCGGGTGTCACTGGCCCAATGATGCTAGTTATTATTGGTGCTTGTTTAACTGCATTACCTACATTTCTAACAAGTATTAATAAGACCATCTACAATGAGGGAAGTATCGCTGCCGCTGCAGATCTCGCTTATGCAAAAAGTAATACTGATTTTATACAGCAAATAAAGCCAGTTATTTTCATCATTCAACTGATTGGAATGATTGCACTACTGAGAGGATTTCTGATATTGTCTAAAGCAACTGGTCAAGGTGCGCAGCCTGGAACTATTTCAAAAGGTTTTATACATATCATTGGTGGCGTTCTAGCTGTGAATATTGTAGCAACTGCAAATGTCTTTACGAAAACTTTTGGAGTGTGATAGTGAAGAGTTATAGAAATATATTATTACTCAGTGTTGCACTTCAACCTATGGTTGCTTTAACTGCTACTTGTGCTGAGTCAACAACACCTGGTACAATTGGTGCAATCTTATGTAATGTAAAAGATCAAGCGTTAGTTGGTATATTGATTTTCATTTATGCAGCATCTTTGTTGATAGGTTCTGGATTGATTGTTGCAGGTATTTTTAAACTTAAGCAAGTAAAAGAAAACCCAACACAGATTCCTGTTTCAACTCCAGGTGCATTTTTTATTGCTGGGGCAATGTTGTTATTTATACCGAATGTTTTTCCTAAGGTGAGACAAACAGTATTTGGAAGTTCTGCCAGTGGTTTGACGGGGGCGAATGAATATGCAGGAAAAACAGCCGGCGAGACTCAGGACATAACGAACTTATTTAGCGATTGATGATGATAGGAATACTCAAAAAAAGCTTATTGGTGTTGTGCTTTAATTTGATTCAAGCGCAAACTATTACAGAGATCGCAATAAGTAGTAAACAAGATGTCATTAACGTTTACAAAATGATGGGAGCACTGGCTTTTATTTGTGGGCTTTGTTTTATGGTTGTTTCAATTTTTAAGTTTAAACAGTTTAAAGATAATCCTCAGCAAACGACCGTTGGTACACCAATCATGCTTTTTTTTATTGGTGTTTTATTAGTCTATATGCCATCATTAGAAGATGCGTCTAGAGACACATTATTTAATGAAGCAGGTGAGTCATCATTTAATAAGATAAACACTTTATCGTAACTTTAACTGGAGAACATAATGTTTAGATCACTCTTAATAAGAGCGTTGCCTTTGTTATCTTTAACTCAGGTCGTTGCACAGGCGGATGGTGCTGGGGGAGCTGGCACAGGACAAGGAATTGGATCAGTTGCTACTACGATTACTAGCCAGCTAGCAGCTGTTGGAAAGTTAGTTATTGGTGTTGCGCAAGTTGCTGGCCTTGTATTTATGGCTGCAGGTTTATTTAAGCTGAAACAGCATAAAGATAATCCACAGCAAATTCCAATAGGAACGCCATTAACCATGCTTGTTATAGGTGCTTGTTTAGCGTTCTTACCAAGTCTTGTTGATACTGGTGGTGCAACTCTATTCGCTGATGGCGGAAAAAAAGGCGGATTTACTGGGCAAGGCTTCCAAGATGGTGCTGCTGACGCTGGTGGCGCTGCTGACGCTGCTGGTCGTCCTGGTTAAACTGGAACTTAGAATGCATGAGCTTAATTTACGCTTAGGTCGAGAATCCTTGATGCTGTATCTTGAAAGAGATATTGACCCTAAATTTACCTCGTATGCAGATCAAGTAAAAGCTAGAGACCACAATACTTGCCAGTTTTGTGGTTTTCAGTCCTCTAAGTGTATGAAAGTTGTTAATGTTGATCATAATTATAGAAATAATTTGATGAGCAACTTAGCAACTGCTTGTCCATTCTGTGTGCAATGTATATTCTTAGAGTCTGTTGGCAATCTACTACCTGGTGGTGGTTACCTGATTCATATGCCTGATATAAGCCAAGCTCGGTTAAATGGAGCTTCACATGTGCTATTTGCAGCCATTGTTAATGGTTCACATTTATCGAGCAAGGCAGATTCAATGGTCAAGACTTTAAAGCTTAGAACAGCAGAGGTTGAAGGTCATTTTGGTAAAGGAATGTCAAGTCCAGGGTTTATGGGACGTATGATGATAGATACACCTGGAATGGATTTTTCAACTGAAGAATTAATATTAAAAGATCTAAGGCTATTGCCTTCATTAAAACACTTTGAAAAGGATATTTTAAATTGGGCACATCAGGCGCAGATGTTTTAGTACAGGAGTTAAGCCATGGCATCATCAATATTAGAAGGAATTTTAGATGGAGTGTCTTTCTTAGGAAGCACGATATCAGTGGCCCTTAAAAAATCAGGTAGTAGCTATACTGATCTTCAAACAGCTGATGGAGAGTTTGATTTAGTTAGAGACGATGGGACTTTGGTTTCTATTATTCAAATTAGAGGCTTTATCGGACTGGTAGGTGAGGAAGAGTATGCAAGATTAATTGAGCAATCATTGCAAACTTTTAACACGCCGATGAAAAATGTAGGCCATACATGGTCAATGAACTTCAGTTATAATATTGATCAGGTAAAAGATAAAATATCAGAGAATTATGCATTAGCAAGAGAGACGGCTAAACGATTAGATTTAGACTTAGAAGATGTTCTCAGAGAACGTGTAGATTATATGAGTCGTTATTGCTCATCTGAAGATGTTTTCTTGGTGATCAATACACATTTAGATGTTTTGACTGGAGAGCAGTTACGATCCGCATCCAAAGATAAGATAAAAGATTTAAAAGAGAAAAAAACGCCAAACTTCAAAAAGACACAAAGCCCAGTAGTTTCACTGCATGAGATTAGAGATGCACATAAGTCGTTTGTTGCATCAATTGTGTCAGATCTCAATTCTGCTGGTGTGAGTTGCTCATTACTGCCTGCGCATGAAGCAGTATATCATATTAGATATAGTTCATTTCCAAATTTCACAGATAAAAGTTGGTCACCAGTATTAATTGGAGATAAAGTTAAACCTAAAGTGGTAGAAGAAAACTTAAACATCTCCCCTGAGGCTGATTTAGCAGACTTATTATGGCCATCACTAGAATCACAGTTATTTCCTCAAGATGGTGAGGTTCTTGATATCAAAACATGTAGAGTGGGAGATAAGCTCTTTTCCTCAATTTATATTGATTTATATCCAAAAGATGTACAGCCATTTAACCGTCTGTTCTCAAGGGTAATTCAAAATCATTTCCCATGGAAAATGGACTTCAATGTAAAAGGTGGGGGATTGTCATCTCTGAAGTTTAAGCGTGCAATGTCAAGTGTTCTTGCATTCTCATCTTCGCAGAATAGATTGATTAATGATGCTGTAAAGCTACTAGATTATTTAGACCTTGAGACTGATGATTCTGTAGTCATTGTTCGTGCAGTTTTTTCAACTTGGGTGAATGAGACCGGTTCAAGAGAAGAAGATTTGAAAAAGTTGAGAACGCAAGTTGCAACGCTTGCTCGTGCTGTACAAGGTTGGGGCACAATTGATGTGACTGAGGTCTGCGGAGATCCTTTTGAAGGTGCAATTTCAAGTATGTTGGGGATGACCTATGATTCTCCAGCGCCTAAAACAGTTGCTTCCCTGAGAGATATTCTTAAAATGATGCCATTAACTCGTCCAGCTTCACCTTGGCAAAATGGCTCTTTGATGTTACGCTCTCCAGATGGTAAATTATGGGCATATCAGCCTGGCTCTCCTTTACAAACTACATGGATTGACATGATTTATGCTCGTCCAGGTTCAGGTAAGTCTGTTTTATCTAATGCGATTAATTTAGGCTTGTGTGTACAGGGTGGGATACAGCGCTTGCCAAGAATTTCAGTGATTGATATTGGCCCATCAAGTTCTGGGTTAGTCTCTTTGATTAAAGAAGCATTACCTGAGGATCAAAAGCATCTTGCATCATACATTCGGTTTAATATGTCAAAGGAATACTCAATCAATCCTTTTGATACACAGTTAGGTAGCCGCTTTCCACTACCATTAGAGCGGTCATTTTTAGTGAACTTTGTCTCACTACTTGCTACCCCAGTTGGGCAGGCATCAGCATATGATGGTGTAGCTGACTTGGTTGGGATGGTAGTTGATGAAGCATATAAAGCGCTAAATGATGATAGTAACCCAAATGTTTACACCAAGGGAATTAGTGAAAAAGTTGATGAGATGCTAGACAGTATCAAGCATCAGGTGGACTCTAAGACTAGTTGGTGGGAAGTTACAGATGCTTTATTTGATGCAGGGCATATTAGGGAGGCGTTATTAGCACAGAGGAATGCTGTTCCTTTGCTGAGTGATTTAACCTCAATAGCACGTTCAGCAGCAGTGGTTGATTTATATGGAAAAATAACAGTTTCTACAGGGGAGAGCTTGATTGATGCATTTGTCAGAATGCTTTCAAGTGCCGTTAGGGAATACCCAGTATTGTCAAGGTATACACAGTTTGATTTAGGTGAAGCGAGAGTTATATCGTTTGACTTAGATGAGGTTGCTAAGAGCGGTGGTGAAGCTGCTGAGCGGCAAACATCAGTAATGTATATGTTAGCACGCTATATTATAGCAAAAGATTTTTATCTTAATAAAGAGGCGGTTGCATCACTGCCAGAAAAGTATCGATTGCATCATGAAAAAAGAGCTGCAGAGCTTAAAGAAGATCAAAAGCGTATTGTTTTTGATGAGTTCCATCGGACTGCAAAATCTGATGCAGTCAGAGATCAAGTATTAGTAGATATGAGAGAAGGAAGGAAGTGGAGAGTACAAGTTTGTGTTATATCACAGGATTTAGCAGACTTTGATGATCAGATTGTTAAGTTTGCAACTTCTACATTCATTATGGATGCGGGGCCAGAGCAAGCAATTAAAGAAACTACACAGCGTTTTGGTTTATCAAAGACCGCTCAAACTGCTCTGAGACAGTCAGTTCGAGGTCCAAGAGAGGGAGGCGCAACATTTTTAGGTCAGTTTGCAACTAAAAATGGAAATCACTTACAGCTTTTAACATTGACATTAGGCCCAGTAGAACTTTGGGCATTTTCAACGACATCAGAAGATGTATTGGTAAGAACTGTTTTATATGAGTCATTAGGTCCAATGGAAGCAAGACGAGTGCTCGCAAATATATTTCCATCAGGATCGGCATCGAAGTACATACAAGAGAAATTGAATAAGCAGTCAGAAGGTACGGGCGTTATTTCTGATGATGAGAAAAACTCTGTTGTTACCAGTGTAATCGAATCAATTATAAAAGCGTATCAAGAAAATCCAAACGTCAGACATTTAAGTTAATTGATTTCTAGTATATCTAAAGGAATATATGTAGCAAGGTGTGCAAGTATTCTTTGATCTAGCCAATAATATGGTGCATGGGGAGGGCCACTCATAAAGCCTATATGACCACCATGCTCATATACCTCCAGCTGAACGTGTGGTGATATCTCATGTGGTTCTGGGATTTTATGGTAATTCACAATTGGGTCATTCTTTGCTGCGATTATCAGTGTGGGTTTTTTGATGAAGGGTAGATAGTTACAACTACTAGAGTCATTATAGTACTCCTCTAATGAATCAAAACCATGTAGTGGTGCTGTAACCTTTCTATCTAGATCAATTAGAGATGAAACACTATTGAGCTCTTTTAATAAAGATTCAGACGCACGCCCAGATCTCACTTTTTTACTGTACATTTTCTTAATATCTTGTAAAAACATTTGTTCATATAGTTTACCGATGCCTTGCTGTATTGCAGTAGCTGTTTGGTGCAAATCAAATGGTGGGCATACTGCTACGCCAGTTGATGCTAAGTTAGATTGTTTCAGTTCACCAAATAACTTTAGTAGAATATTTCCACCCAATGAAAAACCAACAAGAGCAATTGGGGCTTGAGGGTTACGCTGTTTGATCAAGTTACAAATGAACTTGATATCTTCAGTGTCACCGCTATGATACTGCCTTTCTAATCGATTGCTCTCACCACTACAGCCTCTGAAATGAAGTAGGCAAGCGTTCCAGTTAGTTTCATTTTGTATACGGTATAATAGTGAGTTGATGTAATGCGAGTTCACAGAGCCCTGTAGGCCATGTAGTAAAATGATTGTTGGTGCATTATTTTTACTGGTCCATATGCTTTCAATGAAATCACCATCTGGTAGTTCAAAGACTTCAGAAATAAAAGATATTTCTTGAGGTTTTTTAAACAAAAAAGGATAGAGCGTTTGTAGGTGAGGGTTAGGAAGCCACCAAGCAGGCTCGTATGTATGACTAGTGTTATCCATATTTGAAAACCAGTAATCGATTAATAACGGTAAAGATGTTTTTGAAAACTTTACTCTAATATATGTTATCATATTTTGAGTGAGATGAAACAACTGAAACTGTTACAGAGAGAAAATTATGCCCGTTTTTAAATCAGTAGCCATTCAATCCTTTTTAAAAGATAGCCAACAATATGTTTTACAAATTGAAAAGCTTATTGAAAAAATGAATATGCACAAAGTTAAAGACGGTGAGTTACCGGATTTAGTGATTTCTATAGGAGGGGATGGGACCTTGTTGCACCATGCAAAATATGCGCATCAGCATCAAATTCCTATATTGGGTATTAATGCAGGCCAAGTTGGATTTTTAGCAGATGTAGAATGTGATGGGGACGGGGTTTTAGAATCAATCTTTCAAGGTCACTTTATTGAAGATGATAGAATTGTGTTAAGTTGTGAGCATCAAGGTGAGCAGTACTTAGCAATTAATGAAGTGATGGTTTCAAAAGTGAACTCAACACAGTTGATTCGTTATGAAGCATTTATAGATGATCGATTTGTATATGAGCAGTTGGGTGATGGTTTAATTGTGTCTACACCAACTGGGTCTACAGCATATTCTTTATCGGCTGGTGGACAAATACTGCATCCAAATATAGACGCTGTATCGTTGGTTCCAGTATGTTCTAGACATCTATCCTCCCGAGTTTTAACGATACCAGCAACATCTGAGGTTAAATTGAATGTGACGCACTGGAAAGGTTCTGAGGCGGTTCTATCAATAGATGCAAATGCAATTACAAAAGGACATGAGATTAAGAGTATTACAATTAAAAAGCATGCAAAAGTATTAAAACTGATTCATCCAAGGCATTACGATTTTTATGATACACTACAAAACAAACTGAACTGGGAAACAAAAGTTTAGTAGGGTGGCTAGAGGAATAATACATACTAAAATAACATAATGATTAAAGATATAGAAATTAATAACTTTATATTAATACAGTCTGCTAAATTGACGTTGGGCGCAGGATTCAATGTCATTACTGGAGAATCTGGGGCCGGAAAGTCACTTTTACTCAAGGCAATTCGCTTTGCATTTGGTGCAAGAGCTACAAAAAGTATTATTGGACAGTGGGGTAAGTCTGCACACGTTAAAATATCAGTTGATATAGCAGGTCATCAACTATCATCACAATATGGTGCAGTACTTGAAATTGATCATCAGCTTTCAATGTCTAAAAGAAGCATAAAGGTCAATAATAAAGTAGTAACACTATCAGAGCTGCAAAAGATATATCAATTATTGGTGCTAGACTGCCAGCAAAGCAGTGAACAGTTATTAAAACAACAAAAACATCAGCAGTTATTATTAGATCAAACGATTGATGCAAATTGTATAAAAAGCTTTAATACAATGTTGTCAAAATATGATGATTTAAAAATAACATATACTCAGTTGCTAAATAGCATGTCAATGGTTGATGATTTAGAATTAATGCAGTATCACACAAATGAATTAGGTAATGCGCTAGATATTGAGAGCAATATTGAGAATCTACATGAGATTGTATATCAAGATAGGCAGCTTGCGGATATAGCATCAAAAGCTAATGTTTTATCCAGTGTCTTAAGTGAAGCTGAGCGTAAATTGGCTATATTTACAGGCTTAGAAGATTATCAAGATTTAAAAGAGCAGAGTATAGAGCTAAAAGATGCAATCGATGTCATGCAGGAGAAAATTGAAGCACTAGAGGTGAGGCAAAAAGAGACCAACATGAAGGCACATGCTGCTAAAGAAACATTATCTAACTTGGGAGACTTAGCGCGCAAGCATAAAGTACCTGTGAGTGAGCTACCAGTGTTCCACAAAAATATGCAAGAACAAATTAATACTATACAAACTGCTATAGATCAGTTGCCTCAGATTGAACAAGAAACTGCTTTATACAAGGAACAGTTAATGGTCGCAGCTGATATCCTTTATCAAAAAAGAGTATTAGGTGCGCAAGTGCTGCAAAATAGAATTAACCAAGCATTACCTGCTCTAGGCATTGATGGTATGCAATGTGAAATCAATGTTTCAGAGGCAAAGCTATCTTATAATGGGGGATCAATGGTTCACATCGGCTTTAGTGTTTCTGGAAAGCCAGTTAAGTCAGTAGAGCAACTGTCAGGAGGTGAGCTATCAAGGGTAAGTCTAATGATACATGCATATTGTACGAAGAGTAAAATCATGCTTCTAGATGAAGTTGATGTCGGATTAAGTGGAGAAGCAGCGAAAAAAATGAAGTTATTCCTACAAGATCTTGCAAGTCGTGCGCAAGTTGTTGCAATCAGTCATTTAGCACAAGTTGCAGCAAGTGCAGCTCATCATATCAAAGTGACAAAGTATATTGCTGATCATGAAATCGAGAGTCGTATTGCTGCAATAGGACAAGAGGATCTGATCAAAGAAATTTCACGTATTTTGAGTGGTGGTGAGTCTGAAGTTGCGCTTGCACATGCAAAAGAGTGTATTGAGGAGGGTGTATTATAGTGTTGTTCATAGGTAC
>JBDQEV010000002.1:0-57770 GCA_040266255.1 Gammaproteobacteria bacterium
ATCATTTTCAATTAACATTTCAAGTAGCAACGGCTCAAACCTCACTTGCTCAAGCACAGAGTTAATCATATCTAATAATTGCTCTTTTACATCAGAAAAATCTCTAAGCAACATCCCTAACAACAACACTCCAACTTTAGCCTCCTCATCAAAACACTTCAGCAAGAGATGTTGCAATATCTTTTGTCCTTTTGATTTATTTATAAGTTCTAACACACTCTGATTATATTTCATTAAATGTCGAATGACTTTACTTGCTCCCACATTGCTCTGCTCAATTAATACCAAAACATCATCAAACAGCCCAAAAGCAATAAAGTATGCCAAAGGTGACTGTAGGTTTAGCATAGGAAATTCTGGATCAAACAACATAATATCTATCATTGAAGCCTGATTCGAGATCAAATGCCGAAGAACAGTTCTACCCTGTGTACTACTAAGCAAACAGTAACTAACAGGCAAAGAATACTCTTGAGGTTCAATGGGCTGATTTACCTGCAGCTCACCTAACGCAGATGTGCCCACTTCTTGTTTTAGTAACGCCACCAAACAATCATTATATTTTGCGCTATTAGGGTTACTAAGCTCTTGACCAATTTTATTAATAAATATAGGAGATTTGAAACTTTCGATATTAAAACTTTTCTCGCTTACCTCTTTAAACAATGTATCTAATGTTGATATACTTGTCCCCCATAATCTAAACATCTCTTCTCCTTAGTGAAGTTACCTTATCCTACAATCCCAACTATTTAAGCACTTAACGTTTTATAAAAATCGTGCTAAACTCAATTTAACATTAGGAAGATGTCATGCACAATCAATTAAATCGTTCTGCATTCAGCATTGCCTTAGCAGGCGCATGGGGAATAAGCATCATTGTACTTGGTTTACTCTCTCACTTCACGGGAGAAATACCAGGATTCATGCAAGCTGTAGACCGGCTTTACCCAGGCTCTGGCACAGGACCCAGAGGCATTTTAATTGCCTTAATATTTGGTATAGCACATGGCGCGCTAACTGGCTATCTCATCTCTTCTATCTATAATCTATATATCAAAGATCACTCAAAATAATCTGACAAATCATTTTTTATGCCTATAAACCTTCTTAAGGTATAACTTAAAAGGTTTAAAATGGTAGAAATTAATGATCTAAAGCATTAGATTGCTAAAGTAATGAAAGTAGCAACAAAGATTGCGCAAGAACTTAATGAAGAAGAAATCGCATTCTCCGCTATAGCAAATTTGAGAGGTAAATACCCTAAAGAAGAATTTAATCAGTTTCTCCTAGATACACTTAAATTCAGTAACCCTGATCAGTATGAGTACACTCAACCACTGAAAGACCTTATCGTAACTATATCTGATGAAAAAGAAAATAGAACTCAAATAAATTTTCTCTTATTGGTACTATCCATAGCAGTTATTGCTCTATTAGCAACCTTAGCTCCCATAACTCATGTAGTTACAATTGCTTTTATAGTTGTCTTTGGCATTATCTCATTGTACTCGATATATGACGAGTATTCATATCATAAGAGTCAAAAGTCTACACACAGCCCTGAAAAAAGCATTAGCGGTATGGAGGAAAGATCTCGTACATCCAATCAGCCAGTATATCGTAGCTCTTCAGCTTCCACTCCTGGCACCTCTCCCTCGCTGGTGCAAGGAAATGGCCCATCAGCTAAAAGCAGAGTCAGAAAACAAACACCCTCATCTAAGAATACCAAGAAAGAAGCACCAAGGCAGCAGAGAGGCCTAGGTCTAGGTCGTAACAACTAACTCTGTACCATCAACCTCTAATAATGTTATTTGCCCATCTATATGCTGCTCAAGCTTATAATAATTGCGATCATATAAACTCAAAACTACTGATTCATTACCGCTAGAACAGAGCGTAACTTTATCCTGAGGAGAAACAGCATGGGAAAAAAACTCCCCATCCATATGTTTCTCCAGCATCAAATCAAGCGCCTTAGTTGCATCTATCTCAATTCCTTTATACCTCAATACTGCAAATAAATTATATACCCGACGTCCTTTTTCATAAGCGTCTTTCAAAGGGTTGCCATCAGATTCAAACAGATGTTTACAAGTATCATATGCAAAAATAATGAATGACTCCCCGTAATTTCTCCACTGACTAATCGTATCCTGAGAAATTATTTCTAGCCTTTTAAGCTTAATTGCAGCTAATCTAGTCGGCCATCTAATAGAGGAGCTATGTAATTCATGATCAATTATATGCGTATAATCACTCAATTCAAGGCTTGAAAGCTCCAAGCTCAAAACTTCTGCACTATCAAATGCATGCCTTTCATGAAACTTCACCAAGCCATTAAGTGATATTTTTGCATTCTTACAACCCAAAAAAGCACCATCAATATTTTTTACTGTGTCAGCACATAAGCTTAAACCATTTGTGTCACCAAATGCATGCGAACCGATGAGTGCCGCCTTAGGTGCATGAACAGTCAGATCAAAAGCACCCTGGAATGCGGCATCTTCTATTTCCTTGAGATGATTTAATTTAAGAACACCCGTCATTAAAACCCAAGGCAAATCTATCGAATTAAGCCCCTCACAAACCTCTAGTTGAGGCAAAAACTGAAGAATATCCTGGCAAAATTTCTGAGAAGTATATTTTTTATGATTAATAATTTGTAATTCTTTTAAATGAGGCGCTTCTATGCTATCTACATCACAAAGACTGTCTTGATTAAGCACTAAACTATTTCTATTCCAGCGAACACACTCAAATTTAAATAGCTCTGGCGTTGCATTAAGCCCTGCAATGCCAGCATCGGCATATTTAGAAGTTTTACTTTGAATAAAGACACACTTTGGGTCTGCGTATACCTTAACTGTTTCATCAAGAGATAAATCTGGTAGCTGGAATGATTTCCCAACAGCATAGATCCTAGAAAGATTTTTCCCCTTTACAACATACCCTCCATCCTTGGTTTCAACATAATTTTCCCCTCCCATTGTCGATAACCAAGGCTGAATGCTCACAAAAAGACACGAACCAAAGCAACAAGTGAATGCTGCATAAAATAGCAATGAAGCACCAGTACCTAGAAATGTACTTTCAACCATAATGAAAAAAAATATTGTACATGCCATTAAGCAAATGCTGAGCGCACTCAAAAAGTAAATCTTCATGTTGTGAGCACGCTTAGCTATCTTAAATCTTGAATCAAGATTATCAGATTTATAATAAAGTACATTCTTCATTTTTCCTTATCCTAGAATAATTCATATTTAAGGTAGCAAAGTAAAGTTGTGAGATCAATATATCCGCTCTTTATTCAAAGGAGTATCACTTGCCTTGCTGACATGCTAACAGCTGGTGGCTCTAAAGCTGGCAATGATGACCTTGTCAATTAATGATAGCTGTAATCTTTCATATTTCCGTAGTGATCAATTAGCTGCACTCTTAGACCATAGACCGAAGAATAATAGACACAATCATACATGACAATTTAGCAAGGCTTGACAGAATCAAACCCTCAAACCCTTAAGATCCTCCAAATTCTCAACCTGTGTACAGATACTCCCCGTATACTGATCTAATTGAAATACAGACCCCATGCCTCGTTTTCTGAGCATCAGTGATCCATTCTCCGAAGTGCACAGGGTTACTGCCTCTGGAGGATTGACAGCGTGAGATTTAAAGCAACCACCAGAAGCATTTTCTAGCATCAAATCAAGCGCTTTATTTGCATCAACTGGTGTATCACCTACACTAAATGAAAGCAAATTATATACTTCACGGCCTCTTTCATACGCTGCTTTCAAAACGTTATCTTTGTCTTCAAATAAGTGCTTACACTGATCATATGCAAAAATAATAAATGTATCCCCATACTCTTGCCAAGCTCTAACAGCCCTTTCACTTAAGCTACTAAGCATTTTGATCTTAATCGCATGAAGCTTTTTGGGCCAAGTAATACTGCTATTTTCACCGTGATTACAATTATAATAATCAGTTGATACTAAGCTTAAGAGCTCTAAGCTATGTACTGTCGAACCGTTAAATACTGATGACGATGTAAAGCCTTGTAAACCATTAAGGGATATATAAGCACTCTCACAATCATCAAAAGCATTTTGTCCTACCGTCTGTACTTGGTCAGCACAAAATTTAAAATTTTTGACCTTCTCAAATGCTGCCCAGCCAATGGATACTGCTTTAGGCGCATGAATATTAATCGATCTATGACCTTTAAATGCACTATCTGGTATAGAGGCAATCTGAGCAAAACTCAGCTTATCTTTCGGCATACAGTATTTCAAATTACTGAGCCCTTCAATAGATTCTAATTGAGGCAAAAGAGCCCATAGGGTGCTAAGTCATCTTCTTTAAAAAAACTATTACTCCTTTTGAGTTCCAATTCCTTCAAGTTTGGCGCCTCAAGAGTCGAAATACTGTGAAAATTTTCAGCACCAAGCACCAAACTCTTACTATAACTACGTACATTTTTGAACTTCAAAAAATTATCCAGTTCGGATAGAGAGCGAGTATCCTTACCATCAACTAAAAATCTTTTACTTTGAGTAAATACACAGTTTGGATCTGCACAATATACTTCAACTATCTCGCCTAAATCTAAATCGGGCAATTCAAATGTCTTTCCAGTCGCATAGACTTTATATAATTTACCCTCTTCAAGCAGTATGCACCCTCTTTAGTTTCAACAATCTTTGTGTCAGGCACTAACACATAAGGTATAAAACTCCAATAAAGACCGGCCAAGGAAACACACGCATACAGTATCTTTAATAGTGCAGATGTAGCTAGTAAAAATAGAGATTGATTAATGAAAAAAACATACGACGTCAGGAAGAGAAAATAAATACTTAGTCCTAAAGCAAAATAAACTTTTCCATTGATGTGGCTCCGGTCCGCCTTAATTTTTGAGCGAATATCATCAACATAATTATGGATTACTGTAACCATTTTTATTTATCTATTAAATAGTATAGTTTCAACATAACAGAGCTCTACTGTCAGATCCACTACTATCTATTTCATCAAGAAGAAAAATCACATAACGCTTCTAAGACTTGCTTTGGGGATCTTGAGTGCTTACAAGCTAACATTTGATGAAAGAGTACAGTTGATGGTGTGAGCGCTGGCAGTGTGTTCATCTCAATAATGATCATATGATTGCTTTGACAGTGGTAAAATAAATCAAATCTTGCATAATGCCGTAACGATAAGTTAACCGCAATCTGTTCTAATTTTTCTTGCACAATTTCAACCTGCCTTTCAGACATGATAGCTTTGGGTGGAGGTGTAAAATTAATCCCAGTCCCCCCCTGAAACTTCTCTGCTTCACTTAAGAACGCTGAAGCTGCTACAGACAAGCTTGGTGGCTTTGCACGATATCTACCCTGCTCTTGCCAAACAACGACTGTAAGCTCAACATAACCACTAACATGCTCATGCTTCAGCTGATGCTTGCGTACTGTAATTTGATCAGTACTTATATAAGGCTCTATAATATAGCCTTCAGGTATATCTTTTAGATCAGAAGCAGACTCAATGATCGATATACCTTTAGAACATCCCTCAAAGCGTGGCTTTGCAATCAATTTGGTTTGTGATAATTGTTTAAAGATCCACTGATCATTCTCTTCTTGAGTTCCAGCAACTTTCCAAATTAACTGAGATAGTGCAGATACACCTTGGATATTTTGTGCATTCACCCATTTGGAAAATGCATACTTATCCATTGCCAAACTTGCAACAGCATGCATGGATCCGTTGAATGGAATTTGATGCAACTCTAAGATCTGCTGAAGTCGGCCATCTTCTCCCAGTCCACCATGTAGTGCTAAAAATACTTGAGCCTGCTGCTCTTTAGCTCTGTTGACAAACTCTACTACGGACATTGGCAATGAGGGTGATAATATAGGTAATGCATCTAAACTCAGCTGCTTTCTGATCTGATTGATTAAAATATAATGATCTTTTGGGCCAGTCAGCTGCTCAAATACTTCCTCAACTGTATGGTTCAATAAATGCGAATAAGCCATTGACCAAACCTTTTCTTCATGGTCTAAAAAATAAGCATAAGGTTGGTAAAACTCTGAAGCATTTAATTTTAACCAAACATTGGTACCACTCATCAGTGAAACTTGCTTTTCTGTAGAGGCGCCGCCCATTAACACATATACTGGCTTTTTACTATTATTTGTCTTTGGTCTTAATTTCAATATTTTTTTAACTCTACTTGCCGCATTATTGATGATGTGTCCCAGTATCATTTGATGTGACATACCCAATTGACTGGCTTGAATAAAAACAAAACTATTTTGTTCTAGCCCGCTAACAGGATTAAAATCTGAGAAGATAATTTTTTGATCCACGATCCAGCCATCTAACCTAGCCACATCTCTCATCTTAAAGTGTTTGAATAACTGCTGTGCTTGTTGTCGAATTTTTAAAATCAAAGCTTGACTAAATCTTGGGGGACAGTGGATACGAGTGCATGATGATGGCAAATATTTCCTCTGATAACTATAGATCCCCTCAACCTGTACTACAATTTCTGCTGGCATTAATGCTATAGGACCCTGATGGCTCTCAATCACAACAACTGTAAACTCAACTCCAGTACAATACTCTTGCACTAAAATATCGCAGTCATATAAGGATTGAATATCGGTTATTGCTTGTTGTGCTTGATGCAAATCATGCACGATATGAACCCCCAATGAAGACCCTCCCTTTGAGGGCTTGAGTACAACCGGCATTTGATTTTGTAATTGATGAATCTGAGCAACTGATTTAGAAATGTCATAGTATTGACTATTCAATATATCAAACCCTAGCTGATCCAAATACTGATTGGCCAAACCTTTATCAAACATTTTTTGACAGGTTAAGGAAGCTGCGCCTACAAAAGCAATATGGTTTTTCTCAAGCATTAACTGTATAGCACCATCCTCACCATATGGACCATGAATCAATGGGTATACCAAGTCACATCTTTGCAGTTGAGATATCCAACTCTGCTCACTTAACTTATCTTGTGACTCTAACTTGTAGTCAAAATCCTCACATGTATTTGAATAGATCAATGACTGATCTAATTGATAAACCTCAAAAACTGCATTGACATAATAAATTTCAATTTCTAATTGATAAACAGATAAATGATCGACCACACTGCGTGTTGAGTTCAGTGAAATTCCTCTTTCAGCAGATGGACCTCCACATATGAGTGCAATTCTAGACAATGCACTAGTCATATATCTTTACCTCAAGCTGCGGCTGATATTGCGTTGCAGCATAAACTGCATCTTGCATAATTTGAATCAAGTTCAACACATCCTTTGTTGTTGCTTGCTGTAAATGGTTTTCTATAAAGTTTGCATGCTTAGGTGAAACACGTGCTCCACCAAAACGCCGCCCCCTAAAACCTAATTGATCAAGTAGTATACCAATACTTTGATCAGGTAAGTTTTTAAAGACACAACCACAATTATAAGTCCCTATTGGTTGTGCTGCATTGCGCTTTTGAATCATTGAACGCATTGATGCATCAGCAATAATTGGACAAGTGATCTCAAACTTTAATTTAGCTGATAAGAAACAATGTACAAAATATTTTTTAGCAATAACATTTCTATATCCAATACAAAAGTCTTCTGGAAAAAGCTCTATGATGCCTTGATCGGTTAAAACACGGACTGACTGAACAAAATCCCAAATAGCACGTCCTTGGGCACCAGCATTCATTACCAATGCACCGCCAAGCATGCCAGGTATGCCCACTAGAAAACCAGCATCACACATTCCAAGCTTTATTGCTTTTTTACCGATTTTTGCAAGAGTGAGACCAACTTGGGCATCAAAGATATCTCCATCTATCGTGTAATGATTCAAGTGTCGCATTCTCACCAATACTGCATCTAATTCATGATCTGGAAAAAGTACATTAGACCCTAGCCCTAAAAACAAGAGTCCATGCTTTGTTTCCGGAACTGATTTGACTTGAGTGATTAATTCTGCTTCTGTTTTTGGCTCTAAATAAAAGCGTACCGTTGACCCTAGACGCCAAGAATTCATTCTTTTGATTTGCATACTATGAATCATTGATCACCTTTTTTATCAACGTAGTAATTTCTTGCGTTGCATTAGGTGTTTGTAATTGATGTAACATTTTCATCATATAAATCCGATAATCATGATCAGTGATCAACTTCTTCAAACCAGATCTTAAACTATCTTGATCTTGATTAGATAATAAAATTGCTTGCTGATCTAAAAAGTACTTAGCATTATAATATTGATGATTTTGTGAAGCATTTGGTAGTGGTACCGTAAGAGCTGGAAGACGATGTGCAGTAATTTCTGCGAGTGTCATTGCACCGGCTCGACAAACAACCATATCAGCCCACTCATATAAACTTAGCATGTCATGCGAAAAAGAAATCACCTCTGCATTAATACCCCGGAGCTGATAAAGATGCTCTACTTTTTTCTGATGCTTCCCACAAATGTGCTTAATTTTTAGTTGCGGATAGATCTTCAGTAGCTCTGGCAATGTTTGATTTAAATAAGCACTTCCAAGTGAGCCACCAATAATCAACAAGTTCTGGTGAAATCGCTCTTTATATGTTGGATAACCTACAGGGTTTCCAACCAGTTCTATATTTTTTAATGGGTATGCTCCTATATTCAACGTCGAAAAACAGCTCAAAAATCGATTGGCGTAACCCATAACAGCATTTTGCTCATGTAGCACCACTGGAATATTATAGAACCAGCAGATGATACCAGGCACAATAGTCATATAACTTCCAGTGAGAAACACTGCCTTAGGTTGTACTCTTATAATTACTGACTTAACAGAAATCACCCAGTGATATAACTGCTTTATCATTGATAGAACATTAAAGATACGAATGGCTCGAAAATTGACAGCTTGAATTACATCAAAGTTAATCTGCATTTTATCTGCTATTTGATGCTCTAAAGAACCTTCACGTCCAATCCAGTGGCAACTATGACCTTGATCTAGCCATGCCTGTGCAACTGCCTTTGCTGGTAAAATATGCCCCCCTGATGGACCTGTAACAATTAACAACATGATTCACTTTCTCTTTCTATTTGTTTGGCCATTTTCAAAAAAATTGCAATTGCACAAAAGTTGATCAATAAATTTGAGCCACCATAACTGATTAAAGGCAGTGCAATACCCTTGGTTGGCACTACACCTAAATTGACAGCTATGCTTAAAATTGATGCCATTGACCACCACACCATTATTCCAAACATATAGCTTGCTTCAAATAATGCATCACTCCTGCATGCTTTGATAATCCAATAAAACATCCTAGCAAAAAGCAATATATAACAAGACAATATAAAAAAGCATCCAATCACACCCATTTCTTCTGCCATAATTGCATAAATAAAGTCTGTGTGTGCTTCCGGTAAATATAGCTGTTTTTGCAAACTCTGCCCTAGCCCTACTCCCCATAAGCCCCCCCTTGCAATTGCCATTAATGACTGGGTCAGTTGATATCCTTCTGAAAATGCATTGGCCCATGGATCAAAAAAAGTCGTTAATCTAGCCAATCGATATGGTGCAGATACAGCAATTACAGCCAGGCCTGTGCTAAAAAGAATTAATAGACTAAAAATATAACGCCAACGCATACCTGCAAAGAAAAGCATTGATGACCCAATCATAACAATCAAACATAAACTTCCAAAATCAGGCTCCATTAAAATGAGACTTCCAATCAACCCCATCAAGATAAGTGGGATCATAATTGCTTTAAAATGATGCTGAATATCGTACTGCCGCCGATGAATGTAGCCTGCCATATATAATACGTAAAGCCATTTGGCCAACTCTGAAACTTGTAGATTTATCCCAGCAATTGATAGCCAACGTGAAGCACCATTCACTGACTTACCTATACCTGGCACTAATACTAATGCCAGTAAAATACACGCTGAAACAAATCCCAAAGGTGATACTTTATACCAAAAGCGTGTTGGCAATAAATAACATACCAGTGCAACTGCAAAAGAAATTGCGATGTGGCTTAACTGTCTAATAAAATAAAACCAACCGTTACCTAACTTATGACTTGCAACAAAGTATGACGCTGAAGTCATGCTAACAAGCCCCCATACTAATAGTAATGAGAAAATCATGACTATATAAATATCAGGCCCTTTCCAATAAGCTTTGGATAATTGTGTCAAAATGCCGTCCTCGGTCAATAAAATCCTTATATTGATCATAACTTGAACCACCTGGTGAAAACAAGATCACACGTGACAAATCTATACCCGACAAACAAGACACCATATCTGGAAACCGTTTCTGGCTCAAGTCTTGTAAGCTCTGATAGTTATCACCAATCATATACACTTCTATTTTGAACTGTCTAATATAAGTTTGCAGCACCTTGGTACAACATCCCTTCTCGACTCCAGCAAGAATTAGTATAAACCCCCTGTAAGACTCAGACACTTGATGAATAGCAGCACAAACAGCATGAATGTTTGTTGCTTTTGAATCATTATAAATCGGATATTGTTTGTATTGCTGTAAACGATATGGCAACTGCACCAAAAATTGATCTTGTTTTATATGATAACCTAATGCTGTAACCGCCAACTTTGCTAAGTTCCAGTTTTTAGAGTTAATATCTTTAAAATGTTTAACATCATGTTCTGTAATACAAATGGAGCTTAACTGAAGCATCTTTTGTTTTGTAGCTTGATATGGCTTGATGCCTTGATGCCACTCTAAGTGATCCTGATCAATGTTTGTGATTATCGCAGCAGATAAGCGAAATTGCGGTGACAGATAATGTAACTGAAAGCTCGATAACTCGAGAATCACATAATCTAGCGGCTGCTTTAGTGTTTGCAGCAATCCTGGCTGATAGTTCCCATAGATACCTACTGCATAGCCCATTTTACTGAGCATTGTTTGCAAATATACACAAACAGAGCTTTTACCATTTGTGCCGGTCACTGCAATCACTTGACTGGTTGTATTGAATAAATAATATTCAATATCTAATTGAACTGGTACACCTGCCTTTAACTTAGACCAAACTGGGTCATTTGGCTGCACGCCTGGACTCAGCCAATACTGCAAAACATCTTCAACATGGTTACAATAAAGATGTTTTAAATCTTCTGGTAACTGATTAGGCTTTAAAGATAATATCAAACAGGGTCTTTTTTCTTTCAACAGATATCTAGCCGTATGCACAGCTGTCTGCCCTTGCCCGATCAGAACATCTACTAGTTGAGCCATACTGCAATTGAACCCATCAATAAAGTCAAACAGCCAAAGGCAAGCACAATACTTGTTTCACGATAACCTACTATTTCAAAATGATGATGAATTGGTGCCATCTTAAAAACTCTACCATAACCTTTCTTAAAGCATATCACTTGAATGATGACTGATAGCACCTCAACAATCATCACTAAAGCTGGCAAAATAAAAAAGATCTCGAGCTTCAAATCAATGGCCAACAAAGCCATTAAAGCACCAATAGACAATGATCCTACATCGCCCATAAATATCTTTGCTGGATACCAATTATAAAACAAAAATACGCCTAGTGCAGCAATACTAGACTGAATTAATACCAACTGATTACTGCCCCATGCTGTATAAATACCAAAGAACCCCAGAATCAAAATAGCTTGTGTTGCCGCTAACCCATCTAAACCATCCGTTAAATTAAACGCATTTGATGTTGCAACTAATAAAAACCCAGCAAATAGAGGATAAAGCATACCAATATCAACTTTATGTCCAAAAAAATTCAACACTGAATCTAGGTCCATACACATTAAGAGTAATGTGGACAACAATACCTGTATCAGTAACTTTTGCATTGCCGTAACACCTCGGCTTGATTGATGCATTACTTTCATATAGTCATCATAGAGCCCAAGCGCACCAAACCCAATTAAGCACAATCCATATACTGAAAAAACCTGATCTATACACCTTAATAAAATAGCAAGCAATACAAGTAGTCCACCCATTGTAGGCGTGCCTAATTTATGATGATGCTTAGCTCCATCATCTCGATATGGCTGCACAATCATTGCCAACTTTGGTGCACCATAATAAAAGCAAAGATAACTGATAATAAAAGCAATCATAATATTGATTCCATTTTTAAATGCCTTGAGCCCTTGATCCAAACGACGTAGTCTTGACTGCTATATTGATTCAGTAGAGAATCCAGTGCTGCTTCATCCGACACAAATGATGCCTCGCCCAAATACGACATCCAAGGCTCATACATTGCAGGGCCATAAAAAATAACATGTTCTAAATCAGCACAGTTTAACCTTTTAACGAAGAACTGATGCACCTTTGCTGATTGCGCACCAAGCCCTCCCATCTCTCCAGCTACTAACACTTTCTTTTGCCTGTAGCAACTGAGTGCCTCCAAAGCATAGAAATAAGCCATTAGACTTGCATTGTAGCTATCATCAATCCATACCGCGCCATTACTGTGCAACTTTAAACAAGCACGTTGAGCAACGCTTTCAATCGCCAATGTTTTTGGGTGCTTTAATCCCAATAGATTTAAGACTGCTATCACCCCTGAAACAACAGTTTGACTCACTCTACAAGTATAAGATTGTTGTAACTTTACCAACCTCTGATTCAGCATAACGCCATGTTGATCATAATATGCTTCCAATACAGGCTTCACAGTTTGAAACTTTCGTCTTGATGTATAAATCAGCTGTGTATGAGGTGCAGAAATCTTTATCTTCTCAGCCCATATACCCTGATTAGAATTCAAATCTTGAAGGTGCGTTGCTCCTATCTCAGTAATCACTGCAATATCAGGCTGTACCATATCAACGAGATAGTCCATATCAAATGGCTTCGCAACACCCATTTCTAAGATCAAGTACTCAGTACTCAACGGTGCTTTCAAAATAGTTAATGCGCAACCAATTTCATTATTTTGATTACCCTGGGTGGCAATCACTTTTCCATAATTTGATAAGACAACTCGTAAACTTTGTGTCAAAGTTGTTTTACCAACACTGCCAGTCACACCAATCACTACTGCATTAAGTTGCTTAATGTAAAGCCTAGCTGCTTCTTTCAACCACAATACTGTATCTGGCACATCAACTGTTCCACCGTTTTCTGCAATCACAATACTAGCACCATTCTCATATGCTTTTGCAATGAATTGATGCCCCCCTCTCAATGCAACAAAAATATCTCCAGGCATCACCTTCCGACTATCGACTTTGATAGCTTGTAGCTGACTATAAGTGCTTAAGCCAATCTGTTCCAACTCACTTGGCATACACTATACTCTCTAGAATTTCTAGATCAGTCATTTCAGCATGTGAAGAAACAATGTAAGACTTCTCATCTCCCATTCCTGCAATTAAAACAACATCACCTGGTTTAGCTGCAGATACAGCATGCTCAATGGCGGCAAAACGACATGGGTATAACTGTGTTAAGTGTGGGCACTTCATTCCAGAGAGAATAGCTTGACTAATACTTTCAAAATCTTCTCCTCTGTTATTATCTGATGTAATACATATTATATCTGCAAGCCTTTCTGAAATAGTACCCATTTTAGGCCGTTTAATCTGATCACGATCTCCACCACAACCAAACACAACCCATAATCGTCCCTTAGCTTGTTGCTTTAAAACTTTCAATACGTGTTCAAATGCATCAGGCGTATGCGCAAAATCAATAAATACCAGAGGCTGTATTCCTTCATATTGAAGGGGCACCATTCTGCCTGGTATCACATCTATCGACCCAAGTGCAATAGCAGCTTTTTCCGAATCAAACCCTGCACTACATAAAGCTGCATGTGCTAACAACAAATTATATGCATTAAACTCACCGATCAATTTGCTTTTAATCTTAACTTTGGATTGATGTGTTAAAATAGATAGAACCATGCCGTGAATACCTTCTAACTCAAGTTGTGCAAAGCTCCACTTTGCATATGATCGAGGATACCCTTTGAAACTACAGGCCCAGATCACACCTTTAAGCTGCTTAGATAAATACTGACCACTTGGGTCATCAATATTGATAACTGATGACGCAACAGTAGGCATCTGAAATAATATTTTCTTAGCACTAAGATAATCATTAATGGTTTTATGATAATCCATATGCTCATGTGTTAGATTCGTAAAGACAGCAATATCAACCGCAACTTGTTCTAGTCTACCCTGGACTAAACCATGCGAGGAGGCCTCAAATGCAATGTACTCTGCGTCTTTATCTCTTAAGTTAGCAAGATAGTGATTCATATCAACAACATGAGGTGTGGTTAATCCCATTTTTTTTAACTGTCCGGGCAAACCATAGCCTAATGTACCAATATATCCCGATTGTTTATTCATGCTTTGAATGGCACGAGAGATTAAATATGCGACTGAAGTTTTTCCATTTGTGCCCGTAACGCCTATCATCTGCATATGCGATGAAGGATCCGCATAGAACTCTTGCGCCAACAATGCAACCTCTGATTGCCAATTTTTCAATACAATTAATGGCACATTCATTTGCCCACTTGGTGTCACCGCACAGAAAATTGCACTGACATTCTTCTCTTCTGCCTCACAAACCTCTTCTACCGTTGGCGCATACTTGACCCAAACATCACCACGTTCAATACTGTCTAGACGAGAAACCATTCCACTGACAAACAGTTCATGATCATACTCATAGCCAACTACACTCAATAAATCACTCAGCTGGATATGGTAGCAGCCTCTGACTTCTAACATTTAAACCCTCCTTGGTTTGATGATAATGTAATGCAATTTTCATCAATTTTGAAAAAATAGGTGCTGCAACCTTTCCTCCATAGTAGCCATTCTTTTTTGGTCCATCCACCATGACTGCAACCACAATTTTTGGGGCATTTGATGGCGCAAAACCGACAAAAGATGACACATAAGACTTCTGATACTCACCAGTTTTTGATAACTTTCTGGCAGTTCCAGATTTCCCGGCAACACTAATACCTGGCACTGCTGCATTTCGACTGCTCACACCATGCGCAACAACCCTCTCCATCATTTGAGTTACGGTTTTAGCGACTTCTGAAGATAGAACTTGCTCTGAGTCTGGGCGAACACTGTCTTTCAGCATATGAACACCAACATCTTTGCCCTGATTTGCAATAATATTGAACGCTCTTGCAATCACTACAAGATTCATTGACAAACCATAACCATATGCCATTGTCGCCAGTTCAACCTGACTGCCTTCACGATGCCTTCCCACCGTTTCACCTACCAGGGATAAATAGCTGGGTGTAAATAAGCCTAACCTCTGTAGATGCTTAATTAAATATCCATCAGGTAAAGTTTGTGCAAGCCGTACCATTGCAATATTAGATGACTTTTCTAATACCTCTTTTATCTTGAGCTTAGAAAAATATTGATGATCATTGATTATCTTTCCACCAAGATCGAGCCCACCTTCATCAATTTCAATTTCAGCATCTAGGTCTAGTGGCTTGTGGGTTAAAATTGCACTCATCACCAACGGTTTAATGATTGACCCTGGCTCAAATAGCTCACTGATCGATAAATTTTTTGTCAAGCTATCTAGGTTTTTTAATGCTGTGTTAGGGTCAAAACTTGGATAATTCAACATCGCCAACACCTCCCCTGATTCAACATCCAGTATCACTGCTGCAGCTTGCTCTGCATCATGATACGCAACTGCTTTTTCAAGTTCTTGCCAACCAAGCTGCTGTATTCTTGCATCTATACTCAAAACCAAGTTTGCACCATCACTTGATTGTTTGCTCTCAAACACTTGATGAATTTGACCCAGCAAGTTTTGAGAAATGCGCATTAACCCATCTTGCCCTTTTAAGTAATCATCAAATAAGTATTCTATACCTAAGACGCCCTTACTCTCTGCACCTAATATCCCAATCACTTGCGATACTGCTTTTCCCAGTGGGTAAAATCTACCTTCTCTACTTTCAACCTCAATACCCGAAAGTCCCATTGCTGTTATGGCTTTTGCTTGATAAGCATCAAGCACGGAATTAAAATAAAACCATTTTTCTGACCTCAAAGCTTGATCCTTTCTGATATCTTTACTTAAAATGCCTGCAAGCTGTTGCGCTTCATTCTCAGTTAGCTTTAATTGTTTTGGGTGAATCTTTAAACGATATGATGACACTGCGATACTGAGAGGGTAATGATATCGGTCTTGAATTTCCCCTCTTCTAGCTGCAAATGACAGTGTTCTCTCAGTCCTAGTCTGGCTGTTCTCCATCAAGAATTTTGAGTTATTTTTTATAATATAGAAGTGCATTAAGCCTACACCAAAAAATAGGCTCAATATAATTAATCCAACGCTATATACCCTTAAATAGGCGTATCTTCTACCCATGGAGGTAGTCTTCTCGGCAATGCATATCCTTCTCCTTTTGCCTGAAGTGGTAACAGTGACATACTCTTATAGTACTCAACTATTGTTGTATTGTATAGCAATTGACGTTGATGAATCTCTCTAGAAACTTGCTGAAGTTGTGTAAACGTATGTTGCCTCTCTAATCTCACAAATAATAGCGTCAATAATAAAACGATATTACAAACCAACATACCCAGTCGATAATAAGTACTCATCTCATCTTTTCCATCACTCTAACATATGCACTTCTAGAGCGAACATTCTCACGAACTTCTTCCGGAGATGGTTTTTCTTTTGACAACAGTTTAAACAAATACTCCCCATCTTTAATCTTATAACGTCGAATAAATGCTTTAATCAAACGGTGCTCTAACCCATGAAAGCTAATTGCAACTAGCCGTCCCCCAACTTTCAGTGACGCCACACTTCCTTCTAATAAAGACTCAAGTTCACCTAACTCCTGGTTAACAACCATTCTCACAGCCTGAAATGTTCGAGTCGCAGGATGTTTAATCCCATCCTTTTTCACCCCAGCACTGATCACTAGATTCGCCAAACACAATGTTGAATCCGTTAATTTATTCTCTCTTCTAGCCTGAATAATAGCCTTTGCAACTCTTCTTGCATGACGCTCTTCACCAAGATCAAATAAAACATCAACTAAAGTATGCTCACTAACTTGCATTAGGTACTGATATGCAGTCACTTTAGCAGTTTGATCCATTCGCATATCCAAAGGTCCATCTTGCCTGAAACTAAATCCTCTTTCTCCTTGATCCAGTTGAGGAGAGCTCACGCCAATATCCATTAAAATCCCATCAACATCACCTAATAGCCCCTGTTGAGATAGATATGGTTTTAAATTTGAGAAAGATTGATGAACAATAGTGACTCTCTTATCATGTGCTAAACTTTCTTTAGCATGCTTTATCGCATCAACATCTTGGTCTATACAAATCAATCTTCCTGATTCTCCCAACTGCTTTAAGATTGCCTGACTATGACCACCTCTGCCGTATGTGACATCAATATATAATCCATCTTTTTTAATATCCAATCCTTCAATACATTCTGCTAGCATCACCGACTTATGCATCACTTCACCTTTATTTCTACTGCATAGAGAATTACTTCATTAAAACTCTTCATGCCATTAATTTAACATACAAAATTTATAATTGATACATCTCTTATCTTTCAAGTAATTTTATATAGAACTGCGCTTGCAAGATTTAAAGTCATCAGTTACTTTGAATACTAGGTGATATGGAGTTTCATCTTATGTTTGGTTTAATGAGTAATATTGCAAGCGATTTAGCAGGTTATAATAATTTAAGGGAAATTCTCCCAGCAGGTCTTGCGCAAGTCCTAGCTGGTCTATATGGACTAGATTCTGAAAGCCAATTATTGAGCAAAACAGCTTATGGACTCGAGCACGTTAATACCAGCTTTATTATTAAGTGCTTAAAAGACAACAAAGCACCCAAAAATCGCCACCTTGCGACCCACCATCACGCACTTTTAATTGCAGCTGATATGATTACTGCTTACAACATGCAAGTATCATTGGCGCAATTACAAGCACTGACAATACTTGCTTCAGCAATAGATCCCGAGCAAATACTGTTCAATGATGATCTTAAAGTCATCAATAGAACCCTAATTGATCAACTCGAAGAAGCATTTAATTCAGAAAAACCCTTACAAACGCTATCAGAATCTGGCATTGCATCAGATGATCTTCAAGCCTTTTTAAATGCAGGACTGCCAAATCTTACTGGTGAGTTAAACAAAAAATCTACAGTGATCACTCCACCACTTCCTGTCCACAATGAGCTTTCTCAATTTACGACCCTTCTTCAAGCAAAATTAGATCATATCGTTAGCACTGAAAAAGATAAACTACAGCGCTGGCAAAACCATCTAGATAGCATTGATATGAAACAATGCGAGAAAAAAGCCTTAATGGAAACTCTGAAAAGCTTAAATGCAAATACAGATTATGCCAGCTTTAGATCTACCCTCCCTGAAGAAGCTGAGTTGGTTGATGGTGGTGACGCCTTTTATGATGCCTCAGCAGCACCAATAGAACAGTTGTTAGTATTGCAATGCGCTGAACAAGTTCATGATAGAGTACACCCTGGCAAAGACTATTTGAAAGAAACTATCTCAGATATCGTAACGCGACTTATCAGTGATGCTAATGCAAAAGACTCTAGCCACTTCAAAGACACAGAACTGTTTTTATTATTTAGCCTCAGAGACTATTTTAGCGGAAGCTGGATTTCAACCTTAACTGAGCTATCAAAATCACCTAATATTCCACGCAGTAGTTATTTAAGATTCATAGGTGTAGCAAGCCTGACACTCTTAACGAGTCCACCTGCGAATGAAGGTGCTAAAAACCTAACGCATAAACTAAGCATGCTGGACTTATTTGCTCAGAACTTATCAACAATGTCTAATGAGGGCATTACCGATCACAGTAGTTTACTTGAGTTAATGCTCTATGCAATCATAACCAGCCTTAGTACCATTGATGAAACGCGGGAATGTGGAGCAATAACCCCACCTCCAGTTGACCTTCCAAGTAAAAACTGGGTCCTATTATCAACATTATCACTTTGGTATTCACAAAAAACAGGTCAAGGATTCCCAACCAATATCATTGAACACCTCCATATTCCAGAACAACCTAGCGAAATCCCTTATTTAGTACCTAGCAGCCCAGAAGCATCATACAGAGAAGCGTGTGTTGAATTCACCAATCTATTCTCAGAATTAATTACACTGCATCATTGCAAAGATGAAGCACCGCTATTAAGCCTTATTGCAAGGCACTCAGCACATACACCACTAGTTAAAAGCATTTGGTATAGTTCAAGCTTTACAACGAGTGAACGAATATTTTGGACACTTCAGAATTGGATTGCGCCATATTTAAACCTTAACATATTAGAGACCAACAAATTACACAAGGCAATTGCACTGTCCAGCAAGTCTGGATTTGAATCTATCCTACTTTTATTATCTGCACTGCACTTAGATGAAGACCTCTTGCTCAAGCCCATGATGTTTTATGGCGAAAATGGTATGCGACACCTTCTTAGCAAACTGTTCATTAGAGCGATTGGAGGCAACAAGATCAATCCCAAAGTTTGGAATGAAAATAGAGACGACAAACTATTACAAACGGCATACACAGTGGATGCTAATGAAGCAACCGCTGCTCACACCCCAGATATACAGTCTGCAACATTTCAAGCCACATATGATGTCACAAAAGGATTCTATCCTGACTTGCCTGACTTTAAAACCCTTAACGAACATATCTCTCAACACACTGATGACCTAAGTGAAAAGTGTTTACTTTTATTCGGTTGCACAATATCTAAGGATCTTCATGAAACAATAAAATCACCCCAAAAAATAGATAATATTTATACATTAATTTTATTTTCTCTTGCAGGGCAAGATCAGTCTGACCTACAGAACTCTCCTTTAACCCAAAAGGCAGTTGAAGCGGCTGCCTCAGCACTTGGAACCAGCCCTACTGAGCTCAAAAATGCACCACTCCGTGTTGCTATGAAAACAATTGCACCCGACTTTGAACCAAGTAAAGCAGGAGAAATATTCAATAGCTACAGCCCCATCCAAACATGGAAACAAGCATTCACCCACGCTTTAACATCACACGTGATTCTCACCTCATTTACAACATCTCTATGCTGCATTGCAGTTGGATATACAATCTTGATGCTATTAAATATTCCGATTGCTTCACTTGCAGTAGTGATTGCATTTTCAAGCCTACTTACCTTAAATTTATTTGCTCAATGGATTGGCACAAAATACATTACCAATCAGCTAAACCAAACGCTTTCAAATGACCCATTTAGCGCACAGACATTATGCCAAAAAATCATTAGCCCAAATCAAACCACTGCCACTAAAGTTGTAGAAGAGCCGCTTTCTGCTTCTGTAATTGCCACTCCTGGAGCCTGATTGTTGATTTTTTAGAGCATTTTATAATACCCCGAGCACCCATCTTATTTGCGTACAATACTGAAGAACCATCATCAGCAGCCTTGTAGTGACCTACAGACAAAAAAGCCACTCTATTTCCTTCACTCAAAAATCATCTAGTCTGAGTTGCACATCATCCAAGTAGAACTATGCCCAGCCCATAAAAAACTGGCCATACAATCATCAGTGAAACTAATCAAAGCACACGAAATAGCCCTATATACTACTCAAGATTGATTAAGATATAAAAATGCAACTCTAGCTTATTAAACAGCAACAATTGGCTGAATATATGAAATCAAAATAAAGGCAACCCCAATAGTTGCTAAAGTTAAAATACTCTCGATCCTCTCTCCGCGTAAAAAATAATATTGATTAAATCTGAATACGCTCATGCACAACATACCCATGCCTATATAAAATGAAAGACCTATGAGCAAAGATAGCACCATTGCGATCAGCGATACTAAGCCATTTCGAACCGGAGGATTAATGGCGATAAATGCTTTTGCGTCCACAAAAGTAGATAAAAAAAGAAATAGCCAGTACATGAGAACCTCTTTTAAAACATATATATATTAATTGATCCAACAGCTGACGCAAGATTTATTTCATTTCTATGACTGAACTTGCTAATATGTGTGTAGAGGGATTTATGTTAATTGTATTTTGTTTAACACTACTTGTTTTTTCCGCGTTCTTCTCCGGATCAGAAACTGCGATTTTGTCACTTGACCTTTACCGCGTAGATTCAGATGCAGCTGAGGGTGACAAAACAGCACAAAGGCTGAAGCACTATTTAGTGAATCCAGAGCAATTTTTAAGCATTGTTTTACTTGGAAATACGCTCAGCAATATTGCTGCAGCCACAATCTTCACTATTTGGTTAAGCCAGTTTGATAGCGAAAGCGCTATTGCAAGCGGAACGATCGGCTTAACATTATTTGTGCTGATATTTTGTGAAATATTACCCAAAAGCTTAGCTGCAAGACACAGTTATTTATTTGCTAAAACTGTACTGAGACTGATCAATTTTTTTGAAATTATAATGAAGCCAGTACTGACCCCGCTCAATAAGCTATCTACCCTATACCTAAGGCCTTCTAAGGATAAGCTTAGCAATAACGATATTAGAAGAATTGTTCGTAGCGCATCTCAGCAGCTGCCGATTAACGAGCGCATTATGCTTGAAGGTGTGTTAAGCATTTGCACTGCTAAAGTTGAAGCATTGATGACCCCAATTCATATGGTTAAAACCATGACACCAGCTCAAATCAGCCAATACCTTACCCATATGCAAAGTGCTCAAAACATTCTTGTTGCTGAACAAGACAGCATTGATGAAGTTCTTGGCATTTTATCACACCTGGATCAAAAGAAGCTACCTCAAAAACCATCACGTGAAGATCTATTGAGACACCTGACCCCTCCATACTATGTTCTAGAAGGAACGATCGTCAGCAAACAACTTGAAGATTTTCAAAACCACCATAATCGCGTAAGCATTGTCATCAATGAGTATGGCACCCCCCTAGGCATTTTAGATCTAGGTAATATTTTAGATGAACTACTCGGCAGCTATGCATATCAGCACACACATGCCATTGGACAAATTAAACAGGGCCCTAATGGCAAAATATGGCTTAAATCTCAAACTCAAATTAGAAACATCAACCAAATGTTGAACTGCAATATCCCTACCAATCAGTCTCAAACGATTGGTGGCTTATTAATCCATGAACTACAAAGCATCCCAGATGCACCATGCTGCATCAAAACCAATTTTGGCACATTTGTTGTCCTAGAGATGAAAGATAATCATATCGAGTGGATAGAGGCACAACTCGATTTATAAAGAATATTTGCGCCACAAGCATGATTCAGGTAAATTAGCGTTAACTTCATTATTGTAAAAAACGATGTATAGATTTTTAGCCAATAAGCTTTCCGGGATCTTCAAAAAGAAGCACCTAACACAAGCCGATATCGACCAAGCTCTTGAAGATGTCAAAAATGCACTCATAGATGCTGACGTTGCATATGAAGCCATTGAGGCATTTAATCATCAGTTCTCCACAGAACGAATCAATCAAGCTAGAGTAGATGGACTAGATCCACAAGCACAGCTTATGGAAGAAGTCAGACGAAGCTTGCTTACATTACTGACCGACAACACTCCTCCACTATCGCCCAAAAAGAATCAATTATTTACAACTGTTCTTGTTGGTTTGCAAGGAGCGGGTAAGACCACTACCTGTGCAAAGCTTGCCAGCTTTTATCAAGCCCAGAACTTAAAAGTCCTTGTGTGTTCAACTGATATTTATCGTCCTGCAGCCATGGAGCAGTTAGCACAATTAGCAGACCAAGTTCAAGTCGATTACTTCAAACCACCTAACAACCAAGCCGTTGAAATTGCACAAGCAGCACACCAACATGCAAAACAGCAAGTTTATGATGTGCTCATTATTGATACAGCCGGAAGACTTAACATTGATGAAGAGAGAATGCGAGAAGCTTCAGATATCATCACTAAAATAAAGCCACAACAATGCTTATATGTTGTTGATACAATGATTGGACAAAGTGCACTTACAGTTGCAAAAACATTCAATGAAAGACTATCCGTTGATGGCATTATACTGACAAAAACTGACTCTGATGCCAAAGGTGGCGTCGCCCTTTCTATCAAGCATGTGACTCAAAAGCCTATTCGCTGGATTGGCACAGGAGAGCACACCGACCAGCTTTCTTCTTTCAACCCTGAACAAGCTGTTGAGCAAATTTTAGATATGGGAGATCTAATTGGTCTCGCTAAAAAAGCTGAAAAGCATATCAATCAACAACAGGCTGAGAAAACATCTAAACGCATGCTTAAAGGTGAATTTAGCTTTGATGATATGCTACAAGTACTGGGACAAATTAAAGCCATGGGCGGCATGAAATCAATTCTACAGATGCTTCCAGGATCAGCTCAAATCCCTCAACAAGTTTTAGATCTTGCAGAAAAGCAGCCATTTGATACTTATGAAATCATTCTGAAATCTATGACCCAGAAAGAAAAAAACTTTCCAGCTCTTATTCTCAACAATGACTCTAGAATCAAACGTGTGCTTAAAGGGTCTGGCCGCACCAAAGCCGAATTCAATACGCTGCGGAAATCCTTTGAGAAAATTGAAAAAACAATGCAAAAGATGCGTAAAGGTAAATTCAAAAACATGATGGATCAATTCATGCAGAACGGCATTGAAAATCCATACAATTAGTTGTATAATAAAAATAAAAAATGATTTATCTCGACAATGCAGCATCTACTCCTTTGGCACCTGAACTTAATTCGAATCTAGCGAATTACTTTCAGCGATATGGTAATGCACAATCATCACAGCAGACTGAATTAAAACAGATCATTGCGCGAGGTCAATCACAAGTCGCCTCCACCATTAATACTAAAGCTAATGAAATACATTTCACCTCAGGTGCAACAGAATCAATCAATACTGCATTACTTGGTGGCTGCCAGTTCTATCACCATAGCGGCAATCATATCATTACGTTTGAAACTGAGCACCAGGCCACACTGGCTGCTGTAAATGAACTGAAGCACTTAGGTTATCATGTTACAATCTTGCCTGTCGCCCCTAGTGGTCAAATTGATTACCAACTGTTACAAAAGAATATTACACCAAGCACCATCATGGTCTCTGTCAACCATGTTTGTAACGAAACTGGCTTCATCCAGGACTTAAAACCTTTAAGCGATCTGAGGCATCAACATGGTTTTTTACTTCATATTGATGCAAGTCAGTCTATTGGTAAAATACCAGTGAATGTTTTACAGCATCCTTGTGACTTCATGAGCCTATCTGCTCACAAGTGTCATGGCCCCCAAGGCATTGGTGCTTTATATATCTCAAGCAACCGCCATTTAAAACCCATTATTCACGGCAACCAGATCATTAGATCAGGAACACCACCTCATGCTTTAGTAGCACTTATGGGACAGGCATATAGCTTAGCTGAGCAATCACTTTCAGTCACAGAGATTAGTCAGCAATTCATCAATCAGCTTACAGTTGATTTTGAAAGAAACGGTGACGGTGTCCCCCATATTTTAAACTTATACTTTCCAACAATGACACCAAATAATCTCAAAGCACTTCAGCAATCTATTTTCTGCCAACAGAGTTCATCTTGCCACCAACATGGACTATCACATGTCTTATTAGCCCGAGGCTATAACAGCGAACGCATTAGAAAAAGTTTGAGACTATCTTTCAGTCGCTATACTACAGACTCAGACATCATAAAAAGCACCGAACTGATCAATAAAATACTCAGCTAAGTCAATAAATTCCAATTAATAGTATAAAATGCTTTACAACGCCTATAAAGATAGGTAAATTAATGCAAATAATTGATTATGAGGGAATCTCAGTATGGTAAGAATCCATTTAGCACGTCACGGCAGAAAAGGTAGACCTTTCTTCCACATCATGGTTGCAGACAGTCGTTTTGCTCCAGGTAAACGTTTTATTGAGAAAGTAGGCTTTTATAATGGCCTAAGAGACAATTTTAGCGAATGCAAGCTCGAACTCGAGCGTGTAGAGTATTGGCAGTCACAAGGCGCTCAATTGACCCCTCAGGTGAAGTCAATCTACAAGCACATGAAGAAAAAATCTCAGACTCAGGATGACTCTAAGTAATTCTGAAGAATTGATTGCCATAGGCTGCCTTGGATCTCCACATGGGATTAAAGGCGGCCTTCGCATTATTACCCACACCATACCTTTTGATATCGCTTTAGATCATCACTGCTTACTTCAGCAAGACTCCAAACTTGTTGAGTTAAACATTGAAAAGCTAGAACAACATCATATCAAGAACGTGATTTATCTAAAGGAAATTACATCACGATCTACTGCAGAAGAAATGGTGGGTGCAAGTCTATACTACCCCAGACTTCTATTCTTCCAACAGTTTCCTGACCAAATTTATGGACCACTTTGCCAAGGTTATACTGTACTAGATCAAAACGAGACAGAAATAGGCAGATTAGAGTCTGTTGATTTTATTGATGACTTACCAATAGCAACTATCAATACCGCAACACATCGACTTAAGGTGTGTGTGCTAGCAAAATATGTTATGTATATCGATCATACACAACAGCAACTTGCGGTTAAGCTAACATGAATATCAATATCATCACCCCCATTGTAGATATCGTTGCTGCTTGTGAGCATGGCATTCTTGGCAATGCACTTAAAAATGAAAAAATCAATCTGAATGTCATTAATATAAGAGACTTTTCTAGCAGGTTAGATAAAAGAATTGATGATAAAACCTATGGTGGCGGACCAGGAATGGTGCTTGAGGCAGAGCCTGTATTTCAAGCCGTTCAATCTGTCAAACCATCACATGTTGTCTATGTCAGCCCCGAAGGAACACCATTAACACAAGCCAAAGTCAGACAGCTAGCAGCCATTGAAAACATCAGCATTGTATGTGGGCGATATGAAGGCATTGACCAAAGAGTCTACTCTTGTTTTGATGAGATCATTTCAATCGGTGACTATGTTCTTTCTGGTGGAGACATTCCTGCTTTGGTCTTAATTGATGCAATTGCAAGACTTCAACCAGGCGTTATGCAAAATCCAGCATCCCACGAGCATGATTCATTTGAAAATGGACTTTTAGATCATGAACACTACACCAAACCATCAGTATGGCGAGAACAACAAGTTCCAGATATATTAAAATCAGGCCATCATCAAGAAATTTCAGACTATCGCTTAATGCAATCTTTAGGAAAAACCTGGCTAAATCGACCAGATTTACTCATTGGACGAAACTTTTCGCAAAAGGAGCTTGCATTATTGATGAAATTTGTGCAAAATCATAATCGAATGAGGTGAGATAAATGAGTACATTACTTAAAAATTTTGAAAATAAGCAATTAAAGCAACTTGGAGACTTAGAGTACCACGCTGGTGATACCCTTAAAGTTGTTATTCAAGTTGAAGAAGGTTCCAAAACTAGACTACAAACATTTGAAGGTGTTTTGATCGCTAAAAGAGACAGAGGTGTAAACTCTTCATTTGTGCTGCGTAAAAAATCCTATGGTGAAGGTGTAGAAAGAAAGTTCTTTGTGCATAGCCCAATTGTTAAAAGCATTGAGGTGATTAAGCGTGGTAAAGTAAGACAAGCGAAATTATTCTATATCAGAGGACTAACAGCTAAAAAGGCTCGTATTACTGAGAAGATACAGTTCAATAAGAAAAAGGCGCCTAATAATACTTCTAAAAACCAAAACTCAGACAAAGAATAAGTATTCCTTGTTTGTTTTAGGTTGAGGTCATGAGAGGCAATTCTCTTTTTATGCACTCGGGTGGAGTAACATCAGTTGTCAATACTGTTGTTCATACGCTTAGATCTGAGCTAGGTGATAATCTACTCATTTGCCCCTACGGTGTAACAGGCCTCTCTAGATCTATCCATATGGCCAGCCAAGACATCAACTGGAGTCATATTGAGAATTCTCCAGCTATGGCCTTTGGCTCAAGCCGCCTTCGCCTTCCAGAACTTAAGACACACCCAGAGTTTTACCAAAAACTATTCAATAACTTCAAAGAAAAGAATATTGGAACAGTATTTTGTAATGGAGGAAACAATTCACAGCATGTTGCTGCTCAAATTGAGCAAGCAGCAGCTACACTTCAGCAACCGCTTCAAGTGATCGGAATCCCCAAAACGATCGATAATGATGTGTTACATACTGATACCGCAATAGGGTTTGGTTCAGCAGCCAAGTATACTGCTATCTCCTGCATGGAAGTTTCACTTGACCTTGCTTCAATGTGCCATACGAACTCCAAAGTACTCATTTTCCAGACGATGGGTAGAAATGTTGGTTGGCTTGCTGCTGCTAGTGCAATTGCAAAACAGCATCCATTTGCAGGCCCTCATCTTATACTAGTACCAGAAGCATCTTTTAGCATTGATACACTGCTTCAGAAAATCCAATACCATCTGAGGCAACATAACCATGTGGTCATTTGTTTAGCTGAAGGAATCACACACTTTAATGAGTTATACCCCAACCAGCCCACACCTGCGCACAAACTTGGCGCACTCATACAGCAGCATTTCAACCTCAGCAGTCATATTGTTATCCCAGACTACTTGCAAAGAGCAGCCAGGCACATTGCGTCCTCTACTGATATCGAGCAAAGCATTGCAATGACCCAGCATGCAATGAAACTTGCTAAGAATGGACAGTCTGGTATAATGATCACAGTAGATAGAATCAGCGAATCGCCTTATGCATGGAAAGTTAACCATGTACCGTTAAGTAAAGTAGCCGGGCATGAGCGATCATTGCCACGCGAATTTTTGACCCGTGATGAAATGCATATAAATCAACAAGGCATCGATTATATTCAGCCTCTTATACAAGGCGAGAGTTTACCGATTTTTAAAAACGGCATTCCCTGCTACTCAAACGAAATTTATCAATGTATTGAAAAAATACAACAGACAGATTAGGAGAAATATATGATTCATACATTTGGATTATTAAAAACAAGAAAATTCCTACCCTTATTTATTACTCAGATGCTGAATGCACTCAATGATAATATTTTAAGGAGCGCAATCACTATTTTCATTACTTTCAAGTTGGTCAGTAGTGCAACCTATGCGAGCTTTTGGACAACCATTGCAACCGGAATGTTCATGCTGCCTACCTTGTTATTTTCAGCGCTTGCCGGTGACTTAGCAGACAAATTCAAAAAAGTTTATATCTTGCGTGCAGTAAAGATTGCGGAAGTTTTTATTGTTTTGCTGACCAGCTACCTTTTAACTCAAGAAGTTGTCAATCCATCTTCACTGGTTCTATGCGTTTTTCTCATGGGAACACACGCTGCTATCTTTAGCCCGGCAAAGTTTGCTTATTTACCCGAATATTTAGAGCAAGAAGAACTACTGCCCGCAAATGGTTTGATTGAAGGATCGACCTTTATTGTCATTGCACTTGGCAGTGGTCTTGGCTCACTCAGTACTTTAGATAATGGCTACGGCTTAAAATTCTTAATCTATAGTATGATTATACTTTCAGCTGCAGGCCTTATTTCTAGCTTTTTGGTCCCTCCCAATCGTGCACAATCTCCAAACACTCACATTCGTAAAAACTTTTTAACTGCCACTCAAACAGAAATAGATAGCGCTTATACGAATGATTCAATATGGATGCCCATGCTTGGCATATCATGGTTCTGGGTTTTAGGCACTGTGTATATGACCAACCTGGTTAATTATGTACAATTCAGCCTCAAATATGACTCTATGGTATTTGCTTTTCTCAATATTATTTTCACTCTAGGCATTGGAATTGGATCTTTACTTTGTAATAAACTCATGAAAGGTGAGATCCACACTCGCTATGTACCTATCAGTCTATTCGTCACCTCCATATTTGGTTTACATCTATATTCTGGAACCTACCCTGCTACAGATGACAATACAGTTTTAGGTCTATACCACTTCTTAACTCAACTTCATAATTATCGAGTAATGGCCGATTTATTTATCATTGCAGTAGCAGCAGGGATTTATGTTGTTCCATTATATACAATCCTGCAAAAAAACAGCCCGATAGATCACTGTTCAAGAATAATGGCAGCAACAAATGTAGTTGCCGCCCTCTTCATGATTGTGGCGACAGTTGTCGCATTTTTTGCGCTATATACCGTCAATATCTCAGTTGCAAAACTTTATCTCATCTTGTCTATTCTGAACCTGCCGATTAGTATTTATTTAATTAAGATATTACCAGCATCTTCAGTAAAACCTATTTTAATGAGAATAATTGGCTGGCTTTTCTCAATTAAAACCAATGGCATTGAAAACCTGCATGCTGCATCCAACCGACTGATTGTGATATGTAACCATGTTAGCTACCTTGACGGGATCATACTCTCTTTATTTTTACCTGGAGAGTTTATTTTTGCGATTGACTCAAATGTAGCCAAATGGCGTATTTGTAAAATACTAAAACAATTTGTAGAATTGCATGAGATCGATCCTACAAACCCGATGCGTGCAAAAACCATTGCCAAACAGGTTGAGCAAGGCAAACGCTTGGTCATCTTCCCAGAAGGACGATTAACCAATACTGGGTGCATCATGAAGATCTACCCCGGTCCTGTCGCAATTGCTGAATGGGCAGATGCAGAAATCCTAGCCGTACATTTAGGCGGCGATATTAATCACAACCGCTTTACCAGGTTAGGTAAGTTATTTAAACAAAAAATATTCACCCCTATTACCATATCAATCTTGCCAGTATTTAAACTTAAGCCTGTAGATCCAAAAATTAGTTCAAAAGAGAAACGTGAAATACATGTACAACAGATTTATGACAGCATGGTTTACGCAAGTTATATTAGTGCTGAAAGAAGAACCATCTATCAGCAACTCTTGCATAGTGGAAAAGTACACGGTTATAGTACAAAAATCCTACAAGATATGACATTCACTGAGCTATCATATAGAAGCCTTATTCTTAAAACACAAATTTTAGGGAATGCTCTACACCAGGCCTTAAACCAAGATTCATATGTAGGCCTAATGCTACCGAACACCAATGCATGCGCTGTTACTGTTTATGCGCTGTATGCATACCGAAAAGTCCCTGTAATGATGAACTATACTGCAGGCCCAGCGAGCATGGCCTCAAGCTGTGTCACCAGCAATATTAAAACCTTGATTACTTCCAGACAGTTCATTGCCAAAGCAGAGCTCACAGAAGAACTAAAAGCAATGCGCAAGCATTTAGATCATGTGATATTCTTAGAAGATATTGCTAAGAACATCAGCCTAACTGATAAGCTATCTGGTGCATGGCGTTACTTAACTTTGAATCGCTTCTATCGCAAAAACCCTCAATTGATCTCAAATATTGATTCACCTGCTGTAATGCTGATTACTTCAGGCTCAGAAGGAACACCTAAAGTCGTTGTACTTTCGCATCGAAACCTGGTCGCAAATGGCATACAGTCATTGTCCACAATGGACTTAAATCCAACAGACTCTATGTTCAATGCGCTACCAATGTTCCATGCATTTGGGTTTACGCTGGGAACTATTACGCCTATTTCATATGGCATTCCAACCTTTTTATTCCCAAATCCAAAACAGTTTTCTACTGTAGTTGAGCTGATTTATGATAGACGCTCAACCATACTGATTGGAACCAACACCTTCCTAAATGCTTATCTCAAAGTCTCTACATCTTATGACTTTGCAAACTTAAGAGTTGTTTTTGCAGGTGGTGAGAAGCTTCAAGATGAAACTCGAAATGCCTGGCTAGAACAAAGAGGCATAAGAGTTTATGAAGGATATGGGACAACTGAATGCGGACCAGTTATCAGTGCAAATACCCTGATGAACAATAAAGTCGGTACAGTCGGCAAAATATTACCTGGTATCGAATATAGATTTAATCCATTCCCAGGTGTTGAGAGCGGTGGTGAACTATGCATTCGTGGGGAGAATATAATGCTAGGTTATATCTTCAATGAAAATCCTGGTCAAATAGTTTCTCTTCCAAATGGCTGGTATGACACAGGTGATGTTGTTGCCATAGATGATGAAGGTTACATCAAGATCGTAGATCGTATTAAGCGTTTTGCAAAAGTATCAGGAGAAATGGTCTCTCTATCCGCTATTGAAAACGAAGTTGCAATCTGCTGGCCTGATCATCGTCACGGCGTTGTAAGCATCCAGGATAGTAAACGTGGTGAGAAACTTGTACTTGTGACTGAAAAACCTGATGCAGACCGCTTAGAGCTTGCGAAGAAACTAAAGAATCAAGGGTTAAACCCAATCGCAATTCCATCTAAGATTGAGTTTATCAAACAAATCCCTGTTCTTGGCACAGGAAAAGTAGACTATCCAAAAGTGACTGCGTTTTTAAAGAATCTACCTAAACAAGGTAAACAAATTGAGAAAAAGGAAACGGACCAAGGTTAACTTTGGTCCTCCACAAATCGACTGAGTAAGAACGCAATAATAAATGCTACAGGCATCCAACTAAATGCTAAAAGATAATCTTCTGCAGCATAAAACCTAACACCATTGTGCATAGCACCACTCCATAACAAATCAAGCATCATTCCTACCAGTGGCATTGCTAGTGTACCACATAAGATTGAGCCCATATTACAGAACGCAACTGATGTTCCTGATACTGCCTCACCATTTAGTTCTCCTGCTGTTGCATATGCCAGCACAAGTCCTGTATTCACAAAACCAAATAGTAGTAAGTTAATGTCTAGAAGCCATACTGGCATCTGATTAAAATATAAGACTGGCAACATCAACACAAAGCTCAGTATAGCTGATAAACTCATAATGACTTGTCTTTTCTTCAGGTAATCAGATAAGATACCGATTAAAATACCACCCAAAGCCCAACCAATAAAGATATTACTAATCGCAACAGATGCTTGGTGTTGCGTTAAACTGTCATGAGTAGAGACCAAATAGTCAACACCCCAAAATTCCCCAAATGCTGCTGTGGGCAAATATAGGAAGCCTGCATATAAAGCATTGTACCAGCTTTGGGGATTACCCATAATTTTCATCAAGCTCTCTGAAATTGAGTACTGCGAATGCCCCTGTATATCCTTTTCATGCTTATTCTGCTTGAGAAGAACGATCATTAACAATATCAGCCCCAATAGCAACCATGACAAACTCTTAATTGCCATCCTCCAATGCGTATCAATCAATAAGTGATCTACATAGATATTTCCAAACACCACCCCAAGCATACCGAGTACTTGAGTACAACCAGCAAGTGTTGCTAAATATTGACGATCAAACCATAGCATCGCCAGTCGCATACTCACAACAAAGCTAAATGCACCCATAGCACCTTGCAACATTCTAGCAAAAAAAGCACTTTGGATAGAATATGATTCAGAGAACCACTGGTTTGCAAATAAAAATACTGCCGCTGAAATCAGCAAGACACGATGTGCGGGGTAACGATCAACGATCCGACCAACAAACAACTGCATGGCTAAATAAGTATAATAAAATCCAGCTGCTAAATGCCCTACTTCCGATGCTTCAATGGCAAATTCATTTCTGAGTGGTGCAATCATCACACTTGGAGAAACTCGACAAGCATATTGGATCATGAACGTTAGTGCACCAAGGCCCCAGACTATTATAGGATAAATCATTGAAATCATATTAAGTTTATATCGATTAATTAGATATAAACTACCATAATTTAACGATAAAGACCACTTGATCTCATTGGTGATCCATGCTCATATATAGATAAATTAATTCAGATAACCAATGATTGAGTTTCACATTCACCAAAAACCAGATCCCAGCTGGCAAGTCCTAGCTGACTATATTGCCAACATCTGGCCAAAAGAAAACCTTTGTATAGTCGCTAATCCACAAGATATTGATACGATTGAAAATGCAATTTGGTCAACCAAAGATCGCTTTATTCCGATCAGTCAAACTCACCAATTGCCAGGTATTATTTATCTCTCAAGTCAAGCCCCACCAAAAGACTACTGGGTAATTAACACCAGTACTTTACAACTCCCCAATGTTAATCTCGAATGGGTCACTAACCTGCCCAAAGGTCGCGAGCGTTATAAGCACTGGCAAACTTCCGGACTAGAAATACAAGTTGTCAAACTCTAATCTTTGTGAGTGCAGCTCTACCCTCCTGTCTAAGGACTTGACGCGTTGCTAGGATCACTAACCGCGCTGCTAGGATCACCGTTAGGACTCTGTCTTGCCCCCTCATCAATATAATCATTACAAAAATCGCCAGATAAAACAGTATTATGCTCATCTGGGCTTGATATACCATCCAGCCCTTGCATATATGTTCTAAATTGCCCCAAAGCACTATTATCTACTTCACTAGTCACTTCTGTATTATGCTCTGCTTTATGAGCTGCATTGAGCAAAAGGCTTTCATGATTTTGCTGTTGCGTTTGCAGTGCAGTACGAAACTCTTCATTATCTGATAAATTTCTATACCACCCTATACTTTGAAAATTTGCATACAAACTTCCAGGTTGATTTCTGCTTTCCAGTGCACCTTGGATAACATTACTCATTACCACATGCTGAGCTTTATTTCCCTCAAGAAAAGTATTGCTATAGTCCATGAACTGTATGTATTTCAGACCAAATTTAAACTCTACATTTTGTTGTGCTTCTGGTGAAACATTTTTAGCAAACGTACAGTTATCAAACCGCATAGCACTTTTCCCTAGAGCAATGATTTTTTGTGTCAACTCACTAGGTTGATTTTGTTGTGTTGGCATTTTGTATCTCCAATGTTAATCAATACATTTATCTGCAAAACAAACATCATGTCAGATTTTATTTTTAAAACATTATTTGCATCATTGAGATGAACTGATAGAATATCAATACCTTAAAAAATACTAATCAAAATGTCTCTATCTACCTATGACCCAAAAAGTTTAGAACCTCAGATTTCAGCACAGTGGCAGAATATGGGTTTAGGTCAACCTACTGGCAATGGAGATAACTTTTGTATTATGGTACCACCACCTAATATTACAGGCAGTCTACACTTAGGCCATGGCTTACAACTGACCCTATTGGATACCATTTGCCGACATCAACGCTATTTAGGCAAAAATGTATTACTACAAGTTGGAACTGACCATGCTGGTATTGCAACACAAATGGTTGTTGAAAGAAACCTGGCATTAAAAGGCATCCATAAAAAAGACCTCACTAGAAAAGAATTTGTTGATCATATTTGGGACTGGGTTGATGAGTCAGGTGGAACAATTACCCAACAAATGCGTCAAATTGGTGTTTCTGTTGATTGGGAAACTGAGCGCTTTACACTTGATGAAGAATTTACCACAGCAGTATCTGATACCTTCATCAGACTTTATGAAGAAGGACTGATTTACCGCGGAAAGCGTATGGTAAACTGGGATACAGTGTTACTAACAGCTGTTTCAGACCTTGAGGTTGAAAATGAAAAACGCAGTGGTCAAATCTGGTACATCAAATATCCACTTGCTGATGGTACATTTTTAACAGTTGCTACAACTCGACCTGAGACATTATTTGGTGATCAGGCTGTTTGTGTCCATCCTGATGATGAACGTTACCAACATCTTATCGGACAGCATGTAGAACTACCACTGTGTAACCGTGAGATTCCAATCATTGCTGATGATTACGTAGAACCAGAGTTTGGCACAGGATGTGTCAAGATCACCCCAGCGCATGATTTTAATGATTATGAAATTGGATTAAGACACCAATTACCTCAGCTCAATATCATGCACGACAATGGGACGATGAATGCTGCATGTCCAGAAGCTTATCAAAATCTTGATCGATTTGAAGCACGTAAAAAAGCAGTGAAAGCACTCGATGAGTTGGGCCTATTAGATCGTGTTGAACCTTATCAGAATTCAACACCCATTGGGGATCGATCTCTATCTATCCTTGAGCCTAGGCTGACCAACCAGTGGTTTGTAGATATGAAAAAAATGGCCGAGCATGCACTTGCTGCACAGAAAGATGGCCGCTTAAACTTTATTCCAAATGTATGGGATAAAACTTATGAAAACTGGTTAGTCGATATTCAAGATTGGTGTATTTCACGCCAACTGATGTGGGGGCATCAAGTGCCTGCATACTATGATGTGCAAGGCAATGTCTATGTTGGAAAGTCAGAGCAGGAAATCAGAGAGAAACACCAAATCTCAGGCGAATTAAGACAAGATGATGATGTGTTAGATACTTGGTTCTCATCCGCATTATGGCCATTTGCAACTCTTGGCTGGCCAAACCAGACACAACGACTTGAAACATTTTATCCCAACCAACTTTTGGTGACTGGTTTTGATATAATATTTTTCTTGGTTGCTAGAATGGTGATGATGGGTATGCATTTAACCAACGAGGTTCCATTTAAAGATGTCTTTGTTACTGGACTCATTCGTGATGATAAAGGACAAAAAATGTCCAAAAGTAAAGGAAATGTCTTAGACCCAATCGATCTGATCAATGGCATTGATATTGAAGATTTGGTTGCAAAACGAACCAAATCATTGATGCAACCAGCTATGAAAGAGCGCATAGAAAAAGAGACCAGAAAGGCATTTCCAAATGGTATAGATGCACATGGCACTGATGCACTGCGTTTCACTCTCTTACATCTTTGTACACATGGGCGAGATATCAAATTTGATTTAAATCGTCTAAAAGCTAGTCGTAATTTTTGTAATAAAATTTGGAATGCAGCAAGACTACTTGAACAAAGTCAGTGTACTGAAAGTAGCCCAGAGTCCCAGCTAGTCTCAAAAGCACTATCACACCAGCTGCAGCTACTGCTGGATACAACCTCAAAGCACTTATCTGAATACCGCTTTGATCTCTATGCAACTGCACTGTATGACTTTTTCTGGCACCAGTTCTGCGATTGGTTCCTTGAGTGCTCAAAAGCCCTACAATGTAAAGATTTACAGCAACAATTGAATAAAGCATTTGATGATATGCTCATTATATACCATCCAGCTTTACCTTTTATCACAGAAGGGATTTGGCAAAACCGTCATAAAGACAGCCCAAGTATCTCAACACTTCAATACCCCCTAGAAAAGTGGTCAAAGCAACCACAAGCAATTCAAGATTTCAATGAAATAAAAGAAGCCATCAGTCATATTCGAAGAATTCGCTCTGAGTTAAATATTGCTCCTTCGGTGAAATTTACATTATATGTCAGTTCTGATGAAAACAAACTAATGGCAAATTATGCAACACTAGTCCAACAACTAGCTGGTATCAAAAGCATTGTCACAACTGAATCCTCTAAAACCTCATGTGGCTTTATGACTCAATCGATTAAGGCAGCAGTTGAGCTAGAAGGATTGGTGGATATTGAAGCAGAGCAAGTTCGTATTCATAAAAAGCTGCTCAAGCTTCAAAAGGAATTGAGTAAGATTGAGGGCAAAATTGCAAAACCACATTACAAAGAAAAAGCACCTCAAACACTACAATTGAAGGACATAGAGGATATAAAAAGGTGTCAATCTGAAATTCACATGCAGCAGCAGTACCTAGATGTTCTAGATACCCTGCTCAATTGCTAAAACTTCAGAGCCTCAATCAAATAGCAAGTCTGGTTATGACTTGTCAGATTTCTCTGATTTATCCTCTTTCTTAGCGTCATCTGATTCTCCAGACTTGTCCTCTTTCTTAGAGTCATCTGATTCTTCAGGCTTATCTTCTTTTTTAGACTTGCTGCTAGAATCGCTTGTATCTGATTTTTTCTTCTGATACTCATCAATAGAACTTTTGACTTTAGCAACACCGATATTTGCAAGCTTACCTAAACTAGATCCGAACCCCTTTAGAGAGGTCACCATTTCGTCTACAGCTTTGCTAGTTTCATTATCTGACATTTCATACTCCTAATGTATATTGTTACATTTATAATACACTCAAAGTAAAAAACAGATTAAAAATAAAGAATACGTAAAATAAGTAAACTAATCATACTGAGCACTGCACCAAAACCCATCATTTTGCTTAAACTCACTTTACCAGTACCTAACACCAAGGCATTGGGTGGCGTAGCTGTTGGTAAAATAAAAGCAGAGTTAGCACTCAAGGTTATAATCAATATACATGATAATGGATCTAAGCTTGATGTGCTCATCATTAGGTCAGTTAATGTCAGACTAAGTGCTGTTACTGCAGTATTACTACATAACTCTGTTAACATACTGACTGCTGATGCAATCATGAGTAACCAGCTCATTGAAGAGATACCTTCAAGTGTTGCAACATATACTGAAAGCATCTCTACTACCCCAGATGTTTTCACAGCTTGTGCAATGCATAATCCAGTCATCACCATAACAATGCCAGAATAACTAACTTTTGATAGATCAGAGAATGCAAACAAACGCTTATTTTTTTGACAATAGGAGAAGTACGCTAAGACAAGCACTCCCATCCCAATTAGCTCTTCTGTAATACGATCACCCACAATGGCCTGCCATCCACCAAAAGGCAATGTTTTAGTTGCCCAAAGCAGAATACACCCACCAATCAATTGCATCACACGTTTTTGCTGAGGCACTACTGGAATATGGCTAATATTAACTTGAACAGGCTGTCGGTATGCAAAACAAATATAACCAGTTAACATCAACATCAGCATGCTGACAAATGGTAATACATACAAGAACCAGTCTAAAAAACCAACTTTGATACTAAAAAATCGCTCAGCGTAGTCAACAGCAACTAAATTACTAGGAGTACCTATGGGTGTTAACATCCCCCCTATTGTTGCACCATATGCACCAATAATGAGAATACTTTCTGAACTAAGCTTAGTTTGTTGTGCAATAGCCGCTACGATCGGAATTAACATTACAACTGCTGAAGTATTTGAAATCCACATACTCAAAAATGCTGCAATCCCCATCACAACAATCATTAAACTGGATAATGATTTTGGCTGTAGTGTAGCTAGTGTATTTGTAGAGATCACTTCATGCACTTTATGCTTAACCATCAAATAAGAGAAACAAGAACCAATGAATAATAATAAAACAACGTGTCCAAATAAAATACTTAACATCTCAGTGACTGAGAGATATTGAAGCAGTACCAACCCTATGACCGTTGCAACTCCAATTTCTATACACTTTTTAGGGTAAAGTATCCATCCAAACAAACATGTCAGTGATAACGGCCACAAATAAGTTGCAGGCCACTGTAAAGTGACAGACAAAATTTCCAGCAGGATAATACATATTCCTAAAACAAAAACAATCATTTAATACCTATATTTTGCGTCATTCTAGCAATCTTTGTTTTGAGTTACAAGTCAACTCTTCCACACATTAATTCCGTTTATAGCATGCAAGAGCATATGAAAACGACAAGTACATAACTAAAGGTATAAAAATATAAAAACATTCGATTTTGAATTGATAAGTTATAAGTCAGGCATCGCTTTAAGCTTACTGTCTGCATCGATCTTAGCGTTTGCAATAGCTATATTTCCAGCTTTAGGTTTAGGTTTAGGCGCCTTAGCAAGCTGGGTCGCAGCTGGGTATTTTTATTACCGCCTGCTTAGGCGGGAGGGTATGCATGAATTTTTTACTTTTAAACCTCGCTCTAAAAAAAATCATGAACTTCTTGAACTTGACCTATCTAATCACAATCCTCATTTAAAACAGTATATTCAGGCACTCAAAAAAGCAGAATATAAAGCGTATAGAGTTTTCTCAGAAGATGCCTCTGACGAACTAAGGAAGAGAATCAATGACCTCAGTCCATGTCAATCAATGGGACTGAGCTTCTGGTTTAACAATAAAGATAGCATTAGAGAGGGTCATCACGTTCTAATCTATAAAGATAATCAGGGCTATACATACTTTTTTGATTCAAACAACCCTAATCCCATTGGATTCAGACAACCAATACAACCTAAAACAATTCTAAAAATACTAAATAGATATGGCACATTGGACTCGAGACTAGAAATTGAATATTTGAACATACGTGAAAACCAAACACCAGAAATTGACGTAGATGACTTAATCCACTCAGAACCTAGCATTATGGAAGAAAAAATTTTTGAGATCAGTAAAGAAAACCATATATCAGTTGATAAAATTACTGAAATTATAGAAGAAGATGAAGCTTTGAAAAATGCAGAAGATGGTCTCAGTGAGCTAGCAAAAAATCGTAACTTTGCACAAGAACATATACTCGACATAACTGCAAAATACTTCAATGCTGTGTATGAACCTAAGGTTCCAATAGAACCAGACGGAGTATGTTATGGTCTTAGTATGATTTTAAGAGATCTTCTTTCCCAAACAGGATCAGTAACGAAGGCATCTTATTTTTATTATTCGCAGCTAAAAGAACTGAAGGACTACTCGATAGAACACTTCCAAAATCCTGAAGCACCACTGACATCGACGCCTATCTCTCCACTGCTATCGATGATTAATTGGTATCACTCCAGGCAGAAATCATTACTATCCACTTCCTCAGTGAATGCAGGGTGGACTGATAGATATACTTCACATATACACTCTCAACCTGGGAAAGTATATGCAGGTAAAACATGCTGCTTTCCGCTTTGTATTAACTTAGAGCAAACTACAAAGACGGGAACTAAAGAAATCATGAGCAACCCTCAAGCTATATTTAGCACACTCAATGAACTAAGCCCAGCTCAAGAGCATGATTTAAACGAAATTTTCTTAAGCGGCTATAAGACTACACACTTTACAGCGAGTCTAGCACGTATCCCACGAGTTTAGTACACTCTCGTCTACAAGTACCCAAAAGTCTCTACCTATCATGAAAAAAATTTACATTAGTGTAACAAATATCTGATAATGGCCTTTTCATCAGCTCAAGTGATGCAAAGACATCATGCATTATGAGCCCCTCTAATTCACAAAGACAATCATTCTCTCTTACTATAGTTATACCATACAAAAACCATAATAGACTGAATTAAAATGAAAAAATTTACATTTTAGGACGATTATGCTAAAGTAACATACATACTATGGATTTTGAGAGATAATATGACTGACCTTATTACAATTATAATATTATGTATCGTATACGCCCAAGTTCGCAATGAGTTTGCTCGTCTTAGAAGAATGATAGAAGAGCTCAAAGAAAGTAAAGCTACTGTTAAAGAAAAAAATGCCGAATAAAGGACTTAGATCTTTATAGAAAACAAAAACTGTTTTGCGCTATACAGATATTGCTGAACCAAGTGTAGCTATGGCATAATGTTGATATGATAAAAACATGGCCAAGAATAATATTACATATCGATATGGATGCTTTTTTTGCATCTGCTGAACAGCTTCGCCATCCGCATCTACAGCAAAAACCCGTTGTCATTACGAGTAACTTAGAAAGCCCAACGATTATTGCAGCATCCTATGAAGCCAAAGCCTTGGGGTTTAAAGTTGGAACTAGATATGTACCCCATCAAAGCGTTACACGTCTTGCAGCATCGCCATCATACTATATGCAAATCTCAAAACGCTTAATGAGTCTGCTACACCAGCACTTTACGCCACGCATTGAAGTCTTTTCAGTTGATGAAGCCTTCTTAGACTTTAGCGATCAAAAGTATTTGTACCAAAACCCAGAAGACATTGTGAGGGCAGTAAAATCCCTGGTAGAGCAAGAAATCAAACTCCCCTTCTCAATTGGTCTATCTATCAACAAAAGCCTTGCTAAGGTAGCTTCTGAGCATCATAAACCACTAGGCGTTTGTATTATACCACCTGAGAAAGTAGCAACTTTTCTTCATGATCTACCGGTTGAGAAGTTTTGCGGTATTGGAGATAGTATGCAAGCACTTCTAGCCAACTATGGCGTACACACCTGCTCTCAAATGCAAAATATTCCAATCAGCATCTTATCACAGCGGTTCGGACAAATCGGACGACAGATCTGGTGGATGTGCCAAGGAGTAGATCACAGAGATTTGATTCTCAAACCTGCACACCCTAAGTCTCTTAGTAACAGTAAAGTAATCCCACCCAGCTCAAAATCTGACCAGATTATCAGTGCATACTTTCTGCACATTTGCTGGAAACTAGCAAAACGTCTTCGACAAAAAAGACTGCGCTCCAACCACTTTGTTATCCAACTCAAGTATTATAAAAACTCAAAGCAATCCTTTGAATATAAAACTGGTCACTTTACAAATCGATTTGAGGATATCAAACCACTTTACACGCAAGCACTCCGTCAAGCAAAAGGGAAAATACGCCATATTGCCATAATTGCACTCAAGCCTCAAGACATCAAGCAACATGATCTACTTATGACAAATACACATAACAATGAACATATAGTAGATCAAGTCAACTCAGTATTTGGCGCTGATACGCTACAGACAACGACACACTTACTGCATAACATCAAAAAATACGTGATCTCATTTAATCAAAAACCCAACCCAACGTCTAAAAATCCATCAGAGTAGCGCACTATAGTTAAAATACTTCTGAAATATTACTCAAGATGTTATAACCAAGATACTAACAATGGGTCATAAAAATGAACAATCAAGAAATGAAAGAATATATTAAACAGCATCTCAACATATATTGGCTAATGGTTGTAACTCAGAGTTAGATTCAACAGACTGGATGCGAAATATAGCACAATTGGGAGATTTGATAAGAATAAATCAGATAACAGAACAACAACAAATAGAGGAATTCATTCAAGATGAAATAAGCATGCCTCCGGAATATAAGGAAGGTAATTTAACAGGTCAAACAAAAGCAATTATAAAAACTGAAGCCTTAAACTATCTAAAAACGTGCAAACAAGATCTTACAACTGCTTCTGCTGATAGGCCACAACACAGTGCGATAGAAATAGTAAAAAAGAAGTTGAAGTTGGGTAAAGTAGTAAAAGTAGTAGCCAAAGAAAACAACAACGAATATGAGATACCAATGGATCAAGGCAGCACCCAACAAAACAAAAGGTAACTTAGGACGGTAAATCTATGATAGCTGATTTATTAAGATCATACACGTCAAAAACTCTGTCTACTCCCTTCTTGTTCACAACACTAGCCTTTTCTGCTGAAAACACTGTTGCTGCAGTAGAGTTAGCTTGTTGCTTTAGAATTGTAAAGCTTTCATTGAAGAATTGAAGCAAGTAACCCAAAAAGTCCCGAACTGAATTTGCCGCAAAAGCAATATTGCTAAACGTTGGCAAGATTATGGCGGCTAATATAAAGGCAGATGCCACAACTAATTTATAGATAATATTAAAAATTATATATCCCAATTTTAGTACTGGCGTAGATATACCCTTAATCAATCCGTGGATCGAGCCAAAGAACTTTGGCAAGTCATAACTCTTAGGAGCAATATAGTTCCGGATCTTATCCCTCCCTCTTGGTACAGAGTTAGAATAAGTCGTATGTTTTCTTTCCGCAAAGTCACGTACTGACTCCTTTGAGGATTGAGAAATTGAGCGTTTTTCAGAGTAGAACAAGCTACTATGCTGGATTGCAGATAAGTTTAAGAAACTTTGCATATATTCCAGAACACTTAAACTAGATCTAACAAGCTCTACATCAGCATGATTCAAACTAAGATCATGACCAATGTATAAGCTAGAAATGTTTACAGGATCAAAAGCAGTTTGGTGATGCCTAATACTAACATCAAATGATTTTTTAGCACCATCATTATAAATTTTACGAATATTATCACTTGTAAACAATGCAACTTCTTTTGAAACTGGTGCTGAATGGAAAGTACTTAAGGTGACACTTTCAATTTGATTAATCTTTGCAGTTTCTGGTGCATACCTTTTTTCAATACTGATCATCCAAAGCAGCAACTGAGAGACAGACCCACCTAAACTGTGTCCAGTCAACTCAAGTTCAGATGTACTAGTTTCAGCTAATGCTTCTTCAAGCTCTTTTAGAATTGCAACCCTATTGGCGACTACCGCAGAATAGCCTGGACCATAATAATCAAAATCAGCGATTAAAGATGCATCAGATTGCGTGCCTCTACAGAAAATTTTAGCAGGTTTTGGATTATCAGAGCTTGAGTCATATGCAACATACACATAAATACCTAAAGGCTGAAGCTTATCTGCACATAAAGGCTTAATATGCGTGTAACCATCTTCGTAGATTGAACTTTCTGCACCTTTATGCTTTAGAGCATCTTCTGGGCTTAAAGATTTCGCATCACTGCCGTATTTTAAGAGGTAAGAGTAAAATAGTGCATAAGTTTCTAACTTGCTATGCAAATCAATTTTTTCATTTTTATTCAAATTTTCTTTAATCATATAAGGCATAATTTTTCTTTAATATTATCATAATTAAAGAAATATGTCAATATACTTAAAAGAAAACTAAGACTCAGTGTCTTTATTATAGTCTACAAACTGGATAATCGCCATAGGGGCATTGTCACCAACTCGATTAGCAATTTTCAGAATTCTTGTATAACCACCATTTCTGTCTTTATATCTTGGACCTAAATCACTTAACAGACGCTTTACTGATTCTTTATGGCTCAGTTTTTTCTTAAGGTAACGAACTGTATGTAAATCGTTTTGAGCCGCTTTAGTCACGAGCTTCTCAACGACTGATCTTAGCTCTTTAGCCTTTGGTAAAGTGGTTTTAATCTGCTTATGCTCAACTAAAGCAATCGTTAAAGATCTCAACACTGCCTTACGATGGCTACTGGTCATATTTAATTTTCTTTGAGTCATGGTATATATTCCTCGATTATAGCTTGCCTTCTTCAGGAGATTTCCAGCCTTCAACATGAAGACCTAAAGATAAACCCTGATCAGCTAAAATATTTTTAATTTCTGCAAGTGACTTACGTCCTAAGTTTGGTGTTCTTAACAATTGGGCTTCAGACCTTGTCACCAAATCACCAATATATCTAATGTTCTCAGATTTCAGGCAATTGAACGCCCTTACTGTTAACTCTAGTGAGTCAATACGCTCAAATAGAACTGGATTAATTGTAGACTTGGTACTAATTTCTTGTTGCACCTCGACACGCAAATCAACAAAAGCTGACAACTGGTGCTGCAACATATTTGCAGACCACTTAACTGCATCCTCAGGTGTAATCGTACCATTAGACTCTATCTCAAGTACTAACTTATGCAGATCAGTCTGATTTGCAACTCGTGCATCATCTATCTTACATACTACTCTTGAAATTGGAGAATATGATGCATCTAACATGATCATATCTACATCTTGTTGTGCATGATTAACTGCAGGAACATAGCCCTCTCCTCTCGTCACAAGAAGCTCGATATTCACTCTTTGTTTCGTATTAACTGTTGCAATCACAACTTCTGGGTTTAAGATTGTAGCCTTTCCCTCAGTAACGATGTCTGCTGCAGTAATCACCCCTGGACCATCAAAATTAATTGACAGCATTGCATCATCAAATGACTCTTCTAAGCTAACAATGATAGACTTCATATTCATCATGACTTCTACTAAGTCTTCTTGAATACCTTCAATTGAAGAAAACTGGTGTGATGCACCCTCAACCTTGAATCCTGAGACTGCACAACCAGGCATAGAGGACATTAAGATACGACGTAAAGCATAGGACAGTGTATATGCAAAACCTTTTTTGAAAGGCTCCATTGTCACACGCATCACATTTGGAGAGATATCCTCTGCATGATACTTATTTGGTATCAGGGATAAATACGCTTCTTGATGATTATAAGCCATGTTAAATACCTACTATTTTGAGAAGTAAACAATAATTAGTCCGAGCATGTGCTGATCGAACAAATTAATATGTTTGATGGATGGATGGAACTGGTATGTACCACTTAATGCTTCGTAATCACACTCTAACCACTCAACAGCCTGACGATCTTTCGCTAGACTCACAGACAAAGCAACTCTTTGATGATCTTTTGCTTTTTCTGCAACAGCAACAACATCACCTTCTGAAACTGCATAGGAAGGACTGTTCACAAGCTTACCATTAACTGTAATGTGTTTGTGAGTAACCATTTGACGTGCTTCACGCTTAGTTAAAGCAAAGCCCATTGCAAATACAACACTATCTAATCTAGACTCCAGCAACTGAATTAAAACCTCATCAGTTGAGCCAGACATTGACTTTGCACGCATGAAGTAGTTTTTAAACTGCTTACCGCGAATATGGTAGTAATCAACCATGCAATTTACAGCATTCTGTTGTTCACCGAACTTACTTGCTGGTGGTCTTCTCTTACCAGGCTGACCTGGGCGCTGACCTGCATACTTCGTTTTTTGTTCCAATGACTTCAAACCGAATGAATTCAAATCCATTCCTGCTTTTCTAGATAAACGTGCTCTTGGCCCTTTATAAGATCCCATAATTAACCTCTAGTTTCTCTTTTCTTTACGATCACGATTTCCGCCGTGCTTAATTGGTGTCACATCCTCAATTTGGGTGACTGTAACGCCAGTAGTTTGAATACCCTTTAAAGCACTCTCTCTACCAGGGCCATAACCTTTAAACTTAATTTTAACGGAAGACATACCTCTGTTTTTTGCTCTTTCAGTTGCATCTTTCCCAGCGCGTTCAGCCGCCTCTGGGGTTGACTTCTTAGAGTTCTTAAAACCGACTCTACCACCTGATGACCAAGTCACTAAGCGACCATTTTGATCCACTATTGTGATTTTAGTATTGTTCTTTTTAGAAACAACATAAATACAGCCAGTTGAAGTTGTAGAACTTTGGTTCTTACGACTTCTGTTCGGTCTTGCTTTTGAATTAAGTGCGCTCATTTTATCTCCTACTTGTCATCACGACGAGAGACTCTTCTCTTACGTGCAGTTCTTGAATTTTTCTGTGTATTTTGACCACGTACTGGTAAACCAAGCACTAGACGTCGACCTTGATACGTTTTGATCGTAATCTTATCTTTAATACGCTGATTAACTTCTCGTCTCAAGTTTGTTCCAAGCAACCATCCAGAATTTGTAATTGCTTCACGAATATCATCGATATCGCTGTTCTTCAAATCCACAACCTTAGTTTCTGGATTAACACTAGCAAGGCGACATACCTCATCTGCACGAGATTGACCAATCCCGTGAACACTTGTTAAAGCAATTCTAATATGCTTCTTTTCTGGTAAGCGGCTACCCGCAATAATAGTCATATTTTCTCCAATTCAACGTTTTGACGCCTTGTGAGTAAGCGTACAGGTTTTATTGATATAAATCAATGATTTTATCAGTGAAAATTATTTTTTTCCACCTTTACCCTGACGTTGCTTATGTCTAGGGTTCTCACTACAAATTATATACCTAACTCCTTTACGTATTACCATCTTGCACTTTGCACACATCGGCTTTATAGATGCTCTACATTTCATAATTATCACCTAAATAATTGTAAATTTTGCTTTTTGCCATCTTTCTTTTTCGAAACCATAGCATGATATCGATCAGGAATCAAATGCGCATTAAGCTGACTCATAAAGTCCATCACTACAACCACTACGATTAAAAGTGAAGTACCACCAAAATAAAACGGAATTTTCCAAATTTGGACAAAAATCTCTGGAAGCAAAACAATGAAGGATAAGTAAATGATACCAAATAGAGTCAATCTTGACATAACATCATCAATATACTTTGCGGTAGACTTACCTGGTCTTATTCCAGGAACCATTGCCCCGCCCTTCTTTAGATTCTCAGCAAGATCTTCAGGATTGAATGTAACTGATGTATAAGCAAAAGCAAAGAATGCAATTGCAGCTACAACGATAATACTATATAAAACTTGTCCAGGTTGCATTAACCTAGTCGCCATAAGCAGAAAAGGAGAATCTTGCACTGAAGTAAATAAAGCTGCAATATTCAGCGGTGTAAATACAATAATACTTGCAAAGATAGGTGGAATTACACCTGCCATATTAATCTTTAGCGGCAAAACGTTTGAACTACCTGTTTGCATTCTTGAAGGGTGTGTGATTTTGATTTGACGCTGCCCCTTCTCAATCCAAACCACTATGGCTGTAACAGATAAAATTGCTGCAAGTATCAATAAAAGCGATATACCATTCATTTGATTGCGATAATATAAATCGGTCAAACTACTCAACCCTTCAGGGAATCTAGATACTATACCAGCAAAGATCAGTACCGATATACCATTACCAATGCCTCTTTCAGTGATTTGCTCTCCTAGCCACATTAAGAAAAATGTTCCAGTCGCAAGAGATAAACAAGTCAGCAAATAAAAGCTAGGAGATGGATTTAACACAAAGCCCCATGCTACTAACTGTTTAGCAACAGGAATAGATTGTGCTAATGCAACGACAAGCGCAAGCATCCTAGTATATCGAGTTAGCTGATGTTGCCCCTGGCTGCCCTGCTTTCTATACTGCTCTAGAGTTGGTATGACAAAAGAAAGTAAGTTCACCGCAATTGAGGCGGAAATATATGGCCCTACGCCTAAGGAGAACACACTCATTCTAGATAAAGCACCACCACCAAACATGTTGATAAAGCCCATGAAACCGGCTCTATTTTCTGAGAAGTAATTCCCAAGCTTCACCAAATCAACTCCAGGAATAGGAACATGCGAACCTAATCTGAAAATGAACATTGCGAAAAGCACGAAGAACAGACGTGACCGTATGTTCTCAAATGCTGACTGGCGTTGTGACAGTTCCATTCTATCCCTCTATGATTTCACCACCTTTTGACTCAAGTAATGCCTTAGCACCTTTTGTCATACTAATACCAGTAACTTTATATGCCCTTTTCAAGTCACCTGATAAATATAACTTCAAAACTGTTGTAGACTTCCTAATGAGATTATTCTTTTTGAATAAATCTAAAGTCACAACTTCGTCTGAAGAGAACTTATCAAGAATACTAAGAGGAAGGTCCTCTCTATATAAACTTTTCAAGCATGTAAAACCACTTTTAGGTGTAACACGATAAAATGGTGTTTGTCCACCTTCAAATCCTGGCCTTACTGAGCCACCAGATCTTGACTTCTGACCTTTATAGCCACGACCACAGGTGTCACCTCTTTTACCAGATGATCCACGACCGCGTCTTGTTTTATTTTTAACTGAACCAGCAGCTGGCTGTAATTGATTCAAACCACTCATGACTTATCCTCTGCTTTCTCAACAACTGTTGATTTCTTTTGATTCTCTTTGCCTAATAACTTTGACTTTGTGATTTTACGTCTTCTTGCAACATCACTCAATGACTCCATAGTTCTTAACCCCTTTAACGTTGCTTTTACAACATTCACAGGATTAGAGGACTTATAGCGCTTAGCTAAAACATTCTCAACACCTAAGCAGTCGAATACAGCTCGCATTGCGCCACCAGCGATGACACCTGTACCTGAACTTGCAGGAGACATAAAGACCTCTGAAGCACCATACTTAGACTTAATTGGATGCTGTAAAGTTCCATTGATTAAATTAATGGTTTCCATACTTTTCTTAGCTTCACCAACAGCTTTTTGAACTGCTGCAGCAACTTCTTTAGCTTTACCTGTACCAAGTCCAACTCTTGACTTACCATCACCTACAACCACTACAGCTGTGAAACTAAACTGTCTACCACCTTTTTTAACAAGTGATGTACGGTTAATAGTGACCACCTGTGTATTCATTGTTTCAAGTTCTTGTGCCATTATAATACCTATACCATTACCTTAACTGAACGCAGACCTTCTGCTGCTGCTTTTACTTTACCTACATACTGTAAGCCACCTCTATCATACGCGAGGTTATCAATTTTGTTTTTGACGATCCACTCTCCCATAGCAACACCGACAGCATGAGCGGCTTCTTTGTTACTGGTTGACTTAAGATCTTTTGCAAGCACTTTTTGACGAGTACTTACTTCGGTCAAAACCTGACCTGTAGGAGTTATAACCTTAAGGGAAAAATGCTGATTACTCACCTCGACAAATATACGATTCTTATCAGACAACTTGGCCTTAGACTTTGTTCTGGAACGTTGTGAAAATGTTGACATAGCTTATAACCTCTTAGTCTTTCTTGGTTCTATAAATTCGACCACGGATACGAACACCTTTAGCCTTATAAGGATCTGGCTTACGCTTTGAAGAAATATGGTGTACAAAATCACCTAACTTCTTTTTACTGTAAGACCGACAGACAATCTCTCTTTCATTTGGAACTTCAACAGCCACATCATCAACTAACTCAATGATATCGTCGTGTGACTTTCCAAGTGATAATACTATCTTTCCGCCTTGTAACTTAGCTCTATAACCAAGCCCATGAATTTCAAGTATAGTTTCAAAAGGCTTTTCTAAACCATTGATGAAATTTAATACATGTCTGTAATCTGTGCCTAACATCGACCTGATGAAAGCATCTTTTTTATCAGCCTCAGAGATCGAAAGTGACAAAGTACTTTCATCCTTCTTAATGACTACTTTTTCATTTACAGTCCAATTTTGAGTAATCTTGCCATTTGACATGATTACTTCTTGCCCACTGACTTCGACAGTAATACTTTTTGGGATGTTTATTGGAACATTTGCTAATCTTGACATATTTTTAACCCTAGTCTATTTCACAGATCAACTCGCCACCAACGTTGGCGTTACGAGCTTGCTCAGTTGTCATCATACCTTTATTTGTAGAAACGATGCCGTATGCTAAACCATTCTTAAAACGTGGCATTGATGATGACCTCTCATACACACGAATACTTGGCTTACTAATTCTACGCAATGTACGCATTGAAGCTTTACCATCAACGTACTGTAATGCGACAATGATCTTTTTAAACTGACCACTTTCATCAACTACAAAACTCTTAATAGAACCTTGATCTTGCATTACTTCAAGTATTGAAACAGCAACATTAGAATAAGAGAATGATACTTCAGACTTTCGAACTGAATAGCCATTCTTAATTATATTTAAAAAATTTGAAATTGGGTCTTGTAAACTCATTTTTATACCTCTACCAACTGGATTTTCTTAAGCCAACTAAATACCCTTCACGCATAGCGTGGAAAAGGCAACAGCGACAAAGACCAAATCTTCTGTAAACGCCCTTTGGACGGCCACAGCTCCAACAACGTCTTGTTTGACGACTTGGGGATTCATCTAAAGGACGCTTAGATAGTGCTATCATAGCGACCATCTTCTCATTTATAGAAGAGTCTTTTGACTTAATAACTTTCTTTAAGTCGTTTCTTTTCTCTTGATTCTCTTTATGCTCAATCTTTCTTTGACGCTGATTGAAATGAGCAATTTTACTCTTTGTAGCCATTAGGATACTCCATCTTTATCTTTTTTGAACGGGAACCCCATGATCTTAAGAACATCATAGGACAACTCTCGATTTTTACCACTTGTAGTAATGCATATATCCATACCACGAATTGTAGAAATCATATCAAAAGGAATCGTTCTGAATACAGACTGGTCTGGGATACCAAATGATAAATTACCTTGTTGGTCGAGTGATTTTATTTTGAAACCTCTAAATTCACGAACCGCTGGTAAAGTAATTTTTAATAAATATTCTAGAAAGTCACGCATATTATCACGACGTAAGGTTACTTTTACACCAATCGGCCAACCTTGACGAATTTTGAAGTTAGCTTCTGAACGCCTTACTCTTGTAACTACTGGCTTTTGACCTGTAATCAACTCAATTTCTTTCAGTGCAGCTTCAAGCTCTTTCTTATCAGATGCTGACTGCCCCATGCCCATACTAACTGTAATCTTAGTAATTGCAGGAACTTGCATAGAAGAACTTAACTTGTGATTCTTCATGACCTCTTTGACTACATTGTCTCTATCTGACTTGTAGCTCGGAGTACTTTTAGATGTTGTTTGTGTTTTAGCCATCATTAACCCTCATCTAAGTCTTTATTAGTTACTTTATTAAATCGAACAAGCTTACCATCTTTATTCTTGCGTCTACCAACCTTGAATGACTGATTAGCCGATTTATCGAAATGTGCAATATTTGAAATATTGACCCAACCTTCAACTTTTCTAATTGCACCAGGCTTATTTTCCTGCGGATTTGCCTTTTCAAAGACGGTTTGCATATTTACATCTTTAATCTTAATTTTACCAGCCTGAACATCAATTTTCATGATCTCACCGGTAACACCTTTAGACTTTCCAACTTTAACCTGTACTAAGTCGTTTAATTTAAATTTCTTACTTATCATCTTCTATAACCTCAAAGCACTTCGTCAGCTAAAGACACAATCTTTAGAAAGTCTGTTCTTAACTCTTTAGGGACTGTACCAAAAATACGAGTACCGACGATTGACTTTCTATCACTAGCGAGAATCACTACTGCATTTGAATCAAATCTTAATACTGTACCATCCTTACGTGTGTGTGGATACTTTGTTCTCACAATCACAGCTAAATGCGTGGTTCCTTTTTTAACCTTTGCTGTTGAGTTAGCCTCTTTAATGGTGACACGAATTACATCGCCAACACCAGCTGAGTTTCTATGTGAACCACCTAATACTTTAATACATTGTACTACTTTTGCACCACTGTTATCAGCTACTGAAAGCTTAGATTGCATTTGAATCATGATGCATCTCCCTTAGCTTCAGTAATCACCTCAAGTAATGACCAAGACTTATCTTTAGATAAAGGCCTAACCTCACCGATAGAAATAAAGTCACCAATCTTTAACTGATTATTTTCATCATGTGCTTTAATTTTGCTTTGTAATGAAATGTACTTACCAGTTTCATGCTTAACACGACGTGTTACCAATACAACTGCTGTTTTGTCCATCTTATTACTGACGACTGTGCCTTGCAATTGACGCTGTCTCTTACTCATTATTCAGACCTCGCTGTTTTTTGCTTAATAAAAGTTTTCGCTCTAGCAATCTGCCGGCGAAGTTTACGAAAAGCATCAGTCTTTACTTCTTGACCTGTTGAACGATTCATTCTTAGCTCAAAGCGCTGCTTCTTCAACTCTTGAACCAATACGTTTAGGTCAATAACTGATTTATCTTTTAAATTATCCAGTTTGCTCATCTTTCATCACTTCTCGTTTAATAAAACTTACTCTAAATGGTAGCTTTGCTGCTGCAAGCTTGAAAGCATGCCTTGCCGCATCTTCCTCTACACCACTTAGTTCAAATACAACTGTTCCAGGTTTTACATTAAAAGCATAGTAATCTACTGCACCCTTACCTTTACCTTGACGAACTTCCAATGGCTTTTTAGATACTGGAATATCCGGGAATACTCTAATCCAAATTTTACCACCACGCTTTAATGAACGTGTCATTGCTCTTCTTGCTGACTCAATCTGTCTAGCGTTCAATCTTGAACGACCAGTAGACATCATACCGAAATCACCGAAGTGTATTTCAGATGAGCGAGCATTTCCTTTTGAGCGGCCTTTACGTGCAGCTCTAAACTTTCTGTTTTTCGGTGGCATTTGCATTTGCTAACTCCGACTATTCTTATTGATGTGAGTCCACATCAAATTTATCACCTTTATATACCCAAATCTTTACACCAATAACACCATAAGTGGTATTCGCTAAAGCTAATGCATAATCAATATCTGCTCTTAACGTATGAAGAGGAACTCGACCTTCTTTATAGGTCTCACTTCTTGCAATTTCAGCACCTGAAAGACGACCACTAACAGTAATTTTTATCCCATTAGCACCAGCTCTCATTGAACTTTGTATTGCACGTTTTACAGCTTTACGGAATAATACTCTTTTTTCTAGCTGCATTGCAACTGATTCTGCTAATAATTTTGCTGACAAATCAGGCTTTTGAGTTTCTCTAATGCTAACATGAGTAGAAACAGATAATATATTTTCTAGCTTTTTCTTTAAAGACTCTGCATCTGAACCCTTTTTACCAATGATTACACCTGGCTTTGCACAAGTGATAATGACATGACAGCCCTTTCCTGTTCTTTCAACCTCAACCCTTTCAATCATAGGGTAAGACTTTTGAATGAATGCTCGTGCCTTCATATCCATCTTTGTGTTTTCAATATACTCTTGCTTACTACTAACGCACCAATTTGAATCTGGCTTACGGAATGAATATAATCGCTCTGCAAAAGGATGTACTTTACTACCCATGATCTTTATTCTCCAATTTCTCTGCTAACTTGATGACGATATGTACTGATCTTTTCAGAATTCTAGCTGAACTACCTTTAGCTCTTGCACGCCAGCGTTTCATAGTAGGACCCTTGTTAACTTCAACAGCAGAAACATATAATGCATCGCTGTCTAAGTTCTGATTATTTTCTGCATTAGCAACTGCAGATTTTAGTACTTTTAACATTACTCTTGCTGATTTTTGGTCACTGAATGCTAGCACAGATTGTGCATAACGAACATCTCTGCCTCTAATTAACTTAGCTACCATATTGACTTTTTTGACAGAAGAGCGCTGATTTTTTAATTTGGACTGTGTCATATTATTCCCCCGGCTTACTTGCCCCTATCATCTTTCTTTGCATGCTTTGCTTGCTTTCTAGTTGGTGCAAATTCACCAAGCTTTTTCCCAATCATCTCTGGAACAATATGCACCTCAGTATAACCATTACCATGGTGAATCTGCATATTTGTACCAACCATTGTCTTAATAATAGTACTACGACGACTCTTGGTCTGAATTGGCTTTAGAGAACCCTTGTTCTTTTTAACTTTTTTAAGCACTTCGCGATCAATGTAAACACCTTTTTTAAGTGATCTTGGCATAATTAACTTCCTCTCTTCTCTTTAGACTTACGTCTTGATCTTACAATAAATACATCAGTTCTCTTGTTAGAACGAGTTTTCTTACCTTTGGTTTTCCAACCCCATGGAGAACAAGGATGTCGACCACCTGAAGTACGACCTTCACCACCACCCATTGGGTGATCTACAGGGTTTTGAGCAACACCACGAACGGTTGGCCTTATACCAATCCAACGCTTTGCACCAGCTTTACCTAACTTTCTCAAATTATGCTCTGAGTTAGAAACTTCGCCAATTGTTGCACGACAGGCTAAAAGAACCTTTCTTGTCTCGCCTGATCTTAAACGTAAAATTGCATACTTACCTTCTTTACCCAAGAATGAAGCATATGCTCCAGCACTTTTAGCAATCTGCCCACCTTTACCTGGACGCATTTCAATATTATGAATAATAGTACCAACTGGGATTGAATCTAATGGCAGCATATTTCCGTTTTCCAAACTTGCTGAAGTCCCGGACATCACAGTATCACCCGCTCTAAGACCCTTAGGAGCAAGAATATATGACCAAGCACCATTGCTGTAACAAATTCTAGCAATATGTGCAGTACGATGAGGGTCATACTCAATTGCATGTACTTTAGCAGGTATATTTTCGAACTCAATACGCTTGCTATCAATCATTCTAATCAATGAACGGTTTACACGAGAAGAACGATGACGAACAGTAATGCGACCATTAGAGTTTCGACCACCTTGCTTAATCCCTTTTTTAGGCTTAGTTAATGACTTTAGTGGCCCATCTTTTGATAGATGTGGGTGTACGATAGATTGTGAATCTCTTCTACCCCCTGTTACCGGGTTATGTACTTTAATAAATGTAGTATCTTGCATCTCTTTACCCCTTATTGCGCTACAAGCTCAATGCTCTGCCCATCTTTTAATGAAACATAAGCAATCTTGAATGCTTTGGTCTTACCACCACGGCGAACTTTTACTTTTCCAGGTCTATTTACAACACGACAAGTATCAACATCAACGCCATAAATCTGCTTAATTGCACGCTTGATCCCTGATTTATCAGAAGATCTAGCAACTTTAAAAGTATACTGGTTGAAGCTTTCTGCAGCTGTTGCAGATTTTTCTGTAACATACTGGCCTAATATAACGTCATATAGGTTTGCATTCTGACTCATGACAACCACTCCTCTATTTTTTGTAATGCAGATTTAGTGATCAAAAGCTCACTTGCATGTTTTAGTGATAATGGATCAATACCTTGTACATTACACATCATGTATTCATATAAGTTACATGAACTTAAGTAAACATCCTCTGTGATTGACTCAGAAATAATTAATCCTGTCCAATTTTTCGGCTTGCCATCTTTTGAAAAGCCAAAGTTATTCATCACAGTCTTAAAATCCTTAGTCTTTGGAGAATCAATATTCAAGTCGTTGATGACTTTTATGTTACCGTTTCTGAAATGATCAGAAAACATAACCATGATCGCCTTTCTATACTCTTTCTTATTAATCTTGAATGACTTAGTCCTATCTACTGAGGTCTTAGCAAACGTAACACCACCTTTTCTCCATATAGGACTTGCTCTTGTTCCAGCACGAGCTTTACCTAAACCTTTTTGCTTCCAGGGCTTTTTTCCACTGAATGAAACTTCAGAACGACCTTTATTCGTTGCTGTAGAAATTCTTTTCTTATTATAGATCGTAATCACTTTATTAATGACATGATCATTTGGCTCTTGAGCAAACACTTGGTCTAAACACTCAATAGTTTCCTTAGGATTATCGTGCATTATAATATTCATCATGAATCCCTCTTAGTTTTACGTAAGGACTGGGCTAAGAAGACATATGATCCTCTTGGGCCTGGTACTGAGCCTTTAACGGCAATTGTTTTATTTTCAGGATCGATAGATACAATCTTTAATGACAAAATACTCTTAGTAACACCACCAAGTCTTTTCGCCATTTTCTTACCTTTGAAAACACGTCCAGGATCTTGACACTGACCAATAGAACCTGGCTTTCTGTGAGAAATAGACACACCGTGAGATGCTCTTTGACCCGCAAAGTTATGCGCTTTCATAACACCAGAGAACCCTTTACCTTTTGAGGTTGCCTGAGCGTCAACATATGCCCACTCAGCAATTGAATCAAACGGTACCAAATCACCTACTTTCAAATCTGCAGCAACGCTTGGCTCTACTCTAAATTCAAACAAGTGTCTTTTAGGCTCGACAGAAGAATCAGCAAAGTGACCCTTCATTGGCTTAACAGGCTTTTTCTTATTTGGACCTGATGCAACTTGGATTGCACTGTAACCATCTTTCTCAAGTGTTTTAATCTGAACAATAACATGATCAGAATAAGACAATAAGGTCACAGGAACTCGATCAGAACCAACACCAACAGAAGTCATACCTTCTTTTTTCAATAATAATTTCATACTCATTATAAAGTTCCTACTTGATGTCATCTACACTTATTTCAACATGCACACCAGCAGCTAGATTTAAACGCATCAGCGCATCTACTGTATTTGGGTCAGGCTGAATAATATCAACCAAACGTGCATGAGTACGAATCTCATACTGATCACGCGCATGCTTATCGACGTGAGGAGAGATTAAAATTGTAAAACGCTCTTTCTTAGTCGGCATTGGAATTGGACCTTGAATTTGTGCGCCAGACTTTTTAGCTGTCTCCACAATTTCACGCGTAGCACGATCTATAAGCTTATAGTCATGAGCCTTAAGCCTAATTCGTATACGTACTTTTTTATTCTTGACAGCCATAATAACCTCTCACTAAACCTATTCTATAATCTTAGATACAACACCTGCACCTACTGTTTTACCACCCTCACGGATCGCAAATCTTAGACCTTCTTCCATCGCAATCGGGGCAATTAACTCTACCACGAACTTGACATTATCACCTGGCATTACCATTTCTTTATCTGCTGGTAACTCTACCGCACCTGTTACGTCTGTTGTTCTGAAATAGAACTGTGGACGATAACCTTTAAAGAATGGAGTATGTCTTCCACCCTCTTGTGATGTTAGAATATACACTTCTGCTTCAAACTTTGTATGCGGTGTAATTGATCCTGGTGATGCAATGACCTGACCTCTTTCAATATCTTCTCTCTTTAAGCCTCTTAACAAGATTCCCACATTATCACCTGCTTGACCTTGCTTCATTGACTTACGGAACATTTCAACACCTGTACAGGTTGTCTTCTGTGTATCTCTGATACCGATGATTTCTACTTCATCCCCAACCTTCAGTACACCTGTTTCAATTCTTCCTGTTGCAACTGTTCCACGTCCAGAAATTGACATCACATCTTCTACTGGCATTAGTACCGGCTTATCTAAATCACGTACTGGATCATCAATGAATGAATCCAATGCATCTAATAGCTCTTGTACTGCTGGCTTACCAATTTCACTGGTATCACCCTCTAGCGCCTTTAATGCAGAACCTTTAATCACTGGTGCATTATCACCATCAAAGCCTTGAGCACTCAATAGCTCTCTGACATCCATTTCAACCAGCTCTAGTAGCTCTTCATCATCTACCATATCAACTTTATTCAAGAAGACTACAATTCTTGGCACACCAACCTGACGTGCTAATAGAATATGTTCCTTAGTTTGAGGCATCGGACCATCGTTTGCGGATACAACTAAAATTGCACCATCCATCTGTGCCGCACCAGTAATCATATTCTTTATATAATCTTTATGCCCTGGGCAATCTACGTGAGCATAGTGACGTTTTTCACTTTCATACTCTACGTGTGCAGTGTTAATTGTAATACCACGTTCTTTTTCTTCTGGAGCCTTATCGATCTCACCCATTACTTCACCAGCAAGCGCTGCTGTTAATGTTGTTTTACCATG
>JBDQEV010000003.1:0-52249 GCA_040266255.1 Gammaproteobacteria bacterium
ACGTAAAGCAGATCGTATTCTGGTAAGTTGCTCTTCTTTCTCACCAGAAAAAGATAAGCATAAAAGATTTAAAAAAAATGTTCTATGAAATTTTTAGTAAAGAGCCGTTCCAACAGTATGGTTGCCATTTCTGATCATTAGATTGTTCTGATATCTTTTCTATTGAACCGATTGACTTAATATAGAGTGGAAGATCATCAACATTATATCTTGAGGTGCTACATGTTAGGTTGTTGAGGGCAAATAGCTGTTTGGGTTCTAAATCTTGTGAGATAGTTCCAATCATGATTTGCTTTTGTCCAGAGTTTTTCCAAAGTCTAAGTATATACGTTTGTTGATCAATTGTTTTACTGAGGGTGAGCGTGGGAGGATGAAGGTTGAGTCTTGGTTGGATTAAAGGAGTTGCATTATAAGGGTATGGCTGGCTCATGAGCTTGAGTAGACGTTGCGTTATTGAAGATTCAGTATGTTGCTCCCAGTCTAGTGCAAGTAGTGTCTCTAGAGCTTTTTCTTCATGAAGGTTGATATGGATATTAATCGGTTCATTGCTCCCGTAGATCAAGCCTTGCCTGCTGATCGGGATTTGTTGATCAAAATTGAGTGGCTCAATAGCATAAAAAGATGGAGTGGCGTTGAAAAATGGAAGGGTTAGGCTAGCGATGCACATTGTGCTGAGGGTTAATAATAAAGTGGACTGTAGGCTTTCTGTTGATACTTTATCTCTCCATAAGGCTTTTGTTGCAGCAAAGCTGTGTGCAATGAATAAGCTAAGAAAAATAGACGAAAGTACTTGTGCTAGCCAGTGTTGAGATAACAGTATTCGGCTAATTCCAACAAGGATCAGGCTGATAATGCCAATTCTGTGTCCTAACATTGCGAGGGCATTTGAGTGTATAGAGGAAATCTGCGCCATAAGAAAGATTAGTGTTGGCATCAGTAATACGTGTCCACTGGGTAATCCGTAACTAAGGTCATGCATTTCTGGTCTAATCGATGGAATAAAAGTTTTTGAAAGTAACGTTAGGAGGAATATGCTCGAAGTAAGTATTAAAAATGTGATCGATATGGCCTTAGACTTTCTGAGAAAGTAGCTAATAGGTGCAATAGTGATGACATATACCCAGGGAGAATAAAAATCAGAAATGAAGTTAGCTAAGCTGACAAGAGAAATGTCGGATGCAGCTTGGCTAATCCTATATGCACTAATATTTAATGTGGTTGCCCAGTGTGCTGATGAAATTTCAGAGAGTATAAATATCGATGCGATCAATAGTGCAATTATTGCTTTGATCATATGTGCAACATCAATGCTTGAAAATTGGTGGCCTAATGCACTTATTTGGATGTCAAATCGCTTAGTTAAAGTAGGAATGGCATACCAAAATGCTATGATAATGCTTAAAATAAAGGCTTTGAGCGCAAGGTTGAATACCAGAATGTTAGATGCATCTGAGGCGAGTGAGCCTAAAATGACCCCAGGGGTGAGGTAAACTATGGTCCATAAAAATGCTGTAGGAAATATTGCAATGGAAAACTTTATGCTGCTCATATCTAAAATGCCAGCTACCATTGGAACAAGGCTACGCATAGGGCCTACAAAGCGGCCAATTAAAATACTAAAAACACCATATTTATGTATAAAGGCTTTGCCGTGCTGTACCCAAGGAGTATAAGGCTTTACAAAGCGGTGTGAAGTAATAAAGTCTTTGCAGTACTTGCCTGCCCAAAAGCTGATGTAGTCGCCTACCAATGCACCAGAAAATATAGTAATTAAGGTGGTATACCATGGGAGCAAGCCCCTGCCTAGTAGTATGCCCACTAAAGTCATCATGACACTTCCAGGAATAATGCTTCCAATGATTGCAAGTGATTCTATTAAGGCAATAAAACCACAAATCAGTATGCCAAGCTGTGTATTTTGTGTGATGAGGTTAGATATGGATGAGAGATCAAGATTCATGGTATTGCTCTGCTTGTTTGTCAGCATGGTATGAGGATCTGACTAATTTTCCAGATGCAACAGAAGTAAATCCTAACGCGTATGCATGGCTTTCAATTTCTTTGAACTCTGCATCAGTATAATATTTTGCAACAGGTAAATGATATGCGCTGGGTGCAAGGTATTGGCCAACTGTGAGCATGTCTACACCATGTGATTTAAGATCTTTTAAGGTTGTAAAGATCTCTGCCATTGTTTCTCCGAGTCCAACCATAATGCCTGATTTGGTTGGGATGCCTGCAAACTGATTTTTAAATGTTTGTAATAAATCTAGCGAGTGCTGATAGTCAGAGCCTGCTCGTGCACTTTTGTAAAGCCGGGGAATGGTTTCTAAGTTATGATTAAAGACATCAGGTAAATTTGTGCTGAGTGCATGAAGGGCTTTTCCCATTCGTTTTTTGAAGTCAGGGACTAAAATTTCTATTTTGATCCCTGGGTTTTCTTCTCTAATTGCTTTGATGCATGCTGCAAAATGCATTGCACCACCATCCAGTAAGTCATCTCGGTCAACAGATGTAATGACAACATATTTTAGCTGCATTTGGGCAATTGTTCTAGCAACTTTTTTTGGCTCTGATTCATCTAATGGATCAGGCTTTCCATGTGCAACATCGCAAAAAGCACAGCGTCGTGTGCACTTATCGCCCATGATCATAAATGTGGCCATTTTGTTCGCAAAGCATTCAAATAGATTTGGGCATGAGGCCTCTTCACATACAGTCACAAGTGATCTTTCTCTAAAAACGGCTTTGAGCTCAGAGACCGCTTTGAGCTGTTCCTGGCTAGGTCTAATCTTCGGTTTTTCGTGCTGAGTAGCGCTTTTGTGCTGTATTTCGAAATTAAGGCGAGTAAATTTATCCTTGCCTTTTTCTTTAATGCTCATGCTGTATTTTCTCTAGTTGAACTACCATATGCTCAAACCACTGTTGTTTTGCAAGCTGAAATGGCAATGGGTAGTGTTGGTTTAGGTTTGTCATCTTCAAATCATTATAGCCGCATGGGTTGATGTCATCAAATGCTTTTAAGTCTGTGTCCAAGTTTAATGCAATGCCATGATAAGATTTTCCCTGGTACATTTTTAGACCGATAGATGCAACTTTTTGCTCATTAATATAAACGCCTCTGCGATCTGGGTTTGCTAAGGCTTTAATCTGAAGTGTTGCAAGAAATGAAATGGTGGCATTTTCAAGTAGAGAGACAAGCTCTAGAGGCTGTAAGCCAAATTTTTTGACTTCAATCATTGTATACGCAACGATTTGCCCAGGGCCATGATAGGTGACTTGTCCACCCCTGTCTGTTCTGACTACTGGAATATTGGTTTGATGAATAATGTGCTCTGTGCTAGCAGCTCTTCCAAGCGTGTAGACTGGGTAGTGCTCAGTCATCCAAATTTCATTAGAAAAAGGGCTTTTTTTTACATGTGCTTGCATTGCATGGAGGCAGTCAATATATTTGGTTTTTTGAAGATCTTTAAATAGGATAGGCATGTTGTGTTCTAGATTGATAGGTTTGGAATATCTTTTTCCATATGGGGCCAGTTGATATAGCTTGGAAATGCTTTGGTATATAAATAATTGGTTTTAATATCTTTACTGATGAGCTTAGAAAAATTTCTTGGCATGATATCAGATCTAGAGCTGTAATCTCCCTAATTTGATGAGGAATGCCCAGATCTTTTGCAATCTGGAGTACGCATGATCGGGTGACACCTGGTACAATTGAGCCAAGTGGGGGAGTAATCAAAACGCCATCTTTTATTGTAAAAAAATTGCTAGATGCGGCTTCTGTAATAAAACCGTCTTTGATGAATATTGCATCATGATAGCCTTGCTGTTGTGCTTGGGTAAGCGCAATCGTATTTATCGATAGTTGGGTGCTTTTGTGACTGGCCATTTGAGATCGTAGATCTGGGAATAATATTGCTCTAAATCCTGCTTGGTATTCCTCTATCTTTGGTGTGTTTGCAGGACATTCATACATGATTGTATTGGGTTGGATTTCTTGTATATTGATATGTGATCTGCCTTTATTCAAGCTTCCAGTAGAGCATTGAATGTAAACAGAGGTAAAGTGTGTATGTGGCAGTTTTGCAATTAATTCATTCAGCCAGTATTTAATTTGATCAAGGTTGAGTTCAAAGTGATACAAAGTTTTGAAGCTATTATATAATCTTTCAAGATGCTGATTTAATAAATAGGGCTCATTCTGATATAAGGGGATGACCTCATATAGTGATTCTCCGAATATAACACCTCTATCGTATATTGATATTTGATGGTTAAACGCGCCATTGATTGATGCGATCATGGCTGAAAGAAAAGTTTTACGCAATCAATATATCGTTTGATGCCTTGATGTTCTTGAATGTCATTTTCTGCATATAGCGGCGCTTCACTGATAGTAGTGCCATCTAAACTGGAGGTAATAAAGCCTATTGGCGACTCGGTGCTGACAGGAGCAATAACTGTTTTTTCGATGATGTCGATGCTGATATGATCTTTGCTGCCTTTGGGGATCGTGATCCAGTATGGCTTGTGTGTTTTTAAGTTTGTCTCAGATAAGATGCCTTTATAAACCTTGGTATTTGTCACCGCTGTGTTAGCTGGGTAAACAAGTTCTGTATCATAAAACCTAAAACCATAGTTCAGTAACGCCATTGTATCACGGTTACGATTTTGCACAGAAGGTGCATTAAGTGTCACTAAGATGAGTCGAGTATTGCCTTTTTTAGCGGTAGAAGCCAAGCAGTAGCCTGCAGAATCAGTGTATCCGGTTTTTAGCCCATCCACTTCTGGATGTGACTGAATGAGTTGATTTCTATTATTTTGAGTGATATTGGCGTATGTAATTGACTCTTCTGAAAACCAGTGGAAATACTCAGGAAAGTCATTAATAATGTGTTGTGAAAGTGTTGCAATATCTCTTGCAGTTGAGAAGTGTTGATCGTTATCTAGCCCTGTTGCTGTGATAAATGAAGAGTGGTTCATACCAAAGCTTTTTGCAACCCTATTCATAATCAGTGCAAAGTTTTGCTCTGAACCTGCGTAGTGCTCACTTAATGCAATGCTTGCATCATTTGCAGACGTAATGATTGTGCCTTTGAGTAGCGTCTGTAAATCAACTTTAGTATTTTCTCCTAAGAACATTCTTGAGCCTTCAATTTTCCATGCATTGGTAGAAACACGTACCTCATCATCAGCTGCAACATGTCCTTGTGATAATGCACTAAAAATGACATATGTGGTCAGCAGCTTTGTTAAGCTCGCTGGCTTCATTTTTTTGTCAGGTTTTTTTTCAGCAATGACTGTTGATGTTGCTGAATCAATGAGGATATATGCCTCTGAGCTCACATTAGGGGGAGGAGGCATGAGTAATTTTTTTTGAGCAATATCAGATAAGGGCGGTGTCGCGGAGATAAAATTCAGCATAGAAGCAAGCATTGCTATATAAAGCTTATGGTATTGCATATGATACATCCTTGTTGTACTCAATGTCATTTTAGTACATCTATTCTGGAAATGAAATTGATTTTTAGATCCGTTTTTATGAGCGCTGTCCTAAAATAGGTGAAATGATGACTGCTAGAGGCTGGCATAGGCCTTGGGACGGTGATGCTCAATTTGTCTTGCATTTAAGCTTGATTTTCAATGTAATACGTATATGATTGGATTAAGATATTTAAATAGGTAGGATCGTGCATCAGGCTAGTGGAATACATGTATTAAAAGCATTGCTGAGTGAAAATAGATTTCGTGTTCATAAAATAGAGGTGATGCAGCAGCGTCGTGCTGAGTATGAGTCGTATTTATCAAAGGCAAAGGCGAAAGGGTGGACTATTAATGTAGTGAAAAGTTTGAAAGACACAAGTGCAAGGCAATATGGGATTGTAAGTTACTTTGATTTCAAGTTTGAAGATACGTCTTATATTAATTCTGCTATACACAAAAAGATTTTAATGCTGGACCGGTTGCAAGATCCTCATAATTTTGGAGCATGCATGAGATCTGCTGCTGCATTTGGTGTGGATGCAGTGATCGTTCCTCAGCGTTCTTCTGCACCAGTAAATCAGATTGTTCATCAAATATCTTGCGGTGGTTCGGTGATTGTGCCAATTATACAGGTGCAAAACTTAAGGCAAGAAATGTCAGAGTTAAAGGATAAGGGTTTTTGGTTTGTTGCAACTGATGAGAGAGCTGCAACAGATTTTAGTGCGTTAGATCACACAATGCCTTTGTGTTTGGTGATGGGCTCAGAGGGAGAAGGTGTCAAGCAATCCATCAAGGATAGTTGCGATTACCAGGTCGCAATTCAAACTGTAGATCATTTTTCTACGCTAAATGTTTCAGTTGCAACTGGTGTGTTGTTGTCACAATGGTACAGTCATTCTTAAATTATTTCTACAGGTCACAGGTTCTTGTTTTTTATATTGCTATTCACATAGTTGACTTGATATTTCATTTGGGAAATGTATTGAATTCAGGTGTTTTTTCATATAATATACAGAAGTCCTTGCATCGTTTAGGTGCTGTTTTAAAACCATAGGGAGAATATAATGTTAAATCATAAAGTCTATGAAATGGTTCTGGTTGTGGATCCTGCTCAAAGTGAGCAAGCTGAAGAAATCATGAGCCGCTACTGTCAATTAATTGATGAGCATGCTGGAAAACTAATCCGTGCAGAAAACTGGGGTCGTAAGAAGCTTGCATATGCAATTAATCGTCAATTCAAAGGTCATTACTTATACCTGAACTTTTCATCAAGTCATGAACTAATTGAATTAATTAGGAATAGTTACTTAAAGCACAATGATGCTATTTTAAGGCACTGGATCGCTAAAGTAGATGTTGCAGTCACTGTGCGATCACCTTTATATGTTGAAGGTGAGGATATGCCAGAAAAGAGAGTTGCTCAAGACCATCCGGAAAGAGTAAACTGGAAGAATGTTCGCTTCATGAGGGATTGCTTAATGGAAACCTTCAGAATTTTGCCTAGAAGAACAACTGGGTTAACTGCTAAACAGCAGCGTGAGATGACACGTAGTGTTAAAATTGCACGTTTCTTAGCATTGATCCCATACTGTGATAGGCATAAGCATTAATTGAAGAGATTGTTAACTTGGATCAAGATATGCAGACATCAAAACTAGCCAAGTGGTATGAAAGTCGGGTAGATTTAGTTGCATTTTTATGCTTTTTTCTCCCAGTGCTTTCACTTTATATTGTGCCATTGGATTTCTTTATTTCAATTGCATTATCATATACCTTACTAAGGCTGGGTTATGAGGCATTCTTGATTCAGTTGGCAGCATTTTTAGTATCAAAGACGCTTTTGATATTCAATGATCTAAATTCAGTATTGGATTTTTTGATTGTTGGCGCAGTACTGTTGAATACAGTAGCGCTTAAGTTAACAAGGTCATTAACGCAATCTGCGGTTGTCACAACTACAGTAGCGCTTTTAGTCACAGCAATTTTGCACTACTATGTGCCTGCTGACGAGGCGTATTGGGAAAATATGTTGAATGCAATTACTTCAATGTCTGCAGAAAACCAGCAAGAGGTTTCTACTGAAGATATTGCTGAAATATCACAGTATATGTCTGCATTAAATGCATTGTTTATCGTTTGTATTGGAGTGATTACAAGCTATATGTCAAGTATTTTGGCACTGCGTGTTGCAAAGTCGCCAATGCACGATGCACAGTGTGATGTTGTGCCAACAGTTTTGCCATTAGGATTGTTGTTGATTTGTTTAGTGGGTACTTGGGCAGGAATCAATGGTGCTATGCAGCTATTGATTGTTACATTTGCGCCGTTTGTATTATCAGGTGTATTACAGAGCTGGCAGTATTTGTCAATGAAGGCTCCGGCACCACTACTGTTTAAAGTGTTATATATCTTATTATGTGTTGTGGCATTTCAGTTAATGGGGTTATTAATGTTATTGTTTGGGTTGATCCGTTCAATAGCTGCATGTGGCGAAGAATTTTTATATTTTAAAAAATAGGAGAAATAAATGAAAGTTATTTTAGTAGAGTCAGTTATTGGTTTAGGCCGTGCTGGTGAAGTTGTATCTGTAAAAGCTGGATATGGTAGAAACTACCTTATTCCAAGAGGTATCGCGGTATTCTCAAGTCCAGAAAATATGGCAATGGTTGAAGCCAAGAAATCTGAGATGGAGAAAGTAGATGCAGAGAAGCGTAAGGACGCTGAAAAACTTGCGGAAGAGCTAAAAGCTTTGAAGCTTGTTATGAAAGTAGAAACCAATGACGAAGGTCAGATGTTTGGAGCAATTGGTCCATCAGAAATCGTGAAATATTTATTAGAAAAAGGAATAGAGATTGAGCGTAAAATGGTGAGTTTGCCGGAAGCAATTGATCATATTGGTGAGCATAAATTTATTATACAGTGTCACATTGATGTACAGGTAGAGCTAGTATTAGAAGTGACTAGCTAATGACTATTGAGGCCAAAGCGCCGCCACATTCAGCTGAAGCTGAGCGGTCATTAATTGGTGCTTTGCTTCTAGACCCAGAGGCCTATGATCAGATTGCTGATCAGGTCTCACAGGATTCATTTTATCATAAATCCCATCAGGTGATTTTTAAGTCTATTCAGTCACTTGCAAAAAGAAATAAGCCATATGATGCTTTGATGGTCAAAGCAGATTTAGAGCAACAAAAAAAATTATCAGATGCGGGTGGTGCTGAGTACATTATAGAGCTAGCAAATGATTGTGCATCTTCTGCGCATCTTAAGTCATATGCAAATTTAATATGGGAAAGAGCGGTTCTTAGAGAGCTAATCAAGGTTTCTGCAGACACAATAGAGACTGCATATCATCCGGGTGAGCAAGATATAAAAGATATTATTGATCAATCTGAGCAGCGCATTAGTCGAATTGTGCAAACTGGAGATAAGGATGAAGGGCCTTTGCACTTACAGCATATTATTCCTAAAGTAGCCAGTCGATTACAAGAGCTTTCAGAAACTGAAGGTGGTATAACTGGTACGCCAACTGGATTTAATGATTTAGATGATATGACATCTGGGTTGCAGAGTGGAGATTTGGTTATTATAGCTGGTCGTCCATCAATGGGTAAGACTGTTTTAGGGATCAATGTTGCTGAAAATGCAGCGCTTATTGCAAAAAAGCCAGTGGTGGTGTTTAGTTTAGAAATGCCCTCACAATCAATTGTAATGAGGCTTTTATCATCATTATGTCGAATAGATCAGAGTCAGTTACGTACTGGTAAGTTAGATGAGCAGCAGTGGTCAAAAGTTTCCTCAGCAATGGGAATGCTTTCAGAATCTTCACTTTATATTGATGACACTCCTGGGATTACACCAATGCAGCTTCGCGCAAAGCTTCGTAAAATTGCAAGAGCAGAAGGGCAGTTGGGGCTAGTGGTTGTGGATTACTTGCAGTTAATGCGAGTGCCAGAGTTAAGAGATAATCGTACTTTAGAGATCTCAGAGATATCCAGAATGTTGAAGATGACTGCTAAAGAATTTGGTGTTCCAGTGATTGCTTTATCACAGCTTAATAGAAGCTTAGAGCAGAGACAAGACAAGCGGCCAGTGATGTCAGACTTAAGAGAGTCAGGTGCAATTGAACAAGATGCTGATTTAATTGCATTTATATACCGTGATGAAGTATATAATGAGGCAAGCGAGTCCAAAGGTGTTGCAGAAATTATCATTGGAAAACAGAGAAACGGACCGATTGGAAAGGTTTTTCTGACATTTTTGGGGCGTTATGTGCGTTTTGAAAATCATGCCAAAGATGATGCTGTTCTGTCCCTGGTAGAAGCAGAATGACACAGCATGTGCAGTGGATGTGCAGGCGTAGTTTATTAGAGCTAGATGCACTGTTCTCTTTTTTCTATCAGCATCATTACCAGCTGTTAAGCCAAGCGGATCAGGTAAGTTTTGCTGAGTTATTAAAATTAGAGGATGGTGAAATCATTAAGATGATCCATCAGAAGGATGATATGACTTATCCCATTTTATCTAAAGTAACTGCTGCATATCAGCTTAGGGAAGTTTAAAGAGATTAGGTGTAGTAACATTCAAGTGAGATGCTGCTTTAATTTCAAGTGATGTTTGCCAGTTTCGATTCTCATCTTGTATTTTATATCCACCATTGTCTAGAAGATTATCTAATAGTCTAGGTAAGCTCCAAATACCGCTTTTAGAGAAGTAATGAGTTGTACCATCTGAAAGTATGCACTCAAATGCAACTGAGTCATTCAGTCGCCAATTTAGGGTATATAGCTTATTTGGTGATAGAGGGATTTTAGTATTACCCATAATCAGATTAATTTCTGATATTGGAAAGTCAATTGACTGCGGTCTAAGTGCAATAGAGGTATGTAGGGTATTATTTTCAATATTTAAAGCAGCTTGTAGTATTTTGCTATACATGATCACTCTAAGCATTTCATTAGTGATTAATAGATCATTTGCCATTGGCTTTATTTTCATACCATCATGGCTCACTTCAATGAATGGCTCAATGGTACTTTCATATTTTTGAATGAGGCCTTGAGGTGAAAATAGATGTAAGAAAAGATCTGTTGGGCAATCTTCACCATTTGGGTTAAATGGATAAAGCGTCTTAAGAGACTGAATTTTTTGTACTATATTAGACCAGTTTGCATTAAGAAGTGTATTAGACAGTGTTTTGCACCGGTTTATAAATGGTTCAGTATAGTACTGCAACCAAATATTTTGCTCTTTTGTGAGGTGGTTTTGTAACACGATCAACTGTTGAATTGGATGGCTTTTGAGGTTTGCAGCGTTCCCTAATAAGTTTAAAGCAGATTGAGGCGAGTTGATCTTATTCATATGAGTGTAAAAGTCTTCTAGTACTTGAAGTATTGCGTGTCCTTGAGGCGAGTTGAGTAGTGAGGTAATAGATTTTATATGTTGGACTTTTTTCTTATATCGTGGAAGATCTTTGTGCTCCGCATGTTGAGAAAAGATATCTTCTAGGTTTTGAGAGATATTTTTTGCAATTTCTTTGGGATTGGCTCTAAGATAGCGAATTTGTCGAATATTATAATTTGCATCTTGCAGATCAAGTGGTAACAGTGTGTTATAGATTCGATCAAGTTTATATTCAAGCTGATGCTGACTAATAGCATCTTGTACAGAAGATTTGCAATCTGTTGCATTTGGATATGCTCTGCACACCTGCATCAGTTCTAGATATGGAAATTGTGCAGCAAGTTGCTCAATATCAGGGGTGCTATTTACAGGTGCAACAATAGACCAGAGGGATAGAATATCGTAATGATTTTCTTTAGAGATTTGAGTTAAATTTGAGATAGCATCTGTGATCTCTTCAGGCAATGGTGAGGTCCGGTGCTGTAAGATTAACCAGTCTGTTAGTATCTGTAGTTCAGGAGTTAAATTCTGAAAGTAAAAATCTTTATTTCGCTGTATATGCTTTTTTAGTTTGGGGTAGGCGACGGTGTCATACTCTAGAATATGCGTAATGACTTCTTGGTCAGTGTGCTTTTCTAGTGTATTGTTCATGCTGCTTATATTGTGATTGTAAGACAAATATTGCCAGATTAAAATAAAGCCTAAAATAATCACAGTTTGTTGTAGTTTTTGATAAATGTTCCATCGAGAGTGCTGGATGTTGGGCGGTGTGACATGAAAAAGAGTTAAGCCTAGTCCATTGATATTTAATCCAAGCTTTTGGCAGCATTCTAAGACATTCAAGCATTTAAGTTTTAGGGCAGAGAGCTTTTTTGGTAATAAGAATATTTCTTTTCTAGTGCCATCTTCTACAGGAGATATAACGCATAGTTCATTAATATGTTTGAACAATGACTGTAGCATTTGATCATAACTGATACTAAGGTGGTGTCTGGAGACGCTGAGTGGTGCCATTGCATCATAATCAAACCAAGGAACTGCGCATGCATTATACTCACAGGCATAGTATAGATGGTGGTGTAACTTCTTCTCATATATGATGATATTTAGCTGCGATGCTTTATTAATGATTGGGATGAGAAGGGGCCATTCTTGTTGTATATTTTGTTCAAATTGATCGACTTGTTTCGGGGATAGAAGCAGGTTGCAGTGTTTAAAGTTGATTCCAGCTTTGCGCAGCTCTTGCCAAAGCTGGTGGATTGCAATCATATCATGATTAGGGTGGCTTACTTCTACCATCAGTGCGCCATATTCTTGATAAAACCCTCTGAGTTCACAGTCTTTATGTTTGAAGTTGAATGCATGCTTTAAATTTGGAACCAATGCAGTTTCAATCAGGTGACCCGATAAATTAATGCATAACGCATAGTTTTTCTGAGTGATGCCAGCTCTTTTTCCCCAGCTTAAGCTTTGTAGCCAAGGCGTGATGAGCGGTCTTATCATCATATTGAAAGGGTGTTGATACAGATTGTAAAAATTAACGATGTAGACAATACTATAATATGCAAAAATTGTTGCTAAGCTACCTACTAGGACTTCCATGCTAGAAAGAGAAAAGTATGTTGATATAACGTATGTGAGAAAGCTAATGAGCGCAGTAATATAAAATGTTGATTGTATGATATTCATAGGTAGTAGTAATTCAGTGTAACCGCTAGAATAAACGCAATATTAAGTGCCACCAAGTGGCTAATATTTTTAGTATATTGGCCTGAATCTTTAGGTTCATTTCTATAAACTGAAGATAGCAGTTGTTCTAACGCTTCTATTTTTGGTTTCGTTTCAATAGGCTTTAAAGCGGAATGTATGAGTAGTGTTAGGCCAAATCGCATAATCAGATAATTATCTTTAGGATTGCGTTTTGCAAAATCAATAGCAGTGAGAAAATGCCCAGAGGACTGTTTTTTGCCGTTGATTATGAATAATTGTTTTTTTTGTCTTACAGTCAGTTGCTCTTTGATGTGTTCGTAACCCCAATCTCGTATAAGATACTGAATACAATCTATTTGAGTCTGGTCTAGGTCTTGTGACCAGGAGATTTCTCGGTCAATGCATTCGACTGCTTTAATGAGTGTCTGAAAACAAGGGTTGTTAAAAAAGTGACATATAGCGTTGTACTGTATAGTTTCTAATTCTGGAAAGTTGATAAGTGACTGTGCCAAATAAGGGGAATAATCAACATAGTCATAGGTTAGGTTTATTTTTTGTACCATCAGCTATCATTCTCAAAAGTATGTCTTGCATGGAAAGCACGTAATAATGTTTGACTATCGATAAAGTCAAGCGCGCCACCTATGGGCAAACCATGTGCTAACCTAGTTACCTTTACTGTATCACTAAATTGATCAGCAATATAGTATGCAGTTGCTTCTCCTTCAATGCGGGTACTTGTTGCGATGATCATTTCTTCAATGCCTATATCTTGAATAATCTTTAAAAGATTGGGTATTTGTAAGTGCTCAGGAGAAATGCCATCAATGGGAGAGAGTGCTCCATGTAATACGAAGTACAGGCCGTTATAAGAGTGGGTTTGTTCTATTTGCAGGACATTAGAAGGGTGTTCCACAATACATATTTTAGATCGGTCTCTACTGTCAGATGCACATATTTCGCATGTATGGTGTTCAGTTAGATTGCGACAGGTGCTGCAGTATTGTATGTGCTGCAAAGCATCGATCATCACTTCAGCAAATTTCTTTGCATGCTTTTTTCCATGACTAAAAATATAGTATGTTAAGCGCTGAGCAGTTTTCTCACCAATGCCTGGTAAGAACTGGAAACATTCTATTAATTGATCAATTTTTTTTGACATTCAATGCCCCTGAGGTTCATAGATTTGTAGTCAAATAATGCCATATAGTGAATTAAATGCAATAGAGGCCTAGCTATAATTTTTGGAGTTAAAAAATAGAGGTGATTTTAGGCCCTCTCTAAGTGCATCAAGTCACTCTAATGATGTAGTTTTATTGGTGTAAATGTTTCTCAGTTGATGATTGATATCGATCAAAAATAGATATTATATTATACCAAACAAGGGAGAAAATTATGAACTCTGATATAATAAAATTAAATGAAGTTACAGTTGCAGATGTGAAAAAAATTGGTTTAATCTAAAACTTGCTCCTAAAGTGCTTAGAGGTGATAAAGAAGTTGTATTGAGCGCAATTGAACAAAGTGATTTTGCACTGCATTACGCAGAAAAAGGGCTACAGGCTGAGCAAGATGTTGTGCTGAAGGCTGTTTCTAACGAGGGGATGGCATTAGAATATGCATCAGATGAGCTCAAGCAATGTGAAGAGGTCGTGTTTGCAGCAGTTAATCAAAATGTAAGGGCATTAGAGTTTATACCAGAAGACTGGAAACAAGATAAAACCTTCATGCTTGATGCTGTATCAGTAAATGGGAAAGCATTAGATTATGCATCAGGTGAGTTAAAACAAGATCCAGAAGTTGTACGTGCAGCAATTACTCAAAATGGAGAGGCATTGTGTTATGCGGATACAAAATTCAAGACAAATGCAGATTTTGTTCGCTTAGCAGTCGAGCAAAGTGGTTTTGCGATACATAGTGCAGATCAATCATTTTTGGCAAATAAAGAGATGATATTAGTAGCGCTTTCAAAGTATCAAGGTGTATTTCAATATATCCCAGAGGAGCTTAAATGCAGCAAGGAGTTTGTGATTGATGCACTACGCGTAAATCCATGGGTACTAGAGTACTTATCTACAAATTTAGTAGCAGATTATGACGTATTGTTTACTGCAGTTGGCTCTAAGAGAAATCTAAAATCCTGTTTGAAGGAAAAGCTTTCCAGTTTGACACAGAAGCAAGTGATTCAATTATGTAGTCGTGGCGGGATGAACGCTCAAGGATATCTGAATGGTGATAGACAATTTATGCTAGCAGCAGTATCTAAAGATGGAGAGGCATTAATGTATGCAGCAAGAGAATTAATACATGATCGAGAAATCGTGATGGCAGCAGTTAGTCAAAATGGCGAAGCGTTAGCAAGTGGTCATAAACAATTCAGGGCCGACAAAGAAGTTGTTTTGCATGCAGTCATTACATGTCCAAGTGTATTTAAGCATGCAGCACTCGAGTTACGAGAAGACAAAGCATTCAGGGCTGAGGTTGCTAAGGTAGCAGGACCTGATGCACTAGAGATGGCCGATAGACAACTGAAGATCAGATAAGAAGGTACACAGGGCAATTAGAGCACAACATGACCTTAGTAGGTGGTGCGATGAACTCTATATTTAATACTGATGTTGGTCAAAGTCCTGAGACGAATAGACTTAAAGTATCTTGATTCAGTTGTTGAGGGTGCTATTTGAATGTTAATCTGGATTAGCTAGCTGAAATTTGTATCATATTGACTTTTCAGATGAGATCTTGCTGTAGCTTTCACTTAGTACTCTATCACGCTGACTGTCTGTATACTTTGCAAAAATGCAAGGGACTGTAATAGCATATGTGATTAATGTAATTGCTAATTTTGGCGGTGAATTGATATGTGCAAGATTTAAAAGGGTCTTTAAGTGATCAGAGAACTTTAGAAATGATACCTGAGCGGCAATAGCAGAGTATATCGAGAAGTTTGTATCCCAGATTGCTTGGTATTGGTAAATACAGCCAGTAGCAGTTAATGCAAGTGCCACACAGCCAATCTGTGTCCATAAGTAAAATAATGAGAGTGATACAACTAGTGCAGAGTATGCCATTAATGAGATATAAACAGGTTTTAATGGAATTGCAGATAAATTTAATGGCTTGTAAACTGCCTGGATATTAGAGTAGTACTCTAAATGTGTTGCGTAGCGATATTGTAAATGAATATATGATGCAATAATAATGGAGAGAACAAAGGATAGTACAGCACTTGGTATTAATAGGGGTGGTAAAATAACAACTGTCCCAAGCTGAATCATGCTGAAAAGAGCAAGAGTATCACTTAAGAAAGAGGTGGTCAGAAATATAGTTAACTCTGTTTTGAGTGTAGCATTTGAGATCTCGACACTTTGATCGACATTATGTTTTTTATTGATTGCAGCTAGATATTTGCTTTTTTTTGCTTTTGAGCTAAGCGTGATGTACAGAATTGATGAAGTGATTGGTATGACTGCAGTTAATAATAAGGGAGTAGTGCTATAAAAGCTTGCGCCAAAAAGAGTACCAAGTATTAGAAATGATGCAAAAATAGAGCCTACTAAATGCTGTACGATCAATGATACAGCATTTAGGGCCTTTTTGAATCGCTCAGTACTACTCCTGTGTTCCTGCTGTTTCAGATGATAACTCCTTTATCGATAGTCTGATTTTGTTGTTTCGATCAATTTCACTTACCTGAACTTTTAGTTCCTGGTTTTCTGTGAGATAGTCTCTGATGTTGTGTACACGCTGATGTGAGATTTGGGAGATGTGCAAAAATCCTTCCTTATTTCCAGGAATTGACACGACTGCCCCGAACTCCAAGATCTTAGTGATCTTGCCGTCGAAGATTTGCCCCGGCTCAATTTCTGAAACTAAATCTAAGATATGTTTCTTACAGTTATTTCCAGCTTTTCCATCAACTGCAGATATGGTTACTGTACCTTCATCAGTGATGTCGATTTCAACACCATACTGCTCAATGAGTCCTCTAATGACTGCGCCACCTTTTCCAATCACTTCTCTAATCTTATCAGTCTTGATATTGAATGAGATCATTCGAGGTGCGTAATCGGAAATTTGATTTGGTTGACTAATTGCAGCATTCATCTCATTAAGGATTGTCATACGTCCTGTTTTAGCCTTCTCTAATGCGGTTTTTAGCATCTGTTGAGTGATACCATCAATTTTGATATCCATCTGTAGTGCGGTAATACCTTCTGAGGTTCCTGCAACTTTTAAGTCCATATCACCTAAATGATCTTCATCTCCTAAGATGTCAGTTAGAATATGCGGTGTATCTTTGTCTAAAATTAGGCCCATTGCAATACCGGCAACATGTCTTTTTAAAGGAACACCTGCCTGCATCAATGATAAACTTGCGCCACAAACAGATGCCATAGAGCTTGATCCATTACATGACATAATCTCAGAGACAACTCTTAGTGTGTAGGGGAATGTTTCTTCGCTTGGTAAAAGTGGCTCAACAGCTCGACGAGCTAGGAATCCATGGCCAATCTCACGGCGCTTAGGCGGTCCCATTCGTCCAACCTCACCGACAGAATAAGCAGGGAAGTTATAGAAGAGCATGAATCGACGCTGTGCTTCTTTTCCTGAAAGGTATTCTACATATTCACCTTTGCCCAAAGATGCAAGTGTAGCGGTCACTAATGCACCGGTTTCACCACGTCTGAATAGAGCATCACCATGTACCCTAGGTAGTAGGCCTAGGTTTACGGATATTGGTCGAACAGTATCAAAGTCACGGCCATCAACACGAGTAGAGCTAGATAGCATGAACTCACGTACCCAGTTTTTTCTCAAACGATCTAAAGCGCTTGATATATCCTTCGCTTCTAGTGTTTCAGATTCTAATTCGCTGATGATTTCGTCGTGCTTCATCTTGATATAGTCTCTACGTTGCAATTTATCATGCATCCCTTTGCTTTGCTCATAGATTGCATCTGTTTTTTCTTTGAGCTGTTCATCTATTGATGTATCAACAGTTTTAGATTCAGAGCTAGGCTTCGCGAACTCAGGATGGTTTTTCTTAAATGCTGCTTGGAATGCAGTTATCCCATTGATGGCTTCAGACATTTTTTCTAAACCCATATTGAATGCATCTAGCATGTTTGACTCATTGAGCTCATGAGCTTGTGCTTCAATCATGACAATGTCATTTTGGCCTGATGAAGGCTTACCAGCGAGTAATAAGTTAAGTTCAGACTTTTCTAATTCTTCTGCAGATGGATTGGCAATAATTTTCTGATCGATATAGCCTAAACGGATCGCAGCTGGAACGTGCTGGAATGGAATAGGTGCAATGCTTAATGCAGCAGAAGCGGCTAAGAAGCAAGGTACCTCGATATCAATTGCTGGATCTGTAGATAAGATCTCAATGAAAATCTGTATTTCGTCATTGTAGGATTCTGGGAATAAAGGTCTAAGCGCTCGATCAATGAGGCGTGACGCAATAATTTCTGTTTCACTACCCCTGGTGTTTTCACGCTTGATGTGCCCACCTGAGATGCTACCACTAGCGTAGTGACGTCGTAACACTTGTACTAAAAGTGGAAAGAAGTCCATGTCTTCAGATGATTTGGTATGTGAGACAACAGCGTGTATTCGTGTATCACCTACAGACAGCATCACATCTGCAGTTGCTTGGTTAGCGAGTAATCCAGTTGTCAAGGTGTATTCCTTTCCGCAATATTGGAAGGTGCTTTCTGTATGCAATTTCATGTGTGTTTCGTCCTGTGTACGTTGTAAAGTTAAGAACTAATTCTATAACGGATATTTAATTCTTTGATAAGCTTTTGGAATAGCGGAAAATCAACTCTGTGAAGGTATTTCAAAAGTTTCTTGCGATCATTTACTTTTTGTACAAGTCCTCTAATTGCGCTTTTATCTTTTTTATGAGTAGTACAGTGCCCTGTTAAGTGCTGAATCTCTTTAGAAAGTTTAGCGACCTGATAGCTTGATGATCCACAATCTTGCTCGTGTTGTGCATATGTACTTAAATCAATTTGAATCTGTTTTTTGTCTTTAGCCATTTTTACTCCCAATAAATGTGGTGCTAATTACTGTAATATATACACTTTTGCGTTATATAACAAGTTTTTTATAGTGAATTAATGTTGTTTTGCGAGATTAGTTTAATACTTTTTGCTTGTTTTGCGTTTTTAGGTGCAATGATACCAATAAATTGTTGCTGATAGAATGCTGCACACTCAGATTGAATTTCCAGCTCAATGGTTTTACCATAAAATAAATCCTGTACCTGGGATAGATTGAGTCCTACTTTAGGGAACTTTTGAAATACAGTATCTAAAGTGATGATATGCTCTGATTCAATTTCTTCAGCAGGTCGATAATGATTTTCTTTAAATGGAGCAATCCATTCTCTATGCAGCTCAGACAAATGGGCAAAAGTTTGCAATTTTTCTCCTAAGTCTCTTGCAATAGAGCGGATGTAGGTTCCAGATTGGCATATGATTTCAATTTTAATTTTGCCAACATCAGCTTGATAGTTGAGCAGTTTGATTTCATCAATTGTTACAGTACGCTTCGGAATGCTAAAAGCAATATTGTTTCTAGCAAGGTCATAGGCTCGTTTGCCATCAATATGTATAGCGCTATAAAGTGGTGGTGTCTGTTCTATTGTGCCCACAAATGATTGAAGTGTAGTATCAAGTTCTTGCTCAGACAATATGGGGAACTCTTTGGTTTTTAAGACTTTTCCAGTGCGGTCGTCTGTATCTGTTTGGCTGCCTAATTGAATATCTGCCGTATAGCACTTTTTTTGTTGAATAATCCATCTAGAAAACTTGGTTGCGTCACCAATGGCTACGATCATTGCGCCAGTAGCCATCGGATCTAGGGTTCCAGTATGGCCTACTTTAAGAGAAGTTCTTTTTTTGATACTACCTAAACAACGATGCGAAGTTATATCAGTTGACTTGTCTAGTAAAACAAACCCGCTTTTATTAATCGGTTGCGATTTCATTTAAAACTTTTTCTAGTTCTTGCTGTTTTGTATAAGCAGGGCTTTCAATAAACTTGATTTTTGGGATTCGCCTAATTTCTAGGGTGTCCTTGATGTGCTTTTGAGTACTGAATCGATTCGCATTCAAAATTTTCAATAATGAAGCAATTTCTACTTTGTGGTAACATTTCACTTTTGCAAGAGATAAGTCTTTGCTAAGGATAATTTCATCAATTCTGAGTGTCATTAGCCTAGGGTCTAAGTGAGAGTTGCTCATTACCCAACGAGATACATTGGAGTGAATTTTTGATTGCAACTTATTATAGCTGAAATTACTCATCAACTTTTTCCTCTAGTTCATAGCAAAGAATATCGTCACCAACTTCAGTGCTTGAGAAGTTTTTGAGTCCTAAACCACATTCTGTTCCTTTTCTGGCCTCTGAAATAGTTTCTTTTTCTCGCTTCAAGGAGCTAAGTTCTCCATCAAATATCGTTTCATCATTTCTGATAACCCGAATCATTGCGCCGCGTTTGATAATGCCTTCTAGTACGCCGCAACCTGTGATCTGTCCATATTTAGAGGATCTAAAGACCGCCTTAACGCGCGCTTTACCAAGCACTTTTTCAACCATCTCTGGACCTTTGAGCTTTTTAATGCATGATTTGATGTGGTCAATCAGTTGATAAATGATTTTGAATGAATGTGCTTCAGTTGCTTGAGACTCTAAAGCTTTTTTGGCGGAAGACTCAGTGTTGACATGGAATCCTAAAATCTCAGCACCTGTATTTTGTGCTATATTTGCGTCAGATGAGTTGATGCTACCAATGCTGCTATGTACAATATTGATTTCAATCTCATCTTCAGACATGCTCTCTATGATTGTAGTTAATGCTTCTAGTGACCCTTGGGTATCCGCTTTGATGATATAATTAAGTACATCTTTATTATTTGCTTGTTCTGCGAATAGTGACTCTAGGCTCATCGTCGCTGTGCTTTTTGTGCTGTTTGCAATTGAGTGTTGCTCAGCATGAGTGCGTGCAGATTTTTCATCTTTATGTGATATTACATTATCTTGTGCATTGGGGGCGGGTGCTATGCCTGTGATTTCAACAGGTGTTGATGGGCCTGCGCTTTTTACCTTAGTCCCACTGCCATCAATCATTGTACGCACTTTACCATAGCCGCTTCCTATAGAAACAACTTGGCCAATTTTCAGTGTCCCTTGCTCAATAATTAATGTTACAACGGTGCCTCGACCACGATCCAATCTAGACTCTATGACACAACCCTGTAGCTCGTCCGATTCAGAGGCTTTGAGCTCCATTACTTCAGCCTGCAAGCTGATTGATTCTAGCAGCTCTTCAATACCTTCACCTGTTTTGGATGAAATTGGACACACAATTGTGTCACCTCCCCAAGATTCAGCTATGACTCCATGGGCACTGAGTTCTTTGATAGCAGCTTCTTTTCTTTCTGGGTCTGCAATATCCATTTTGGTTAATGCAACAATAATCGGGGTTTCAGTGTTCTGTGCATGTTGAATAGATTCAATTGTTTGTGGTTTTACACCATCATTGCAATCAACTATTAGGATTACGATGTCAGTTAGACTAGCACCACGGCTGCGCATGCTGGAGAATGCTGCGTGACCTGGTGTGTCTAAAAATGTAATCAGACCTTTGGATGTCTGTACTTGGTAAGCTGCAATGTGCTGTGTTATGCCGCCAGACTCTTTTTGTACAACTTTGGTATTTCTAAGGTAATCTATTAGGGATGTTTTTCCATGGTCTACATGTCCCATAATAGTCACAACAGGGGGGCGTACAGTTTGAGCACCAATGCGCTTGCCTTTGTTTTTAGTTGGTGAGGTTTTGGTGTTTTCTGATAGGGCTGTGACTTTTACACCAATCCCTTCAAGAAGTAATGTAGCGGTATCGCGATCAATGTTATCATTCTTTTTCAGCATATAACCTTGATCAAAAAATGCCTGAGTGAGATCTTGTATGCTAATACCAGATTTGTTTGCAAGTTCTTCTAAGTTTGTGAGTCCACCGATTTCAATGTTGTTATTGCGAGCAACTGGTTTTTTTCGCACTGTTTTCTCGGGAATATTTTCACTTTCGGCTTTAACTGCTTCTGGGATCTGCTGCTCTTTTTCTTCTTTTACAGCTTTACTTGGGGTGCTAGCTTTTGGGGTAGGCTTAGCTTTGCTCTTGGGTGCAGTAGATGCAGGGGGTGTCTTGCTCTTTTTAGCAACAACGGGTGATTTCATCGTTACACTGCTTGTGCTGGATGTGTTTCGTTTGATTGTTAATTTGTTGCCTTTGGAAGATGTTGTCTTGGTCTGGCTCAGACTAACTTTTTCTCGTGTCTTTTCACTACTTTTTTTCATGCCTGCTCGAATGACTTTAATATCCTCTGGCGTTAATTCTTGTGTCTCAGAACTGACTTTAACGCCATGAGACTCAAGAAGCTTTGAAATCTCTTCAGAAGAAATGCTCATTCTTTCAGATAGTTGTTTAATTGTTAGCTTGATTGCCATCAAAAGCTCCAGTGTTATTGATCAGAGTCTTCAAACCAGTGTGCTCTTGCAGCAAGAATAATTTCTGCTGCTTTTTTGTCATCGATCTGAATGCTTTCGGTTAATTCGTCTACAGACATATCTGCTAGTTCGTCTCTAGTTTTGATATTATTTGCTTGTAGTTGCTCGGTAAGTGACATTGTCATCCCTTCGATCTCCATGAGGCTATCAATGCTTTCATCTCCTGATAGGGCAATGTCGAGTAGGTGGTCTTTTGCACGATTAATAAGCTCTTCAGCAATTTCAACATTGAGCCCATCAATTGCTGCAATAGTCGACACTTCACTATTTGCTAAGTCAGACAAGGTTCTGATGCTTTCTTGTGCTAGGGTGGTAGCTACTGCTTCATCTACATCTATTTTCTCAGTGAAGATTTGTTTTGCAGTCTCAATATTTCTAGAGGTGATTTCTGCTGCTTCTTCTTCAGACATCACTTTGAGTTTCCAGCCGATTAACCCACTTGCAAGATTAATGTTCTGTCCACTGCGGCCAATTGCTTGTGATAGCATGGCTGCATCTATTGCAATGTTCATGGTTCTTGTTTCTTCATTGAGCTCAATTGACTGGACTTCTGCAGGTTGTAGTGCATTCAATGCAAGTATAGCTGGGTCATCACTCCATTGGATGATATCTACGCGTTCACCATGGAGTTCATTTGAAATCGCTTGAACGCGTGATCCCTTCATGCCTATGCAAGCACCGATAGGGTCGATTCTAGCATCATTAGATTTTACTGCAATTTTAGCTCTAGATCCTGGGTCTCTTGCAACAGACTTGATCTGAATTAAGCCTTCACTAATTTCTGGCACCTCTTGGGTGAATAATGCCTTGAGCATTTCGTTGCTTCGTCTAGATAGCTGAAGTAATGGCCCTCGACCACTAACATTAATTTCTTGTAAGCAGCCTTGTATGTGGTCACCTTTTCGAATGATTTCTTTTGGTATTAGCTCACTTCTAGGAATTTCAGCTTGAGTGCCAGAGGTATCTAAGATAACACTGTTTCGGTTGACATGAGATACTTCTCCAACCATTAACTCGCCAATTCTGGATTCAAAATCTCTCGCATTTTGAGATCTTTCAGCATCTCTTACAGCTTTAATCATGACTTGTTTGGCCTTCTCAATCTCAATTCGACCAACACTGCCAGACTGTTCTTCATCTTTGTTCAGCTCAATCTCTTCAACAATTTCATCACCAACCGCTAAGTTGTCATAATCAGGTTTTGTATCACTAATTTTAATCTCGCAAGATGCTTCGAAGTCTTCAGGGTTGTCGCTTACAACCGTCCATACTCTAAAATAGCTAACTTGGCCGTTTTTTCTATTGACATCGCATTGCAGCTTCATGTCTTCATCAAGTGTTTTCTCTGTTGCTGCTGCAAGAGCAAGTTCTAAAGCAGAAAATATCTCTTCAGCATCTAGATTCTTTTCAGCAGCTATTGCTTCAATGTAGGTCTTGATTGTTGCAGTCATGATGTTACTCCAGATAATGTGGGGTTGATCGGTTAATCTGATCCCATTTGATTTCAATGCTTTCACTGTTATGCAAAACGGTAATTCCTTGATTTTCAACGCTCAGTAGTTTTGCCTTGAGTGTTTTGTCCTTTGTTTGAATTTTTAAGTGTTGGCTAATACGTTCTTCATAATGTTCAGGCTTTAGTAGTGGGGCATACCCTGATGACTCAACTTCTATGTGTAAATCTTCTATATCTGTCATATAGCCTAGTTGTGAAATAACAGCTTCACAATCTTTGATGCTGACAGCGTCATTTTTTCGCTTAATATAGATGGTAATTCCGCTTTTGGTATGGATAATCCCGTGCAATACTAAACCGCAGTCAACAACTGCAGTTTCGATTTTATGCTCGATACCATTAGTACTCACGTTAATTTTCCAGTTTTTACTACAAAAAAAAGCCCAAATGGGCTCTTCTGATTTTCTCAATTTGGTAGCGGGGGTAGGATTCGAACCTACGGCCTCCGGGTTATGAGCCCGGCGAGCTGCCAGACTGCTCCACCCCGCTGAAATTTATTATATGTTTTTTCAACTAGATTGCAAGTGATAATTTAATAAGTTTGCAAAATATAGGATTTTAGTGAAGGAGAGGGTGCTTAAGGAGCGAGTGTACTAGTTTTGACTAAGTGTGTATGTATGCCTGGGTGTATGCTTTTGATTTTCATATGCGCACTGTGAGAGGTTTTGATGCTATCAAATGGTCCCACATAGGTTTTGGATGCCGTTTGTTCATAGGGTAGGCCAGATGGTATTTGCTGTGTCCTGGTATGCATGACTAAGTAAAACCCACTTTTAAAATGGCTTGGTGTGCTTGATGAATAGGTTGGGTACAAGTTTGGATTACTGAGATAAATCATTGCTGGATATAACGCAAAGCAAATAGCAATGCATGAGAGCGATTTTAGGATCTTCTGCTTCATCACATTTGCCTCGGTGCACTAATACCAATAAGTGCTAAGCTAGATTCAAGACACTCTGCAACTAAATAGCAAATCAAAAGTCTATGGTATCGTTCACTAGAGTTTTCTTCCAAAATAATAGTGTGTGTGTAGTAGCGGTGGAATAGTGATGCAATTTTATGGGTGTACTGCGTCCAGCGATATACTTCACTTTTTTCTGCTGTTTTAATCAGAGTGGCTGGATACTCAGAAATGAGTGTTAAGATCTCAGCTTCTAGATCAGAGGGTTGTTGAAAGTGGTTTACTGATGGAATATATTGTCCATGTTTTTCTATGATGCTTTGAATCCTAGCGTACGCGTATTGTATGTAGTACACAGGATTTTGACTGCTTTGTGATTTTGCTAGTTCAAGATCAAAGTCAAGATGCTGGTCCGATCGTCGCATACAGTAAAAGTAACGAGTCGCATCAATTCCAACTTCTTGATACAAGTCCTGTAGGGTAACAAACTGTCCTTGCCTTGTAGACATTGGGATTTTTTCCTCACCACGGTATAAGTTTGCAAATTGAATCAGCCTAACATCAAAGTTTGACTGATCTTTACCAAGAGCAAGTAGACCTGCCTTAATCCTTGGGATATAACCATGATGATCTGCACCAAATATATCAATTACTTTCCACGGGTTGCTCTCGTATTTTGTGTAATGGTAAGCAAGATCAATTGCAAAATAAGTCCAAATACCATTTGAGCGTTTTAAGACCCTATCTTTTTCATCGCCGTAGGCAGAAGACTTGAACCAAAGTGCGTTGTCTTTTTCATATGTATGATCAGATTTAGCTAGTGCATCAATCATTTTTTCAACGCTGCCATCACTGACCAATGAAGATTCAGAGAACCAGTTATTGTATGAAACGCCAAATGCAGATAAGTCATCTCTAATTTGTACTGTAATTTGTTCAGATACCCAGTGTTTTAGGTCAGAGAAATTTGAGCCAAGCTCTTTTTTACAGATTAAAACCAATTGTTCTAGGTGTGCAGCTTGATTTTCTTCAGACCAATTCTGTAAAAGAGCTTGTAAACTATTTGGAGGTGTGCTGCTGAGTTTGCTTAATTGGGCTAGATCAGAGATGTAGTCGCCGGTATAGCAGCCTTTTGGAGGAGTAATTCCTATGGCTCTGAGCCAGAGGCTGGTTGCAAGAATATCAATTTGTAATCCTGCATTATTAACATAATACTCTGTATGAACATTGAATCCAGTTGCGCGTAAAATGCTGGCTAGAGCTGAACCATAAGCTGCAGAACGGCCATGACCTACGTGCAAAGGACCTGTTGGATTTGCTGAGACATACTCTAAATGAACCAGGTTGTTCTGCCCAATATTGGGGGTGAAGAAATGTGGGTCATGACTCAAAACTTGAGTGACTACTGTTGTAAAGTCTTCAGTGGTGTAAAAGTTGAGAAAACCAGGGTTGGCAACATCAACACGCGTGATTTCAGGATGGTTAATGCACTGTTGTATTTTACGTGCAATTTCCATTGGTCGAACTTTAAGCTGAGAGGCTAAAATAAGTGCAACATTGGAGCTAAAGTCTCCATGCTCCGGGTTCTTGGTTTTAGAAACCTCAACAGTTGTTAAGTTTGACCAATTTAGCTGGTGTAATGCAGCAATAATCTGTGTTTCAATCTTCTCTATCATGCATTTACTCTATCACAATCTTTCTTTCTACCGCAAGTATCAGCTATTTCTGCCTTCACGGCGACGCTCATGTTCTTTAAGGAACTTCTTTCTTATACGAATACAGGAGGGTGTAATTTCAATGAGTTCATCATTATTAATCAGCCCCAGTGCCTGCTCTAGTGTATATTGCATCGGTGGTGTAAGAATCATATTGTCATCAGTACCAGATGCACGAACATTCGTCAGTTGTTTGTTTCTAATGGCGTTAACAACTAGGTCATTATCCCTGCTATTTAGGCCAATCACCATGCCTTCATAAACTTGATCGCTTGGCTTAATTAGCATCTTCCCTCTACTTTGTAAGTTAAATAAAGCATAGGTTGTTGCATTTCCTTGCGCATTGGCAATGAGGGCGCCATAATGCCTGGTTTGGCCTGGCATTTTAACATAAGGTCTATACTCTAAAAACACATGGTGTAATATACCTGTTCCTTGTGTTAAACTCATCATTTCAGACTGGAAGCCAAACAAGCCTTGCGCTGGTACCTCATAGTCCAATCGAACTCGACCGTGTGAGTCTGGAACCATATCACAAAGTACACCACGTTTCGCATTGAGTTTTTCAATCATTGCACCCTGGTGAATCTGCTGGATATCAAGTGTAACGCTTTCATATGGTTCATGAAGGACTTGATCAATCTCCTTTAGAATGACTTGTGGTCGGCTCACTGCTAGTTCAAATCCTTCTCGGCGCATATTTTCTATTAAAATTGATAAGTGTAACTCACCACGGCCAGACACTAAGAACTTTTCAGAAGAGCCTGCTTCTTCAACTTTGAGTGCAACATTGTGCAATGTTTCATCTTCAAGTCTTTTTCTAAGCTGGCGCGAAGTTAGGTATTCTCCCTCCAATCCTGCAAATGGAGAGCTATTCACTTCAAATACCATTGAGATAGTTGGCTCATCTACACTTAATGGAGGCAATGCTTCAGGGTGGTTTGGGTCACAGATTGTATCAGAAATTTGTAGTTCACCAGCACCTGTGATTGCAACAATATCTCCAGCAGATGCGCATTTACTTTCAACTCTTTTTAAGCCTTGGTGTTCAAGCACTTGAAGGATTCTGGCACTTCTGGTTTTACCCTCTCTATCGATGATCTTTACGGGCGTATTTGGTTGAACTTGACCACGTGTAATTCGGCCAATGCCAATAGTTCCTGTATATGAGGAATGATCTAAGCTACTGATTTGCATTTGGAATGGTTCATCAGGTTGGACATCAGGGCCTGGTGCATGAGAAACAATATGATCTAAGAGCGGCATCATGTCATTTGACTCTTCTTCAAGACTTGCTTTTGCAAAGCCTTGTAGAGCTGAAGCATATAATACTGGAAAGTCTAATTGTTCATCAGATGCCTCAAGGTGATCAAATAATTCAAAAACTTGGTCAATGACCCAATCAGGCCTTGCTCCATCTTTATCAATTTTGTTGACAACAACAATTGGCTTTAACCCATGGTCAAAGGCTTTTTGTGTTACAAATCGAGTTTGTGGCATTGGCCCTTCTGCTGCATCCACAATCAATAAGCAAGTATCAACCATCGATAAAATACGTTCAACTTCTCCACCAAAGTCTGCGTGCCCTGGTGTATCAACAATATTGATTTTAACGCCTTGGTGTTGAACTGAAGCGATTTTAGAAAGAATGGTGATTCCTCTTTCTCTTTCTATGTCATTGGAGTCCATAATCAAATCATTATTGTCATTGGCTTTTTGAGTATGGGTTTGCTGTAAAACTTTATCAATTAGTGTGGTTTTACCATGGTCAACGTGGGCAATAATTGCAATATTTCTCAGTTGTGTAGTATCAGTTGTTGCGTTCATCGTGCTGCATGTAATAAATCATTGAATATTCTACATGATTGCAAGATGGTTTCAAGGTTTAATTTTGGGTGCATTGATCAGCTAATCAGAAATTGGTCCGCCACTCCAGGGGCAAAAGCCAAGTCCTAAGATTGCGCCAACATTAGCATTTGGTCTGTCTATGATGCCACTTTTGAGTAAATTATTAGCGACCATTATTTGCTGTTTAAATAAAGTTGATTCAATGTCTTCTATGGAATGCTGAGTCGATTTTTTACTGTTTTGAAGTAGATTAGGCCAAAGTTTTGAACGATTTGATTGGTAGTCATAAAATCCAGCATTTGATTTTCTACCCAGACGTTTCATATCATAAAGGTTTTTTATTTGAGCAATATAGCTAGGTTGTTTGAGTTTTTGTGCTTGAATAATTCCCCAAATAACATCAATGCCTATTTCATCCATTAATTTTAGTGGTGGAGTTGGCATGCCGATGCGTTTTGCTGCTCTTTCAATGAGGTAAGGGGGTACGCCTTGATCAAGAAGCTTTAGAGCAGAGCGAGCATAAGCCATTGCTATATTAGTTGTATAGAACCCGGGTGTGTCTTTAACCAAGATGGGGGTTTTTCTGAAATGATGACTGAGTGATTGGGCAGCATGGATGGTGACTTGTTTCGTTTGTTTGCCTTGGATAATTTCAATTAATGGCATTTTTGCTACAGGAGAAAAGAAGTGGATGCCTACAAAGCGCTTTGGATTAGAGAGTGATTTTCCCAGTTCAGAAATTGGAATAGAGGATGTATTAGATGCGATAATTGCATCTGATTTAGCATGCTCTTCTATAGTTTTGAGCACTTGTTGTTTCAAAGTGATATCTTCATATACTGCCTCTATAATAAGATGGCATTGACTAAGGGATTTATAGTCTTGACTCACTTTTAACTTACTTCGATGTTGTATAGGGTATTGTGCAATTAAAGCTTGAACTCTAGCATTGCATGCTTGAATTTGATCTTTTTGTTCTATAATCGTTACCGAGATGTTTTGACTCATTGCATGTGCTGCAATAGCTGAACCCATGAAGCCTCCGCCAACAATGCCAATGTGTTGCATCGGATAAGTTGCAGCATGAGACTTAGCGCTGCGTTTTAGTTTAATTCGATCTGTAAATAAAGTTTGTAGCATTCTATTCGTTTGCTGATGGTTCAGTACTTTAATGAACTGGTGGGTCTCAATTTGTAATGCTGTCTCAAGGTTAACTTGTCCACCTTCATATACTGCCTGAAGTAATGACTCAATATGTGGGTAGCAACCTTGGGTGGTTTTTTTAGCAAGTGCTATGGCAGCTGAGAATATTGGCAGTTCTGAAAATGGTTGGCAATTTTTTTGTTGAGAAAGCTGTGCTTTTGAAATCCATTGTATTGCTTCTGATAATGCATGGCGTTTGAATTTGCTAGCATGATTGATTAAGCCTTGCTGGAGAGCTTTATCAATATTAAGTGTGTGGCCTTTTAGAAGCATAGATAAAGCAGATTCTATCCCAATAAGCCTTGGGAGTCTTTGAGTGCCACCTAAGCCAGGTATGATTCCAATTTTAGCTTCTGGTAAGCCAATACGTAAGTTAGTGCCTTGTACGCCAATTCTGTATTGAGTTGCCAAAGCTAGCTCTAAGCCGCCCCCTAAACACTGGCCATTTAGGATGCTAACACTTGGTTTTCCTGTAGCCAATATTTGAAAAATCGCGTGGATGTTAGTCAGTGTTTTGAATTGTTGCTCATGTGCTTTTTGTGCAAGTTTTTGGATGTATTGCACGTCAACACCGTAACAAAAGTCTTCTTTGTCACTGTGTATGATTAATCCCTGAATATCTGGAGTATTGTTTGCAGTAATAATCGCTTTTTTTAATGCTGAAAAAATCTTAGGGTCAAAGGTATTGACGGACTTGTTCTGTACATTGATGCTAATTACTGCAACATTTTTTTTAACTGAATAGGTAATATCCATTATAATCTCTCAATTAAGACTGAAGCTGCCATACCAGAAGCTGTGCATAAACTGCAAACTCCGTATTTGAGCTTTTGATGTTCTAACTCATCTAGCAGTGTGCCAACTAGCATTGTCCCAGTGGCACCGAGGGGGTGACCGTAAGCAATTGCACCACCATTGACATTGACACAGCTTGCATCAAGCTCTAAATCTTTAATGAATTTTAACGCAACAGATGAGAATGCTTCATTGATCTCCCATAAATCAATATCTGATACCTTTTTGCGTGCTTTTTTTAAAAGCCTTCTGACACTTAATGAAGGTGCTGTTAGCATGATAGTTGGATCAGTACCAGTTTGATCATATGCAATGATTCTGCCTCTGGGCTCTAAATGGTGTTGTTGTACAGATTTTGCACTTGCTAATAGAATTGCTGCAGCACCATCTGCAAGTGCAGATGAATTGCCAGCATGATGCAGATGCTGAATAGATTCAACAGTAGGATACTGTAGTAATGCCATTTCATCATAACCTGCCATTTTTCCAACAATGGCAAAGCTGGGCTTTAGTAGGCCTAATTTTTTGAGAGAAGTATCTTTTCTTGGAATCTCATCTTGTTCTAATGCAATCAGACCAGATGCATGATGAATCGGAATAATTGATTTTAACCGCTTGCTTTTTTGTGCTGAGATCGCCTTTTGATGTGATTTTAGTGCGTACTCATCTAACTCTTGTCTAGTGAAACCTTCAATGCTTGCAATCAAGTCTGCACTGATTCCCTGAGGAATGATGTTGTGTGCCATTGCGACAGAAGGATCAAGCATGATAGCGCCTCCGTCACTGAGCATCGGCACTCTTGACATTGATTCAACACCACTTGCTATACAAAGGTTCTCTTGCCCACTCATGATTTTAGCGCTACAAAGATTAATTGCATCTAATCCTGATGAGCAAAATCGATTGATTTGCATCCCACAAGTGCTGTCTGGGAAGTTTGCTCTTAACAATGCGGAACGTGCAATATTTGCACCTTGTTCACCAACTGGCATGACGCAGCCTGTGATCATATCATCAATATGCTCCCGAAGCGGCATAGGGGTTGTTGCTTCTAAGACTTGCTGCAGCACAGATATTGCGGTTTGTGAGTAGAGAGTCCCATTTTCTTTGCCTAGTCCTCTAGGGCTACGCTTTGTATCAATAATGTAACAATTTGGCATGCTCACTTCCTGTGTCTCTTATCCATATTAAGCACCTTTTAAGATCTTAGCAATTGGAATTGAAAAATATTGTTTAGCTGGAATCAATGTACCGATAATACTAATTGCAAAATTGATCACTGTTGTAATCATAAAAGCTGGTAGTGGTATGTAAAATGCCCAAGTATGACTATATGCAATCCAGCTGATTATCCAGCAAGATGTGATGAATGTAAGAATAGTACTAATCACTACATGCATCCCAGATTCTAAGATCAGTTGGATAAGGATTTTTTGTTTTGTTGCACCAAGTGCCATCTTAAGTGCAAAATCTGATCGCCTCTGTAAATAAGATAGTCGGTTTTGTTGAGTGAGTAGAGCTGTGCTCAGTATTAAGATTAATGCACAAAAAACATAAAGGACATTTTGTACAAGAGAAATAGATTTCAACTGTTTTTTGATTAGCATGCTGGGTGAAGTGATTTGTAAATGTTGCAAAGAATATTTTTTTGCTATATCTGAGATCGCTTTCGTGTGATCTTCGGTTTTTTTGGGGTTTTTGCTTTCTAGTACGATGACATTATGGTGGTGTATTCCAAAAATGCGTTGATATGTTTTTTCAGACACCTCTAAAATTGGAGCTTGATGGCTGATAGCGTGTGGCGCTTTAGTCAGTTCTGCACGCCCTATAGGAATTAGTGTAATATTCTCTATGTCAATTGTTAAAGGCAGGTGTTTAGGTGTTTGCCCATAGATGACTGCATAGGGTTTTAGGTCGTTCTCATGTAAGTGCCGCCCTTGAATCACTTTTCCATGAATAACCGGTGCATCTGAAGCAATGATCTGTAATGGTTGCTGATTAATTTGAACCCGACGGTGTGAGATTAAAGATAGATTTTTGAAATCTTTTGAGGCTTGAAGGTGCTGGTAAAATGGTTGAATCAAACCTGTTTGTGGAGGGTGATATATTACAATACTAATTTGGTTAAGGTGTTTGCTATAAAATTGCTGCTTAATTTGTGTCTCCGTACACTGTGCATAATAGAAAGCACAAACAAGTATGATTGTTGAGATACTCAATCCAAAAATGGGTGAGAGATATGAAGATGATTGCTTAAGTTGCTTAAGGATGGTCATATTCAATGATCTCCATATCTCTAATGCCTATATGTCGAGTGCACTGTTTAATCACATTTTGGTCATGTGTGCTAATAATAGCAATAGCACCAAGAGTGACTTCTTGTTGCAAAAGTTGTATGACTTGACGCGTGTTTTTCGCATCAAGAGCACTGGTTGGTTCATCAGCTAAAATCAGGGAGGGTTGCAGCAATAGTGCCCTTGCAATACTAACGCGTTGTTGCTGACCTTGAGATAACGCATGAGTGGGGCGGTTAAGGTCTGTAATATCTAAAAGAGATAAGAGATGCTGAGCACGTTCCTGGTTAAGATCTTTTTTCGAGTAGGTAAAAGGTAAGCATGTGTTCTCTAGAATTGATAAATGAGATAAAAAATAAGGGGTTTGAAAGATCATGCCAATATGCTGGTTCCTTAATCTGGCTTGGGATGATGAACTGCAATCATAGGGCATGGTATTAAATGCCTGGTAGACGATACTTTGTGGTTTAAGGATTAATCCTAGTATAGAGAGCAAGGTGCTTTTTCCAATGCCAGAGGGGCCAGATAGAGCGATTAATTCACCAGACTTCGCTGTGAAGCCTGTATTAGAAAAAATGGGCTGAGACTCTTTGTGAGAAAGTTGTCTGATGTTAATTTGGTGGGACAATGATATCTCCTGTCTTCAGACCCTCAATAACATGAACTTTTGACAGACTAGTTTCTCCTAGAGTGACTGGGTGGATCTTAATTCCTGATTGGTCTTTTAGGTAAACATAATAACTTTGGTCAATCTTTTGCGTGTATTGAATGGGGATGTAAACTCTATCATTCAAACTGGTTTTAATGCTTGTATGTGCACTGACAGCGCCTATGCTGATCATGCTTTGCATGGGTTGAACTTCAACAATATAGGTTTTTGTAGGATGCAAGGTATGTGGAAGATTGTGTACTTGTTTTACAACGCCATCGTAGCTCTTTCCAATTGATTTGATCTCGATTTGAGCAGTCTGGCCTGGGAGAATTAGGTTAACAACCTCTTCATCAGCAACTGCTTCTATGATCATTGACTCAAGTTGTAAAATGGATGATAGTGCCTCACCTTGAGAATAAGATTCTGGTTTTTGTTTAACAGGTGCTAACACCCCTTTGCATGGTGCAGTAATCTTGATCGAATGTTTTGATATTTCATTGGTTAGTGCCTCATAGTCACCTAATGGCCACGTCAATGTGTCAGAGATATCAAGTTGAATATAGGTTAATAAAGTTATTAATATTTGTTGTTTTTCATTCATTGATTGTTGATCTTGATGCGCTTTAGTTTGCATTTCGAGATAAGCTTGTTTTGATATGGCGCCTAGTTGGAATAGATTATTACTGAGTGTAAGCTGATTTAGGCTCTGCTCTAATTGTTCTTTTTGGATTGCATACTCTTGGATTGTTTTAATTAAGGACTGAATGAATGTTTTAGATTGAACTTGGTAGATTGCAGCCCCCGTTTTCACATATTCCCCATAATGAATGAGCTGTCTAATTTGATCTAAATCAAAGGGGGCTGCCATTATCTTGGCTTGATGGTAGGTAACTTGTCCAGGAAGAATATGTTCTTCTTGGTGTGATGCTGTCTTGATTATCAGCTCTTGGCAAAAGGTAAGTGAGAGGGTGCAACAAAGTGCTCTAAAGAATTGAAGATATACTTTCATCAAAACGTCCTATTTTTAAATTAAAGTCATCAACTAAGTTTGCATACTCAATCTGCTTTTCAAGAGTATTTGTATATGCTTGTCGTAGTTGGTGCATCCCTAAGAGATTTTCTGATAATGAAATTTGTTGATGTTGAAATTTTGCTTGTGTAATTTGGTATTCAGTTTGAGCAATTTTTAATTCTTCAGAGGCAAGATCTAGTTCTTGATCAGTATACTGGATCTTTTCATATAGCTCTTGGACATCTGATTGAAGCTGGTGGTAGCTTTTTTCTAAATTGAATTGTTTAAGGCTGTATTCATATGCATTCACTAGATCTTTATGACACGATGCTGGAGAATAAGGTGTATAGAGAAACTCAAAATGTATGTCGTAATCACCATCTTGATTGACTTTAGCATTTAGATTGAGTTTTGGAGATAGATTGCTTTTTTGTGCCAAATAGTTTTTTTCTGTAATTGTATAGTTTAGTTGGTGTTGAGTAGTAGTATGGCTGTTGTTTTCCCAATTTTCAACTTGCAACTCTCTGAATGCAATAGCAGTATCTAGTTCGATTTCTTCGTCGTTAGGGATATCGAGTATCTTTTTGAGTTTAAGCTTTAAGTGCTCAATCGTCGTTTCAGCTTTCAATACTTGGAGTGAGTCTCTTTGAAGTTGCAGTAGCGCTTTGTCAAATTCATACTGTGATATCTTTCCATAGTCTAATTCTTGCTGTTGTTTGATTAATTCTAACTGTTTTATTTCTAAGAGCTGTTGTTGATTTTGGTGCCGACAGGTTTGCAGGACTAGATTACGGTATAAATGGATGAGGTCTTTAAGTTCTATGAGGTATTGTTGATTTGCGGAGATTTGTTCTTTTTCAATCTCTAAGGTTGCAACTTGTTGATGATAGTCGGTTGTGAATATTTTATGGAGAGGTACTTGAGCTTGAATATAGTAGTGGGGGAAATCCTCATCAAGTTTTTGGGATAGGCTTGCATTAAAGCTAATACCAAAAGGAGATGGCCAGGTTAAATCAATATTTGATTCCATTTGATTGGTTCTAGGTGTGTAAGATCCTTTAATGGATTTAAAGTAAGGAGGGGTGTTTTGATGTAGCTGTTGGTGTTTTAAGTTAAGGATTGATTGTTGTAAAGCATGTGAGCGCTGTAGGTTAGGGCTTGTTTGGAATCTTACTACTGCATCAGTTAAAGAGACTTTTGTTGCATGGCAAAAACCTAATATGAATAGTATGAGTGCTATGCAAAATCTTTGGGTCTTAATTTTTTCCATGTGACCTTAATGATAATAATATTCGTGATTATATAAATGAGGTGGGCTTTTGTCAATTGGTACGGTGCGCTAATCAGTGCACCGATTAACAGTGATATCAATACAAACTTTGATGTATGAGGTTGTGTACTAGATTCGTTAACTTGGCTTTTGGTTGTTTTTAGGTGAGTGAAGTGATGCATTAAAAATGGTAGATTATCTTTTATTTTATGTAGGCCAGATTGAATGCGATTTCGTTTTCTAAGTAGTTTTTTCATATAAGATCCTGATGCATCTATTAGGTTCATACTAGGGTCGATTGTCCTGCCCATGGCTTCTACATGAAAGAGTGTTTTTTGTAGCATGAGCAATTGAGGTTGAAGTTTTAGATTAAAGTGTTTGCTAGCAAGGATGAGTTGTTGCATCAGCTCAGACATTGATATTTCAGAAATTGGTAGGGCGAAAATGGGCTCACAAACACCTCTGAGCATGCTTTCTAACTGATGAATATGACTGGTTTTTTCAACCCACTCAGCTTGTACCAGTAATTTTGCAACTTTTGCATAATGGCGATGATAGAGCGCAATGAAAATTTCAATGAGATAATATTGATCATGTTCACTGATGACGCCTACAATGCCAAAGTCAATGGCAATATACTTAGGGTTATGGGGGTGTTTAGTATCAACTAAGATATTGCCTGGATGCATATCTGCATGAAAAAACCTGTGTTCAAAGACTTGGGTGAAAAAAATTTCTAGACCATTGATTGCAAATTGAGACATATTTGGTAGCGGGTTACTATGAATATCCCTGATATTGATTGCGTCGATATATTCAGTGACCAGCATGTTTTTGGTTGAGTATTTCCAGTAAACTTTGGGTACATATAAACGTTGATCTCCCTCAAAGTGGTGTTTGGTTTGAGCATAATGAGCTGCCTCTTGTTTTAAATTAAGTTCTTGCTCTAGTGTAAACTCATATTCATCAAGTAGTTTGCGGCCAAGTTTATAATACGATGAGAAATTGATCAGCTTTTTAATTAGGTATAAATCTAGCGTAATATGCTGGTTAATATTGGGTCTAAGAACTTTTATTGCAACAATTTCACCTGTTTTTAGTACTGCACGATGAACTTGTGCGATTGATGCTGAGCCTAGAGGTATTTGGTCAATATGATTGAATGTTTGATGTATTGGTGTATCAAGTTCTTGTTCAATGCTAGAAATCACATATTCATATGATTCAGGTGGGACTTGGTCCTGTAGTTTTACCAACTGTTTGACAATATCAAGAGGAAATAGGTCATACCGTATAGACACCATTTGTCCTAGTTTGATAAAAAGCGGTCCTAATGCACAGCATGCTTTATACGTTCTTACACCACGCTCAAGTGGCTGTTTCCAGAAAGCGAGCCTAGATAACTGCAAATATTTCGGTAAAACAATCAAATCAATCTGATGTTTATACAGAATATATATTACGAATATGAGTCGTTTGATACGTTGGTACATGGTTTAGAGTATTGTTGTTTTAGCTGTTGTAGCTCTGTAATGAGCATAGATAACTCATTGTTGAAATTATTATCGTTGTCTATGACTGCGGCTCCCCATTCATATGTCATATGATGGCGAATGCTGTTAAAAGCGTATTTTCGACATTGCTTTGTTATCGCACTTAGTGCATATAAGCTTCCTTCGCATGCGCTGTATAGGCTTCTGGGTAGAAAGTGAGCTGCTATACTAGGTATTACTTTAGGATAAATTTTGAGCCAGTTTTTAAGCTGTATAGCAAGTGCTTGATCACCTTTGAAATGGATATGCTCTAAATTGAGTGTTTGATGAACAAATGAAACACACTGACTGTTTGCGGTGATAATCAAATCAATCTCATTTGAGTGATCTCGGAGCAACCCTGATTGTGTTACGCGGTATTGTATTTTAATATCAAGGTCTTTAATAACCAATTTGACACTTTTTCCGTAATGTGATTGAAATAGTTGATGCGGATATAATGTAGATGAAATAAAAAATAACATTAGTACTTATAAGCTTCAAATAAGCCAAGTATGCCTAAGCTAAGTGGTAAGTAATTAATCATTTCAAACCCAGCTTGTCTCAGGCACTCTCTGCGATTCTCAGGAGAAGGTTCTTTCTGAATAGAATCAGATAGATATTGATAACTGTATTCGTCACCGACTAATTTCTTACCAAGACGAGGCAAAACGTTTCTAATATAATTACTATAGGTGCTTGGAATTTGTGATGAAACAGGCGGGTTAAACTCTAAGATCACAACTTTACCGCCATTTCGCATTTTTTCATAAACAGATTTTAAGGCGAGTGCAGGATCTGTAAAGTTTCTAATTCCAAAGCAAATAATGGCTTTATCAATCTTGTTGTCTAGATCTGGTAGTGCTTCAGCAGGAGCTTGGATAAAGCTTGTGTTGCTTGCTATAATTTTTTGCTGGCATTCTTGAAGCATTTGTATACAAGGGTCAACGCTATAAAGATGTCCATGCGGGATATTTTTGATAATGAGCTCGCCACAGTCACCGGTCCCACAGGCTAAGTCGAGTACATGGTCAGAAGCACGACAATCTAATGACATTACTGCATTATTTCTCCATACGTGATGTGTGCCAAAGCACATGACATTATTCATGAATCGGTAATAACTTGCTACATTGGAAAATACAGTATTCACTTTTTCGGATTTTTCTTGAGGTGTCACTATTTCTTCACCGAAATATGTATTTGCCATATTATCCTCCTACTGCAACTTTTTTAGGTTGCTGAGATGGTTTGTTATACACGTTAGCATCAAAGTCCTTTGCTGCATTCATAAATAGTGGAGACACGTGCTCTGCTTGTGCGGCAGCAGTTGTTATGCCTATTGCAATAGCTGGAATCCGACCTAGCAGTCGATTATAAATTGAACCTGGAAGGGCAGACAGAATGCTTCCAGCAAGAATATTAACAATTAAACCTGTGGTAAATATTGCTCGAGTGAGCAGTGCATGATGCTCTTCTATTGAGAAGTCGTAAATTGTTTTTGAGATAGCCGCAGCAATTCCGCAGCAGGCTGCTGCCCCCATATATGGTATAATAGCACTAACTGTGAATGTCGCATAAAATACGCTCAGTATGCATATTAGTGCAAATGAGAATGTGGTAGAAAAAGCGAAAATACCAATTGTTCTCTTAAAGCTATTACCAATAATGTTAGGCTCTGTGGCATTTGGTAGCATGATGCTCTGACTATGAAGCATGGATGAAATGACATCAAACGCTACCCAGCCTGAAATAGCGCCAATAATGATTGCGGGAAGACTTGCGTAGATTGGGGATAATGCTATTTTGATGATTAGAGCAGTATTGGTCACAGCTATATTGCCAAGTAGTAGCTCTACAAATGCAGTAGAGGCCATAAAGTAAGAAATACCAGCAGTAATACTAATAATGTATGCTAGCATATCTCTACTTCTATGCCCCATATTTAGCATCGAAATTCTTTGAGACTTAGCTCTCATTTTTTTGATCAATGCTTTGCTTTGTTGCGATAATGTGTTTTTAAGTCTCTGATACGTATCAACAGCTGGTTTTTCTAGACCATTTGAAGAAACATACCCTGATACCATAAAGCATAGAATAATGCCAATGCTCACAATAGGGCTGGTGGGGCCTATTAATGCTAAAAACTCTAAACCACTAAAAATCACTATGATGGCGGTATTCGAAAATAGCGTATAGAAGGATGTTTTTAGATAGCTTAGCTTATTAAGTAAGAAGTTTGATGCTTGTGTATTACTGTTATCTGTTGGGTGCTCAGGTAACTTCGATAGAATTTGGTCATAAATAACTGATACAACTTGGTGATGGGCCTTAGGGGATAAGGGGTCATTCTCATCAGTATTTTCTTCAATACGCTTTTCTAGTATAGATTGTAAATTTTTGCACACATCAACATATCGCTCATGCTTTTCATGAATGCTTAATTGCGGCAGAAGGAATTTAAGTAAACTGGAGCGATATGCCAGTCTATAGATTTTTTCGCCCCATGAACTCTCATGCATGAGTTGTAGATGGGTTGCTGTTGCTTTTCGAGACTGCCCCTCAGTGGTATTGGTTAATAGGTTGATCTTAGTTGTTAAGATGCTTTCAAATGCAGCTTTGGTAATATTTTTTTCGCCAATTTTAATCAAATAGGCATTGATCTTTTTAAGCTCATTATCTGCTTCTTTTATGACACGTTTCGCAATATCTTGATTGCTTTCAGGTGTGATTCGATGCTTTAGATACTTGTGTATTTTGGAGAAGTGAATTGAAAACCAGGATATTACTGACGTGACAAAGCAGCTATACATCAATATTGTATAAATTGATGCAGGCACTATGGTGAAAAATGGTTGCAGCATGCCTCCTAGTGAAATTAAAGCTATAGATGTTGCTACAGCATTAGTTAACGCTATTCCAGTAGATACAAAAGTTGTGACAAAATTAATGAATTCATCCATGATACAAGTCTTAGTATAATCTAATACTTATATTAACAATTGCTTAAGTCGTTTGCAATTACTGTTTTTCAGATGCTTCAACTGTAAACGTTGCGTCTATCTCATCAAACTGATGCATTTGTGTCTGATCAGATATTATAATTTTAGTCGCTAATACTTCCGCAGAAATGTAGTCTTTGTGCTCAGAAAGTAATTGTTGAAATGCATGGTTTCCATTGACTATTAATGTAATTCTTTGAGCAACATTAAAGTCTAGTTCTTTTCGGGTTTTCTGTATTTTTGAGATCATTTCACGAGCAATGCCCTCGTTAATAAGTGCTGTACTCAATGTTGTATTAATGACAACAGTAATATTACTGTTAGACATTGCATCTAGATTATCTTTACTCTCACGTTTAATGATCAACTCTTGCGCAGAAAACGCTTCATCAAGTATTTGTATAGAGCCTGATTTTTCAAAGGAGATAATTTGTGCATTAGTCAATGATGCAATTTCTTTCCTAATTGCTGGTAACTTTTTGCCTAATCTTTTTCCAACAAGAGGAAGATTAGGAAGTGCAGAGAATTTTACAACTCTAGTTTCATCATCACTAAATGAGATGTCCTTGATATTAAGTTCGCTTTTGATCTTATCTATAAAACGTGCTAGTGACTCTCTAGTAGTCTTTACTGGGTGAATGATTTCTAAATGCTGTAAGGGGGTTTTGATGCGAATATTTTTTTCAACTCGTTTCGCACGTCCCATATTAATAATATCTTGCATCATTTCTACAGCTGTTTCTAATTCAGTAGAAATAAGCTTTGTTTCTGGTTCTGGATAGTGAGCCAGATGGACTGATTGAGGCAATTTTGACGGATGATATTTTTTGAGTGCAAGATACAAGTGCTCTGCAATATATGGTGCAAATGGCGCTAGGATATGAGCAACTTCAAGTAGTGCTGAGTAAAGTGTAGCGTAAGCATAGTTCTTGTCTTTATCATTGTCACTACCCCAAAATCTAGATCGATTCATCCTAATGTAGGTATTGGTTAATTCGTCTATAAACTGAAGGATTTGAGGCGTAATTTTATAAAGCTTATACGCATGCATGTTCTCTTTAATTAGTTGTTTAAGTGTTTGTAGTCTGGATAAAATCCAGGTATCAAGAGGTACTGTTGAAATTAGCGTTGCATCTAGGTGTTGATATTCATCTATATCTGCATAGGTTTGAAAGAACTTTAATGCATTGAGTAATGGAATGATCGTGGAGCGATTCATTTGCTTTACGCCTTCATCAGAAAACTTCATTTCCTCACCTTTAACTAGGTTTGATGAGATTAAGTACAGCCTGAGTGCATCCGCACCATAATGCGACATTAGTTCGTCTGGAGCAGTATAATTCTTTAAACGCTTAGACATTTTTTTACCATCTGCAGCCATGACTATGCCACTAACGATAACGTTTTCAAAAGCGGGCTGGTCAAAAAGAGCAGTTGATAAGACCATGAGCGTATAAAACCATCCTCGAGTTTGATCTAAACCTTCAGCAATGCATTGTGCAGGAAATGACTTTTCAAATAGCTCTTTATTCTCAAATGGATAGTGCATTGTAGCATATGGCATTGCGCCAGACTCAAACCAACAGTCTAAAACTTCATCTACACGCCGATAAGTGCCTGTTTCACCAGCAATAGAAAATTCTAGATGATCAATGTGCTCACGGTGTAGGTCCTCAACTGATGCGCCAGATAGTTCTTCTAATTCCTCAATGCTCCCAATACACATGACTTGATGAGTCTGATCGTTGATCCAAATAGGGATAGGTGTTCCCCAAACTCTATTTCTTGATAATGCCCAATCTTTAGCGCCATCAAGCCATTTTCCAAAGCGACCGTCTTTAATATGTGAAGGCACCCAGTTGGTTTTCTGGTTGCATGCAATGATTTTTTCTCTAATTTTTGTGACAGACAAGAACCAACTTGGTACTGCCATATAAATGAGAGGTGTATCAGATCTAGGGCAGAAAGGGTAGTTGTGAACGATAGTTTCATGCTGCAGTATCATATTTCTGGATTTTAGATCTTTAATAATTGCCTTATCTGCTTCTTTAAAGCTAAGTCCTTCAAAAGATTTAAAAGCATCAGTATAGATGCCTTGCATGTTGATCGGGATAATCAGCTGCTGAATATTGTTTTGTGCGCAAACTTGGTTATCATCTTCACCAAATGCTGGTGCCATGTGTACCAGGCCTGTTCCAGTTTCTGCATCAATAAAGTCAGCAGCTAAAACTTTATACCAGCTTCCATCAGGTGTGTGATACTTGAATAGTGGCTCGTAAGGTAATCCTATAAGATCAGCGCCTATTTTTTGATCAACTATTTGGATTTCTAAATCTTTGAAAGCAGTTTTTGCGTACGATTCACCTACCCAGATTGGTAAGTCAATATCAGGGTGCTTGACACAAAGGTATTGCATTTTGGGATGGATTGCGACTGCTTGGTTCGCAGGAAGGGTCCAAGGCGTAGTTGTCCAAATCGTAAGATACTGTTTTTGATCTTTAAGTTTGAGTAATACTGTGATCGCAGGATCCTGTACAGATTGATAGTTAGATCCAGCCTCAAAATTGGAAAGGGGAGTTTCTAAAGCAACTGAATACGGCATTACCTTTGTTCCCTGATAAATCAGTCCTTTTTTCCATATTTCAGCAAAAGCCCACCAGACAGATTCCATGTACTCTTTGTCCATGGTCTTATAGTCACGATCAAAGTCTACCCAGCGTCCAAGGTTTGTGATTGTAGATTGCCACTCTTTGCGATAGCGCATGACAATATCTCTGCATTGTTGATTATAGCCTGCAACACCTAAAGTTTTTACTGCTTCATCAGCACTCATGTTGAGTAGCTTATTGATTTCGTGCTCTATTGGTAAACCATGGCAGTCCCATCCTGCTCGTCTTTCTACATTGTAGCCATGCATTGAGTAAAAGCGCTGAACAATGTCTTTAATCGTTAATGTCAGTAAGTGACCATGGTGAGGGAGACCGGTTGCAAATGGTGGACCATCATAGAGCATAAATGGTTTGAGGTTCTTGTTTTTTTCGATAGATTTTTTAAATATGTTATTTTCTACCCAGAACTGTTGAATAATTTGCTCATTTGCAGGAATTGAACTCACAATTTTTCTCAAAAAATAATTACAGAAGTGTAACGCTATTTAATTGATATTTCCAGTCCTATTCGGTGTTTTATAGACTGTCAACAGTAAATACAGTCCTGCAATGCTGATATACAAGTCCGCAATATTGAAGCTGAAAGGTAAAGAAATCTTTGAATGGTGAATGTGGATGAAGTCTAATACACCGCCGTATGTAAATCGATCTAATAAGTTAGATAAAAAACCAGCACTAATTAATATGTAGAAATTAGAAAAGGGAAACGCATTAATCAAGTAAAGCCAGAAAACAATTTGGCAAGAGATAATCAGCATCACTGGAAGATTAGCAGCAATACCAAATGAAACACCTGTGTTGAATATCAAGTTCCACTTGATAAAGGGAAGGGTAGGTAAAAAATAACAGTAAGCAAGGTATTTTGTTGCTTGATCGATCAATATCAGAAGTAGAATCGATGCAATATTTGAGGGTTTTGGTGTAAATTGTAACATAGCCTTTATTTAAATCGATTAAATTTGAGTCGTCAAGTAATTACTGATACCCTCATACAGTAAATAAGGGATGTATATGATTGGTTTAGCGATTAGTTTGTTATTCGTGTATTTTTTGATTAGCTTAGCGCTGTTGATTTCAGGATCGGTTGTCTTTGTGAAATCTGCATCAAAATTTTCTGTTGAGGTTGGTATTCCAAAGTTTGCAGTTGGTGCTGTTGTTATGAGTCTTGCAACAACCTTTCCGGAGTTAATGGTATCATATACAGCTGTATTACAAGACCAGCTCTGGATTGCAATTGGTAATATTTTTGGATCATATATTGCTAATATTGGTTTGGTGGTCGGGGTTAGCGGTTTGGTACGCTCTATTACAGTGTCTCACACTTTCTTTTCAATGCATATGCCTTTTTGTGTTGCGGCATTAACCTTTTTGATTCTAATGTCAATGAAAGCTTCATTTTACTGGGTTGATGCTTTTCTGGTTTTGCTGATGATTATACCTTGGATGATTTGGGTAATGATGGACTGTACCTATGCTGAAGAAGAAGTGAAAGTTCGTAATGGGAGCTATCTGTGGCCATTGATCTATCTTCTCATTGGCGGGTCTCTTATTTATGTGGGGGCGAGTATTTTAGTTACAGTTGCTGATGCCATTGCATATCACTTTGGTTTAACTTCATTATCGATTGGTCTTACTGTGGTTGCCGTAGCAACCAGTTTGCCAGAATTGTCAGCAGGAATAGTGAGTGCTTACTATGGAGAGTTTGAGTTGCTATTAGGGAATGTTTTAGGAGCGAATATTTTACTGATATTATTTGTTTTTCCAATAACTGTAATGCTTTCAGGAAGTTATATTGCATTGACTGATTTATGGACAGAATACTTGTTTATGGGTATTTTAACGATGTTGCTTTGGATGTTTTCTGCATACTTTGATCGTGAGGCTCGTATGAATAGATTAGAGTCTTTTATGCTATTAGCGGTCTTCTGTATCTACCAAGCTTATACATTGCTATATGTATGATAATAATCAGCTAGACTTGCTAACATCATCTGCAGGCTGATAACAACAATTAAAATATGTAGAGTTGGATAGTCGTAGTTAAAGTAAAAGCTTAATATGCTCAGAAACGTCAGGCAAATTGTGATTTTTCCACTATAAAGGGAAGATGGAATTTCATGATTGATTTTATGGTAGCGATATAGTACTAATCCAATCAAAAGGTATCGAATGGTAATGATGCTCATATACCATGCTGGCACAACTGATTTATAAAGAAGAACACCTAAAACCATCAGCATTAGAGCAAAGTCAACTGTAGGGTCTATAGCCTTACCAATCTCACTGATTTGTCCTAACCTTCTAGAGAGAAACCCATCAGCATAGTCGGAAATGACAACATAAATTGTGAGATAAATGATAGTGAGGTAAGCATCATTCAAAATGGCGGCACACAATGGTAATCCAATAAGTAGTCGGGAAAGGCTAACTAGGTTTGGTAGGGTGTATAGTTGTTTGTTCATGTGTTCTCATGTTGTAAAATGACTTCAATTGCATGATCGACATCATCTGTAATAATGATTTGTTCTAAATCTAATGCTGATATCGTACCAGCTTTGACTTGTGTGTCACGTAAGTAGTTAATCAATCCTTGCCAGTAGTCAACACCAAATAAAACAACCGGGAAAGGAGCAATTGATTGTGTACGAATTAATGTCAGCGTTTCAAAGATCTCATCCATCGTTCCAAATCCACCAGGGAATGCAATAAATGCAATCGAACTATGCCGTAACAAAAACTTTCTGACAAAGAAAAAATCAGTTTGGTAGCCAATGCTCATGAATGGGTTGGGTTTTTGTTCAAATGGAAGCTCAATGTTACACCCATAAGATGCATTACATGCATCAATAGACCCATGGTTTGCAGCTTGCATCATTGCAGGTCCGCCGCCTGTCATGCTTGGATAGCCATGTTTTGCTAGTTTGAATGCAAGCTGGTAGGCCAGTTTTATATAGGTATCATCATTTAAGCGGGCTGATCCATAAAAAGTCACTGTTTTCTTTATTTTTCTAAATTTAACTAGACCATAAAAGGTCGCCCACAGCATGCCAAATAAAAATTTGCAAGTTGGGACTACTCCTCTTTGCCGTGCGAGCATCTCTCTAGGTTGCATGTTTGCTCCGATAATTTCCCACATTATGGTATTTTTCAGCCCTGAAAACAAGCGATATAGTGTATCATTAATTTACTACTTTTATCTGTGAATTATGCTATGATATTCTCGAATTACTTGATCAGTTGGTATGGGCAGTCAGCATTACCGTTTATTTTTTTGGGTTGCATTACTCAGTTTTGGCTCGGGTTTTCCTTTGTTGTTCAGTTCAGAGATTCTTAAAGCATACCTGCTTACTTCAGGCCTTGATTTATATTATATATCACTTTTAGGCATATTGATTATTCCATATGTTTTTTCATGGCTTTGGGCACCTGTTATTGATTATGTAACAAATAAAAGCCTCATGACGCATGGGCAATTAATTTCTACAGTCTTTATTTTTATCGGCTGCTGCATTCATTCATATACGTTAATCGATTTAAATCAACATTATTTTTGGTTGATGCTTTCGGCTTTGTTATTGGCAGCAGGTGCTGCTACTCAGGACCATTTGGTGGAGAAATATAGAAGGGTACTACTGCCGAGCAACTTATGGGTTACTGCAATGGGTTATTCTATTTTTGCATTTCGATTAGCAATATTGTTTTCAGGTGGTGCAGGCTTTGTGCTCGCAGACTTTTTAGGGTGGGATCGATTTTTTCAATTATCTGCATTTACAATGTATGGCTTTGGTTTATTATCACTGCTATTACCAAGGACTGTATCACAAAGTCGAGCAACACTTTATGGGCAATATCTTAAAAGCTATGAGTCTGCAGGATTGTTATTTAAAGATAAGTCTAAGTTTAGCTTTTTGATTTTATACCGGCTAGGTTTTTTCTGGATAGAGTCCATGGCAATTGTGTATATGATCAGTGAACTTAAAATGGGGTTGGCTGAAGTTGGTTTGGTATTAAAAGTGTTAGGGGTCTTTGGTGTTGCTATTGGTGCTTTTGTGACTAAAAATATTTTAAGAGTATATACAGTTCCTATGGTATTTGTCGTAATCAATTCTGCACAACATCTGCTATTATTTAGTTTTTATGCTGTAAACTTATTTGGTTTAGGTAAGACAGTGTTCATGGGGTTATTAATTATAGGCTGTGCACTGCAGGGCGCAATTGGCTTGGTCAGCGGAGTTTGGTTTATGCAAGAGTCAGAAGCAGACTTGGCCTCATTTAACTTTTCACTTTGGTACGGCGTAAGTATTGCAGGTCGGCTTGCGGTTGCTCCAATAGCTTATTATATAGTATCAGCATACCACTGGGAAGGCTTCTTCCTGATTGGTGTTTTGGTAGGCTTTATTTCTTTGTTTGCTACTTGTTTTCTGTTACCTCAGAAGCATGCTTTGTATGAAGCCAAACTTTCTCAAACTTCTTAACCATTGTTTCATGTGATTTGCGCATTTCTAAAACATGCTCTTTGTATTCATTTTCAGAAATAGGTTTATAGCTGATTTTTTGCCCAGAGTCTTGATCAGATTGGTAAGAAAACTCCCAGTATCCGCCATTATTAAGTTTTTCCCTAAGTTCGGAAAGCTTTGCCCAGCCTTCAGTATTGGTGGTTTTATTAAATACCTTGACCCAATCAGAGGATTGCATTTCAAGTTCATGTTCAGGCAATACTTCTGCAATGATATCAGATGACTCATTAGGTGATGCATAGAGATTAGTTTGAGCGAAAGTGTTTGAGAACATAAGGGGGAATAGAATAAATGTATAATTCTTCATGAGCTAAATCCGGTTAACTTTAATTTAATGATAAATAGTTTTGAATTGTTCGTCAAGAATGCATACGATAGAAGAAACATAGAGTGACTATATGCATATTACAGGGCGGCTATCTAAATTAAAAATTAAGGAAGGTTCTCCTTCAAGTTATCAGCTCATGATGTCTGGAAAATCGATTGATTTATCTTCTTGTATTGGTCAACAGATACAAATTAGTTTTGATGGTGATATTTTTTGTGAGGTCTGCCATGAGCTGACGCCTAAAAGCTATCAAGGCTGCTGTTTTAATTGTTTTAATGTGCTCGCAATGAATGACCGTTGTGTCATGCAGCCACATTTATGTCATTTTGCAAAAGGCACTTGCAGGGAGCCTGCTTGGGGGATGCTTCATTGCATGCAGCCCCACATTGTTTATTTGGCTTGGACATCAGATCTTAAGGTTGGTATCACGAAGGTGCAAAATATACCTGAACGTTGGTTAGATCAAGGGGCGCTAGTCGCAAAAGTTCTGTGTAAAACACAGTCTCGATACCATGCTGGATTAATTGAAAATCATTTGCATCAAACATATTCAGACCGTACTCAGTGGCAAAGCATGCTAAAAGCAAGCTCTATCCCTCAAGAACTGGATATAATAAAGGAATGGGAGAATGCAAAACAAGTGGTTCTAAATGCGTCATTCTCATTTATGGATACAGTAGAGTTTATTGATCAAACAGCACAATATTTTTCCTACATAGCACCTGGTCAGCCTAAAATAAAGTCACTGAGTCTAGATAAAGTCTCAAAGGTATCAGATGTTCTTAGAGGTATGAAAGGTCAGTATCTCTACTTAGATAGTGGTGTAATTAATATTAGGAAGCATACCGGATATCAGGTCAGTATTAATTTAGGATAGTATATTGGTATTCACTGAGGTTGAGATCTTCTTTAGAAAAATATGTATCAGAGCCATTGCCTGAAAAATAAAAGAGATTATATTTGCTTTCACAGACTTTAATTACAGCTTTGCTTTTTTCAGGAGATAAGGATTTGAAATGATTTTCACTCTGCTCATAGTTAACCAGATGTAGAGATAAGATAATCTCTAAAGCCTTATCAGAACTGAGTGTGCCTATTTTTGACTTTTCATCAAGCGTTTTGTAGTGAAAGCTGTGATAAAGGTTGACTTGGTGGTACTGTTAGCTGGCTTAAATCTAAAAGATCAGTTTCAGTATTCATACCGCCTACTTTATTCTCAATTTTAGCAAAATGGAAAATCTCAAAGTTCCGGTACGCATTTTTCAATATGTACTTATCAGTACCAAGCAGTAAACTCTCACTAGACACTTTTTGGATTTCTATCATCGTCCGTGATTGAGAACCATAGAGGTTAGTGAGTGACTTAAAATAGCTCCCACTTTTGCCATATGAAACTAGTTTGAGTTCTGAAACAGCTCTCATTGCTATTCCGGCATCCATTTCAATGCCTTCAAAGAATAGCTTTTTAAATTTGTTGTATACCTGCTTGCTGTTCATTAATATGGCTTCGAATGGTGTTGATGGCTTATTGTCCAGAGTGATTGCTTCGAGTTGCTTTTGATAGTCTTCTGGCATTAGATAGATACGATCTAGCTTTCCTCTAATCATACTGTAGCCACCATTAGGGAGTTGAATAAACTTTTTAGTGTTTTTTAAGGTAACTGCAAGTGGCAATATTGCTAGAATCACTGCAGCTAAGGTGAGTACTTTAAGCCAAATAGAAGTGAAAATTAGCAGCGAGAAGAACTTCCAGAGTCCACCGCATAAAGTTAGTAGAACGGCAGAAATAGTGATACTGCGGTATAAATAAGCTTTGTTCTTATGCCTATCTAATTGAAATGCTGTTTTTTGAGGGTTTGCTGTTTTGATTGCTTCAATCATTTTGTTCTCCTAGTTGTATTGTTAATAATATATGCAGTTAAAGTGGCTTATTGCGCGGATAGTCCGCCATTTCGTATTGAAAGAGGTGTGATATTTCCAGCGCTATGTCGTTCGAATCTATAAAGATTATCCTCATACCTGCTTAATATGACTTTTTCCTGATTGGCATCAATAAGAGTCACTTGGTCTTTTGGCGCCACAGCTTGAGACTCAAAGTTTCCACTTGAGTGAGGGATGAGCATTAAATCAAGAGCAATGTTAGGGTCAATTTCTTGCTCCTGATAGGTTAATGTTTTGAACTGTTGATAAGCACGGCGTCCTCGTATATATGCCTCGTGCAATGCACTAAATTCAAATAAATGCTTACACGCATCATATGCAAAAATAGTCATGCTTGGGTTTCGAGCCCATGCGTCTAAGATGAAGTCGTCGATACTATTAAGAGACTTCACTTTTAAAAAATTGACCTTTGTGTCATGAAAAGTAGAATAGAGTATGCTCTTAGCGCTCTCTATCTCGAGGGCGATTAGGCTAGCTTCCCAAAAAGTTGGAGGAGGGTCTATACTGTTTATCGCTATGCGTGCATTTTTTACGCTTGTAAAAGCGAATTCTCCTATATTCAGAAAAGTGTGAGGGGCATTTAAACTTAAATTAGAGCTATTATAAAATGCCCATTTATCAATCTGACTTAGGCTTGGTAGATTTAACAAACTTTTAGGGTCGAATTTGCATTGAGAGAAGGCGTTTTTACGTATGCGTTTTAAGCTTCTTGCTTCTAATTGTAATCCATCACAATGCTCAAATATTTTTGAGGGGATGGTAATTAAGCTAGGTAAAATAGCTTTTTTGCAGTACTTTAAGATCGAACTGTTTGGTAAAAGCTCTTTCAGGTTTGGAGCCTTTAAGCTGCTAATGCGATTACTGTCTGTGAATTTCACGTAGTCGTGCATAACGGTTAATTGTTTGAAACAGCTCGCTAATTCAAAATTTAGGTTTTTACTGGGTAGTACAGCTTCAAAATCACAAGTAGAGAATATTTCTATCGAGTCAGCAGGCTTATACTCTTCCAATATGTTAATTGTTTTATCGTTTGAAAATGCAGATGCATTAGTGATCTTTCCGCTTTGGAGTACAAAGCCTTTACTAGAAGTTAGCTTTAATGAATGCATATATATAAGCGCAACCGCTGCAACCATAGCCAAAGTTGCCAAAATGAATACAAAACTAAGAATCAGAGTGATGTGTATCATTGAAAGTGATATGCCTATATTCCATATGATGTAGGCTGTATGATAAGCGAAAAATGCGCCTATAACTAAGACTGCAAGAAAGAATAGGTTTTGGCCCAAGAAATCACCTACAAGCCTTAATCTTGGGTATGAAGTTTTGCTATGTTTAATGCTCGGCATTTTGTCTTGCAGTTTTTATATTCATTTTAACTTAAGCTGTAGACCTTAAAATGTCAAATTTAGAACATATTTTTTGGATTTGTAATTGTATCAAAATCTTCGACATCCATGATACTAAGTTGAATAATCGCTTCTTTAAGCGATAAGTTGTTTTCATACGCATATGTTGCCACTTTAGCGCAATCATCATAGCCTATATGAGGCCGTAAAGCTGTGATAAGCATTAGAGAATTTTTCAGTGATTTTTCACATTGGTTTGTATTGACTTTGAGGCCTTTTAAGCAGTTTTGAGACAGACTCTTGACGCTATGACTTAATCGATCACAAGACTGGTATAGAGCATAGAGTATGAGTGGCTTGTAGGTATTAAGCTCGAGGTGTCCATTTGCACAAGCATTAGTTACTATTTGGTGGTTGCCTTGAACGCTTAAGCAGATCATCGCTGCTGATTCACATTGTGTTGGGTTTATTTTTCCTGGCATAATTGATGAGCCTAGTTCATTACTTGGTAAGATTAATTCACTTAATCCAGCTCTTGGACCAGACCCAAGTAGCCTTAAGTCATTGACAAGTTTATGATAGCATGCGGAAAAGTCACTCAAAGTTGATGAAAGGTTGAGGAGAGCATGATGTTGGCTCATTTGGCTGCTTGGGTTGGGAGAGGCTTTGAATGGCTGTTGCGTGAGTTTGGCAATTTTTGATGCAAGCTTTTCTCCAAAATCTTTTGGCGCACCAAATCCGCTACCAACTGCTGTACCCCCAGTGGGTAGGGCCATCAAGTCTCTTTGGTTCTTTTCTAGCTGTCTGATATGCTCTTCTGTCATATCAATATAGCATTGTAGGTTTTGAGTAAATGAAACTGGGAGTGCGTCCTGAAGATGGGTTCGCCCGATATGTATCAAGTCTTTGAACTCTATTTGTTTGTTTTTCAGTGTATCTCTAAGCTGAATCAATGCAGGTAAAACTTGATTTTCAAGCATTTCAGAAAATAAGAGATGCATACAAACCGGGAAGCTATCATTACTTGATTGTGATAGATTGACATGGTCATTAGGGTGTACTGGTGACTTTTTACCTAAAGCATGACCTAAGAGTTGATTGCTTCTATTTGCAATGACTTCGTTTAAATTCATATTGGTTTGTGTGCCACTGCCGGATTGCCAAACACTGAGGGGAAATGCTTCTTGGTGTTGTCCATCAATAATTTCTGAACAGCTTTCTCTAATTGCTTTCGCAGTCTGTTTCTCAATAAGGTTTAGCTCTTCATTTACGGATGCGCATGCGGACTTATACAGTGCATAGTGTTGAATAAAACTAAACGGCATCATTTCTTGCCCAATTGCAAACATATTGCGGGAGCGTTCAGTTGAAATTCCCCATAGTGAGTCTTCAGGGATTTTTATGCTACCGAGAGCATCAGATTCCGTTCGCATTTTCTTAATCCATCGTATTACATTCGTTAATTTATTTTAGTATAACTAAGTATTAAATAAAATTGATTTTTTAAACTATCAGTTTATTTC
>JBDQEV010000004.1:0-49239 GCA_040266255.1 Gammaproteobacteria bacterium
ATTATGATAAAAGATATCAAATCAGCATGTTTAAAACCATCAGAGGTGGCATCATTACTGTCGCATAATAAAACTACTTTGCAACAAAGCTCAAATGATCATAGCTTAAAGTATATTGAGCCTAGGGATAATATACGTATTTACCTACCCTCTCAAGAAAACTCACTTAAATATAATCCTACAACAAATCAGGTTCTTCATCCCATTATGCCCTCTGCAATGCCGGTTGATCAAAACTATGGCGTAGAGCCTCTCCTACGCTCTATAAAAAATGATCAATCAGCTGGTAACCGACGATATTTGATCCCTTTTTCAGAGCTAAAAGATGGCTTTAGCATAGGTCATTTTCGAACATTGATTGTAGATAGAAAAGAACAAGGAGGCCAATATAAGTTTGACTTCCAAATTGTTGATTCAAAATCCAATTGGATGTTTGATCAGTTAACTGTATTAGGTAGCTTGGGTAAACTTGCTGCTAAGGTATTTGGAATAAAATATCCTAATAGTGATGTCGCTTTTGCAGATATGATTAATAAAGTATTCACGCCTATAACAGAAGATGATGAAGACCTTGTTCTAATACAACCCCCTACTGCCATCATGCATGAAACAAAGTATTTAGGCATTCAAAGCTCAGTAAAAGACAATAGATGTGGTGCTTTTACAGTAGAAGTCATCAATCGGATTATTGATTATCCAGTTGCGAAACCTATCTCGGAAATACTAGGAGAAATAGAGCCTTCAGACCTCCTAACACAATCTCAGTTAAAAGATATGCAAAGAAAATTAAGCGGGGCTACAGCAACTAGTAGCGCAACTTTTGACCCCCCTGCTTGGGATGGTTCTGATGATGATCTCTCTGCTGATCCAAAAAGTGAAGCGGATGTTAATCGAGAAAGCCATTCAAGCAGATCCAGATCATTGTAACTAATCAGACTCTGGCATATGACCAATAAATAAGACCATAGGCTATCGAGTTTCATTTGGGTGGGAAGATATATTCGAATACATTATTGTATCAGAAAGCGCATATGATGTACGGAAAATAAGGAATTAAATATGGATATAAGCGCTATCTTGTGGGGTATGTAAGGGCCTGTTGGTTGCCCGATTTCTCTGATTTCATGCTCTGCTCTATGTGCAGAAAGAATAGTGGAATTAGAAAAGAAAATATGCCCACCGACGATATATGAACCACCTAAGAAAAAAAATTATACATACTGCCCCTAAGTCTCTAACTCTAAGAGACTTGCTGTTTGATATAGATAAGAATGATGTCGAAACCGGTGCTTTTTTCATCCAGAATAACTAATTAATAGCTTAAGTAGAATAACACTCTTGAGAAGCTGGATAGCTTGTTTTTAATTTCTGACTTTTATTAAAAAAATTCCATAACTATATCATAAAAGGTATGAAAGATGTTATTGAATAAAATTAATAAAATATATAGGGAAAGAGAGTTTTATCAACATCAAGACCATAAATGTGTAATTGATGTGCGAGACTTATGCTCTACTGATAGTATTAAAGTATTTCAGCCGTCCCATATCAATGAAGAAACAAGTGAAGAAAAAGAGCTGAAATCAGTACTCTTGAGAATATTCTCTTGTGATTATAATAGCTTGCTTTGGCATAGGTATAAAGATGTTGAGGCGTTTGAGTCGTTAACCAATAAAATTATGCCCGTTGATTTAGCATACAGTAATCGCAGTGTGATTACTCTGATCACCAATCAAGATAAAGTTGCACATGCGCTATATGTGATTAATGGCTTGGATAGGAACTTCAGAGTCACTACGGATAATATTTTCCTCAGAATAGATAACTCTACTGGTATACAGGCGAAAAAAGAAAGATTAGATAAAATTGGGGTCTGTAAAAAAATAATGCAAAAGCATTTTAAGGGAAAAATAGGACAAATCGAGGAAATTTATGAGCTAACGGATCAGGTTGTATTTGTTATACAAAATGATCAAAAAGAAGTTCAGTATTTTGGTGTTAATAAAAGCAATCATCATATTGAGGTGCTGACACCTCCCAGCTGGCACAGAATTCCAGTATATGATCTTAAAATGAGCTTATTAGCATATTCAAAGCTCTCTAATGTGTTAAGCAATTTATGGGGCATGTTGAAGTCTCCATTTATCTTTATTTATCATTTGGTCAACTTTTTACTGGGTAAAAATAAGGGAGGTGAAACAGTCATCTGCAAATTTGAGTTCCCAGAACCATTACCTTTGTATAAGGATAGTACTGGAAAACCAACTAATACCACTACCCCTAATGTTATGAATCACTCTAGTACTGACCGCTCTCCACCTAAGCCTAAACGAAATATAGACAGGCAACTTTGATCAATGTAATATGAATTAATTACTTTCCAGGAGGACACGATGAGTGAGTTATACTTGATTCCTACAGACTACGTAGGTATTTCTTTTTGGCTAGCAACAGCTATGATGCTGGCTTCTACTATATTCTTCTTTGTAGAACGAGGTGATATGGTTGCAAAATGGCGTACATCTTTAACTGTATGTGGCTTAGTCACAGGTATGGCATTTTGGCACTATTTGTATATGAGAGGTATGTGGGTAGAAACTGGCGCAACCCCTACTGTTTTCAGGTACATTGACTGGTTTATTACAGTTCCTCTTCAAATTACTGAGTTTTATTTAATTATTGCAGCAGTCTCAACCATTCGTCCGATGATTTTCTGGAAGTTGATGCTTGCATCACTGGTGATGTTACTATTTGGCTACGTTGCAGAAACAGGCATGATGGATCTTTACACTGGCTTTGCTATTGGTTGTGCAGCATGGTTGTATATTATCTATGAGATTTTCTTTGGTGAAACAGCTCAAGCCAATAAGGCCAGTGGAAGCCCTGCAAGCCAATTTGCATTCCACACCATCAAGTGGATTGTGACAGTCGGTTGGGCAATTTATCCTGCAGGATATGCAATCGGCTACTTCTCAACGATAGCTAACTTAGATGCACTCAATATTATTTATAACATTGCAGACTTAGTGAATAAAACTGCATTTGGTTTAGCAATATGGTATGCAGCTAAAACTGATTCAACACAAACTTACTAAAATAGGATGATTGCAGGGCATGAAGCCCTGCTCTCAGCAAGCGATCTAATATAACACAATTTCATAATCGTTGATTGCATGTATATCAGCGTTAATTTTTGGTATATGCCCCTAGTTAAAAGCTTAATATGCATAAAGTAGGTTAAATGCTTTTTTAGCTTGCATTTTCTTTACACTTTGATAATATGTGCTTAATTAACTAGAAGGTTATAGAAAATATGGCAAGTATTGATGTAAGTAGGTTTGGAGGAAATCCAATTCCAGCATTTAGAAAACTTAAAAGAGTTTATGAAAGACAGAGTAGTCCTGGTGGTTTCAGATCTACTGGTAGACATAAGAAGAAAAATAAAGAAAGACGTGAGGCTAAATTAGCTGCGGTAAAACGTTCATCAAAAGCGCGTTCTACTCATGCTAAGACAGTGCTTTCTACTTCTAGACGTTATAGAAACTTAAGTATCAAACAAGTTATCGAAAAGTTATTCCACGTCGATAAATAAGTTTAATATGAGCGCATCATCAGATACGTCGTCCATTATCGAACAAATCGATATTGTAAAAGAGATATCTAAACATGTGCAGCTTATTCCAAAGGGTAGCGAGTATACAGCTTGCTGCCCTTTTCATTTGGAAGATACGCCTTCTTTTTTTGTGAATCCTCAAAAGCGTCTATTTTACTGCTTTGGTTGTCAGGTTGGTGGAAATGTCATTAATTTTAAAGCATTGATTGCAGGGCTCAATACCAAAGATGCTGTGCTAGCGCTGGCAAATGAATATGGGTTACAAATTACCAAGCAACCATCACGACAGCCACTGAAGGATTGTCTGAGTGTGTCGCAGAACCTTTATTTAAAGTATTTGAAACAATCTGCAAAAGCACAAGGTTACCTCAAGAGCAGAGGTTTAAGTTTAGATATTATCGATACTTTTGGGGTTGGCTATGTTCCAGATGAATGGCAAATTTTAAGTAAAAATAATGACATTACTAAGAAAGATGCACTTAACTTAGGGATGATCATTGATAAAAATGGAAGAGCTTATGATCGGTTTAGATCACGTATTATGTTTCCTATTCATGACCACTTAGGTACATTGATTGGCTTTGGTGGACGCTCTATTGATGATAGTAAACCTAAATATTTGAACTCTGCAGATAGTGATCTCTATCACAAAAGAGAAGTATTGTATGGCTTACATCAAGCAATTAAGGCTAAAGAAAAGCACTTGATCGTAGTAGAAGGATATATGGATGTGATCGCTTTGCATCAAGCTGGGTTTAAAGGAGCTGTAGCAAGCTTAGGTACTGCATTTACACCAGAGCAGTTTAGTTTGATTTGTCAGTACGCAGATCAACTAACATTTTGCTTTGATGGTGATCGTGCAGGTAAAAGCGCTGCTGAAAAAGCTTTTCAAACGCTGCTGCCTTTAATTAGAGATCAGGTTGCTTGTTCATTTTTGTTTTTAGATCAGGGAGAAGATCCAGATTCTTATATACAAAAACATGGGACAGACAGTTTTAAAAGCCAACTGATGCAAGCACTCCCCTTCTCTACGTTTTTAGAAAACCAGGCCAGTATCGATCTCAATACAGAGATACTTGACCATCAAGCACAGTTTATCAAAAGAGTGCATGCCTTTTTAGAGCAGATGCCAAACTCAATAACGAAAAAACTCATTCAGAAAAAGCATCAATTAAAAGTAACGACCTCCCCTGCTCCAAAAGTGACGCCACCAAAAAAACAAAACCCAAAAATCTGGCGCTTACTAGAATTAATTTTTCAGTATCCAAGTTTAAGAGAAAAGTATTTGCTTAATAAAGATGCTCAATGGTTTTTACCCAAGATCTGTCAAGCTTCATTAGTCATGTTAAATGAACAACCAAGCTTGAGCTTTGCGGGCTTCTGTCAACAACAGCAACTTCAATATACGCCATCAATTATCTCTGCATCTGACGATGAGGAGCGTGCTGAAAAAGAGCTATGTGATATGATGGAAAAGCTTAAAGCAGCAACTATCAAATACCAGATCAACCTACTCATTGAGAAAAGCAAACGTGAAGGTTTAAGCACAGAAGAAGCGACCAAACTGCAACAACTGCTGCTAAAAAAGCAAAATTTGCAAAAAAACTTAAATTAATCCTAGATATATGATGGAATTCATGATTAAATTCAGTGGAGTTATCAATGCCTGAACCTATGTCCAAAGATGAATCAGTAAAGTTTAGTGAAGAAGGATTTGAATACAACCCTGACAAACCACAAACAACTGACCAAGAAAAAGAGAAGTCCCAAACTTTAGAGCGTGGTGATGATACTGTGCTTATCTATATGCAAGATATGGCTAAGGTACAATTATTAAAACGTTCAGATGAAATCAGAATTGCAAAGAAAATTGAAAAAGGTGCAGAACTTGTTCATAGTGCGCTTGCTCAGTTTCCATTTGTGATTGAATATATCATTAGTCAATATGAGATGCTAGCTGATGTTGAAGAAGGAGAAACCCCTGACTTCAGTGGCCTTGTCAGCTTTATCGGCCTCCATGATGATGAGTTAAACAATGAAGAAATCGATGAGGGTTATGAAGAAGCGACAGATATAGAAGAAGATGATGGGTCTGATGATGATACCGATCTTGATGAAATTGATGCCAATAAGCTTGATAACGAACTGATACATCAGACAATGCAAGAGGTGCGTGCATTGTATACTGAGCTTTCAGAAAAAACCGCTACAGCCTCAAAAGAAAAGATTGCTGAACTGATAGGTACAGTTAAGCTATCAAATCGAGTTATTCGAAAATGCACCAAGCAGGTCAAAGAGACACAGCAGCTGATTAAAAAGCTTGATACAGAGATTTTAAACTTAATTTGTAAAGAAAATAAAATCCCTAAAAAGATCTTTCTGCAGCATTTTAAAGGAAATGAGACACACTTAAAGTGGTTGAATGAAGTTTTACAAGCGCATCCGGATAAAGCTGAGTCCATTGAGAATGATAGACATTCACTTAAACGTATTGCTAAAAACTACGGCAAGATCAGTAAAGAGTTTGATCAAACAATCCCAGAGATTAAAGCGATTATCAAAGAAATTACTTATGGTGAGCTGATTACTCGCCAAGCTAAAGATGAAATGATTGAAGCAAATTTACGTTTAGTCATTTCTTTAGCAAAGCGACATACTAACCGAGGACTGCAGTTCCTAGACTTAATTCAAGAAGGTAATATTGGCTTGATGAAAGCGGTTGATAAGTTTGAATATCGTAGAGGGTTTAAATTCTCAACCTATGCAACATGGTGGATTAGGCAAGCCATCACTAGAGCAATTGCGGATCAGGCTCGAACCATTAGAATTCCTGTTCATATGATTGAAACCATTAACAAGTTGCATCGTCTGCAAAGAGATATTATGCAACAAACTGGTAAAGAAGCTACGCTTGATGAGTTGAGCAGTAAAATGGATATCCCAGTAGAGAAGATCATTAAAATTATGAAGATTACTGAGCCAGTATCAACTGAAACTCCTATTGGTGATAGCAAAGAAGATGGCGGTTCATTCTTAAGTGAGTTCATTGAAGATAAGAGTGATACACCAGTAGATAATTCTATGAAATCAGCACTGAGAGAAGCGATTGTAGAAATGCTTGATGGTTTAACTCCCAGAGAGGCTAAAGTACTTCGCATGCGTTTTGGTATTAAGATGAATACAGACCATACTTTAGAGGAAGTAGGTAAACAGTTTGATGTAACTCGTGAAAGAATTCGTCAGATCGAAGCAAAAGCCCTCAGAAAGCTAAGACATCCAAGTCGTTCTCAGAAGTTAGATAGCTTTAGAGGTGAAGGGGTATCAGGTGAAGATGATCTCTTGTGATTGTAATTTAGTTTCAGATCTGATAATGTCATTTCAAGCCGGAGTGGCGAAATTGGTAGACGCGCTAGACTCAAAATCTGGTAGAGTTTCTCTGTGTCGGTTCGAGTCCGACCTCCGGCAATCTTTTTCTTAATGGATTTTACTATGCGTCACTATCGTCTTAGCATTCATCATTTCGTTTCAATTGCTGCAATTTTTTTATCATTATTGTATGCATTACCTAATCTGTACCCGAATGTTCCGGTGATTTCAATTGCAGAAGAGCAAGCTGATCATGTGCTTATCTCACAAAAGCTTGCTAGCTCAGAGATTGAGTACTCTTGGCTAGATGCAAGAACCATGAAGTTTAATGCCATTGAAGATCAGATGCGTGCACATCGAATCTTGACACAGGATCATACTGAGGGGTATGCAATTAACCTGGCCTCATCAGCACCCCACTGGCTTTCTAAAATTGCAGCATACCCAATGAAAAAAGGGCTTGATCTACAAGGTGGCGTACATTTTCTGCTTAAAGTAGATGCAGGTGAATCACAAGATCAATTTGATCAGGTTTCACAACAAAATTTAGAGAAAGCGTTAATGGATGCAAGCATTCGTTTCAAAGAGATTGTGTTCTCAAATGAACAATCTAAGCTCATACTGACGGACTTAAATCACGCTGACACTGCACTAAAAGTACTCCAGGCTCAGGGCATTATCGCAGTGCATTCTGGGGGTAATGTGATTACCTGGCAGGCACAGTCGACTTCAGATGAGTTTCAAGACTATGCGATTGAGCAAACCATTGACGCACTAAACAAACGTGTGAATGAACTTGGCATCAGTGAAGTTCAAATCATGCGCAATGGTCAGTCTCATATCAGTGTTGACTTACCTGGGGTGCAAGATATTAATTATGCTAAAAAGATCATTGGTAAAACAGCAGCGCTGAGTTTTCACCTCGTTGGTCAGCAAAACGAAGATTGCAAGCAAGTATCAGATCAAAATGGTAACGAGATCCCATTGAACAAACAAGCCATACTCAGTGGTAAATCTATTATATATGCAAATGCACAAATGGATCAGCTTTCACCTGTTGTTGCGATTAAGCTTGATGGTAATGCACAAGCGTTTTATGAAGCTACAGCAAACAACATCGGCTCCCCGCTTGCAGTTGTATATAGTGAAACTAAAAAAGTTAAAGATGTAACAGAGTTTCATGAAACAGTGATCAGTGCACCTTTAATTAAACAGCCCTTATTTGATCAGTTTGTTATTCAAGGAGTGGGTACATTTGAAGAAGCACAAGAACTTGCATTAATTCTTAGATCAGGCGCACTAGATGCACCAATTGAGTTTGTTGAAGAGATCACCATTGGTCCATCTATGGGAGAAGAAAATATCGAAAATGGTATTTTAGCGCTATTAGTAGGAACCATTGCAATCTCAGCATTTATGGTATTCTATTATGGTGCTTTGGGAATGGCTGCAAATATTGCACTTTGTCTTAATATTCTCATTACCATATCATTACTGTCTATATTGGGTGCTACGCTCACCCTACCCGGTATTGCGGGACTTGTGCTTTCAGTAGGTATGGCAGTTGATGCAAATGTATTGGTGAATGAAAGAATTCGTGAAGAAATCAGTAAAATAGATCACTTAAAACTCGCGATTGAAAAAGGCTATGAGAAAGCGCTTACAGCAATCATAGATGCTAATGTAACGACTATATTGGTCACATTGGTTTTATTCTATATGGGATCAGGAGCAATCAAAGGATTTGCGGTTACAACCTGTGTTGGTATTATTGCTTCTATGTTTACAGCTGTATACTTTACCAAAAACCTATCCTTATTCCTGGTTGAGAACCAATTGATCAAATCAATTTCATTTAGTCGAGTATGGTTCAAGCTGAAACATGAGATTGATTTTATGGGCAACAAGCATTTGGCGTTTATTTTCTCAGCATTGATTTTTGCATTTAGTGTGGGTTCTATTTTACAACATGGCATTAATCTAGGCTTAGACTTTACAGGCGGCTCACAAATTATTATGGAATCAAGCGCTCAAGATCTTTCAACCGAATCTATACGTCAAACATTAAAAGATGTAGAAATTCATGGTGCGCAAGTTCAAAACTATGGCGCTGATAATGTCTTTATGATTAAGATTCCGCAACAAAATAATATCTCTGCTACTTTACTTGCAAGTCTAGAAGATGCAATACCCAGTGCAAAGATACTTCAAACTGCCTTTATCGGCCCACAAGTTGGGCAAGAGATGCTCTATACAGGCTTTATGGCTATGATCTCAGCACTTTGTATTAGCTTGGCATATGTTGCGTTACGTTTTGAATATCGCTTTGCTGTGAGCGCAATTGTATCCTTAATTCATGATCCAGTGCTTATTTTAGGTATATTTTCATATTTCCAGATTGAGTTTGATTTAATCACACTCGCTGCGATGTTAACCATCATTGGTTACTCAATCAATGATACGATTGTAGTTTATGATCGAGTGAGAGAGACGCTACTTGAAAAAAGCGTTTCAGATACGAAAACTTGTGTCAATCAAGCGATCAATCAGACTCTATCACGTACCATTTTAACTTCTGGCTTAACATTACTAGCAGTACTATCTATATACTCATTTGGTGGAGACTATCTAAGAGGCTTCTCTATTGCATTGAGTATTGGTATTATTATTGGAACTTACTCCTCAATCTATATTGCAGGCTCACTTGCTGTATTGATGGGATTAAAAAAAGAAGACCTATTACCCTCACCTAGCGGAGCAACACTATGAACTCATTAGCCATGCAAAATAACGTCTTTAAGATTATAAGAGGCTGTTGTAAACATATCTTACAAGCCTATGATAAAATGAATAGCTCTTTTTTATCGCACGAGAAAAGACAACGTTTTTCAGAAAAGATTGATGCTGAAGTTCAACAGCAGATTATTGAAGAGCTGAGTAGAACATATAAAGGGCATCGCTTTGTAGCTGAAGAGCCATCTGAATACGCCTCTCAGGATATGCTAGATGATGAGCATGTATGGGTTATTGATCCTATTGATGGGAGTCATAATTTTGCACATAATATTCCAGCATTTGTCATTTCTATTTGTTATTTTTTGGATGGAGAGCCACAGATTGCTTGGGTATATGATCCTATCAATGATGAATTTTATAGCGCAGTAGCAGGCTATGGTGCAACTTTAAATCAAAGACGTACACGTGTATCCCCTCATACAGCACTGACTAATAGCTTAGGCGGCACTGAAATACAGCACCACCCTATCTTGCCTCAATTGTTACCAGCAGATGTAGATTGTAGCACTAGGAAAATCGGTTCAGTCGCACTATCTCTTTGCTATGTTGCATGTGGTAGATATGATTGGGCAATCTGTGAATCCCCAAGAATTTGGGATTATTCTGCTGCATTACTTATAGCACAAGAGGCAGGTGCTGTTGCATCTGAAGAAACGATCAGTGATCATGATGTTTTAGTAGTCGCTAACCACCAACTACATGCTACGCTAACCGAATGACCTCCATTGTATTAGAAAACTCGACACACCCAGGTAATATTGGTGCTACAGCACGTGCAATGTATACGATGGGGTTTAAAAAACTCGTTCTGATTAACCCATGTGAGCTAACTGAGGAAGCATACTTTCGGGCCCGTAAGGCTCAATTCATTTTAGATGAAGCGACTATTTTAGACTCTGCTGAAGCGCTACTTGATCATTTTGATATTTTAATTGGCACATCATCAAGAAACCGATCCTTACATCTACCAGTTGTAAGCTCTAGACATATTCCTGACACATTGTTCAATCCAGAGAAGCAAACCGCAATTTTATTTGGTCATGAAAAAAATGGTCTATCTAACGAGCTATTAAATCATTGTTCACTGGTGATTGAAATCCCTAATTATGACCAAATGTCATTGAATCTTTCACATGCTGTGCAAACTATATGCTATGAAGTATCAAATATTCAGCAGCAAAGTAATTTAGACTTTTCTTCATCAATACAACGTGAAGACTTTATACAATGGCTGTCATCTCGAACAGAAGAAGAGTTCTTAAAGCCTCATACGCTAACCAGAATTAGAACGATACTCAATAAGTCATTATTGACGAATACAGAACTTAACTTACTCTATAGTTTGATTAGCCATATCAAGTAAAGTAACTATACTGTCATAAAAATAACTCTATATACAGTATCACTGTCATACTAAAGTAACCATGCATCATTTTTTATCTCTTATTTTAAGTCTAACGCTTGCCTCGATGAACATGCTTGGATATGATTTTATCGCCCATTTCCTTTATTGTTGCATCAAATGCCTCTGCGTTTTTTCTATCTTCTATAACCCTTGGCGAGAATGGAATGAACTTATTTTTGGATTTAGTCTGATGATGATTTTTAGAATGATTCGCATTTGACCATCTGAAAATAGAAAGTATTTTATTGATAATAAACTTTATAAAATTAATACAACGAGTAACGAAAATTCTAAATTTACTAATCCCTTTAGGCATTGCTCCTGGATACTGCATTGATTACACCTCTTCATTAAAATTATTTATAGTTTTATGACTTTCTATAGGAATAACTTTAAACCTGAGGGCTCCTTTGAGCCTTTTTTCGAACAGGTGGTCTGCAAAATTTTGAAGGCACTGAACTTGCTTTTCTAACTGCTTTTCTAACTCTACAGCTTCATCTGCCTCTACGTCGCCTTGTTCTTTTGCAAATAGCACTGCATCAACAACAACTCTGCTGTATTTACGCCCTTTAGGGTTTTCTTTATCCCATCTACTTAGCTTTCTTTTAAATGATTTTCCCTCTTTTAGCTGATTTAGATGCTTTCTGAATCACTGAGTACAACTTCAGTGCTGCAATCATTGTCCCACTTCTACCATTTCCTGCATAGCAGTGTATTACAATGTTGGGTCCAGAGTTTTGTACAAGAGAAATAACCTTTTTGCAAAAGCGCTCTAGCGATTCAATAGATGCTGTACCATGCTCTTCAAACTCATGCGTCATGTAAGTGAATGGCAGCTTAGTTTTTTTAATAGCAGGTATTAAGTGTCTTGGTGTTGTCGTATCCTCAAAGTTTTTATTATTCACAAGTGATATTAAGCTAGTTCTACCTTTCGCATGCATTAACTCATGGAATACACGCTTTCTATTTTCAAAAGGCCTATGCATTGCTGTAATGTTGAACTCTCCAACCTCTGCAAGTGAAATATTATATTCTCTATAGTTTTTTATGGCCATATCTATACGTATCATTAAATATTATTGTTATAATCATTACTAATATTAAATCAGGTTTTATTTCAGAATATTTAATTACTTTGGCCCAAGAGATGCGCTCTTATTTGCATCAGGTACAACAGAACCACCTGATTGAGGAGCTAATTTCACGCTAACTTTTGATACGGCACTCGGTACAGGATCTAATATCCCCTGTTTTCTCATAGATACCATTGAAAAATGACTGTTAGATGCTCGAACTCGAATCCAGAGTATTGTTTTGAGATGCATTTCCAGCTTTACTACTTAAGCTGTTGGAGCTAGTCACTTTTAAACTTCTCTTTGCTATTTCAGTTGCGGTCTTAGGAGATCGAGAAGAAATTGGGGGGGGAGCTCTGGTAGGCATTGGGGGGCGAACTCTAAGAGAAGCAGTGTTTTCACTTGAATCTGTTTCGCTGCCAATAGGATGCTGTTGTTCTGTGTGGCTGGGGGCAGCAGGTTTTTTTCCTGAGGTCGTTTTAAAGCTTAACAAACTTTTTAGTCCAGAGCCAATAGCTTTTATTACTGCGCCTATTCTGGAGCCAATAGCTTTATCATTCGAGATGGTAAATTGAGCCATTTGTTTAAATTGTTTGTAATACGCTGGATCCTTTACTTCATTAGGCACCTGATTGACTTTTAATGCAGCTTTCATAAGCACACTCACTTGTTGTTGTTTTTTTAAGACCTTCTGAGTCATTTCTTCTGTATCTATTTCTATTGCTTTTTTTGCATAATTAAATTGGGCGAAGATGTTATCAAGTCCTATTTGTGCCTTAATGGCTTTTCGCATCTTTTTTGGAAGATTCTGCATAATGGTTCTAGGGATTTTTGCATTTTTAATCCCATATGTGCCTGGACAGTTTTCGCTCGCAAGCTTTCTTGTCATTGGATCTAAGTACTCAGTCAAAAATCTATAGGAATACTCCGGACTATTGAGTTTTTCCACAAAATCAAATTGACTCTTTGTTTTCTCATCGAACATTATACCCCATGCAGCATTTAACATACACTGTGTCATTCTAGCTCTGTCTTTACCACTCTTACAGCCCATGTTGGGTATATACCCCTTTGTTTGAAGGTACATCATGGTGATGACAGGTGTGATTCGACCTGATGTATGCTTGATATCTAGACGAGAATCACCTTTATTTGATAAAATAAGTGCAAGTCTCTGCTCATGAATTGCAGAAACATGAGTTGAAGTAGCTGGTCTCGCACTCTGTTCCAGCATATTTGTAAGTATGTGGTCTTGCCCAAAGAAGTCTACCCCCTTACCATCAGAGTCTAAAGATGTAAACTCAAGAAATACTTGATCTGGATTTGCGCTCATTGCCTCACGTTGATTATCATTAAGATCTTGCTCAGTTTTTTTTGTAAGCTTAGAAACAGCTTGGTTAAGCTTACTATCGGTGTGCCTTGTATTAGCAACTCTTATTTCAGCATATGGTTTTTGACCAAGATCTGGAGCATGCCTGTCCTCTGGAATACTATCAACTTGTTTTTTTACTAAGTCTTGTATTTCATTTATCCTTGCGTTGATTTTTGCTGAATCACCTTCGCCAAGGTGTGCAGAAGATGTATTTAGATAAATAGGGCCCCTACCAGGACTTTCATTTTTATGTAGATGTGCGTTTCTGATACCCTTGACCCAGTTAGGCTGGGTTGAGCCAGACTCAGATAATTTTACAGGAACAGATTTCTTAGACGCAGATTCCTCAGACGCAGATTCCTCAGACGCAGATTCCTCAGACACAGATTCCTCAGGCACAGATTCCTCAGGCAATATCGATTCACGAGTGTTTTGAGCTTCCCTGTCATTCAATTCAGCATATATTTCTTCTGCAGTAAAGTCTCTAAAATCTGGCAGATTTTTAAAATTTGTTGCTATCTCTGCTCTCCTTTTCAGATTACTCATTAATGATCTAATGTTTGTTTGATTAAACTTTAAAGGCTCCGAGCTCGCAGTTGATAGTTGTGTGATTACGGAACTGCCTGTCTTATCCTGAGCTTTTATCTTAGTTTTTATCAGTTTTTTAAGCCTATTCTGTCCGTCATCAGTAATACTTTTACTTTTTGCTGGCATTGTTATTACCTCTCATTTAATCATATACGTTATAGAGCAATCAATCGTCTTGTCAGAAAAAAATAGGAAGTAAGGTTAATTTCTAAAGTTTAATTTGAAAGTGGTAAATAAAGCATTGCTTTTATTTTATGTATTGGGAAGTGCTGTTTAGCAGCTAAAATATATGATTGTAGTTGTTTGTGGTGTATGAATCTCTACTCTGTAGCTCTTAAGTTTTTTGATTTCTGAATTCAGTCTTCCATCAACCCTTTCCTCCCCCTCATTTTAGATATTTTTTTCTTTATTAGCATTTATTGTCAAAAAGTAGAATAAACACCCATATATTGACTTATATATCATATGAAGGCGTTACTGATTGAGTTAAATTCTAGCAAAGTATAGATATTTGAAAAAGGTTTTAAATGTCAGAGCTAAAAAAGACATCAGTGCATTTTTTATTTCTAAAAGCCTTGATACCTGATTCTGACATTCTCCTGATCTATGGCCTCTACAGAAAGAGTTTTATCAATCGACTGTAACTCTTAGAGGTGTTAGTGTAAAATCACTGTTAGATAGTCAAACCACGTTCAGGATTTTCAGGAGCAGCATTTCCAGATATACGCATTAGCTCCGCACTGCTAGTAGTCTTAACTCCCTTTACTACAGTTGTAGCTGCAGTCTTAGGAGCTTTAGGAAGAATTGGGGGAAGAGCCGGCTTATCTGGATCCCTGTATACTAATTCAGTAGGTGTTACATCACGATCTGCCAACCACGTACCATCCACTCTACTGCGTACAGGGTCATTTCCTAATTCAATTTCTTTCTTTGCATAAACAGTATGTGCATCCTGAAACCCTTTTAGTTCAATGATAAAAGTATCATATTCCCCACTAGGTAATTTTGCGAGCTGATTAAGTTTTTCAAATTCTAGCATATATTTTATTGGACCCATTTCCTCGTTAATATCATTCAGACTTGCAATCTTTGTTAAACAATCTTTCAAACGAGTCAAAGCTGAAAGATCTACTACCCCCTGTTTCGCAAGATCATTCAAAAAAGTAGACTCTAGGTTATGGCACATAGCAAACTTTGTATAATCAGTACATGCCTGCTTAAATACTGGCATTTCAATGATCTTAGGAGGATATGCCCCGCTGAGTAATCTTGTAAGCTGATCAAGTTTTTCAAGTTCTTCTTCATATTCCTCTGGGTTAGAATTCGAATCAATAGCATTCAGCTTTGTAATCTGTGCTAATACCTTCGCAGCATCAAGAGCTAATACCTTCGCAGCATCAAAAGCTAATATAGGATTTGTAGAATAATACATCTTAGCCACTTCATCCATGTCTACAGTACTCAAAAATCGTTGTATTTCTTTAATTTCATCAGCATCATAGAATCCCTTTTCCATAGCATTTTCTAACATCCTTAAATCTCTCAAGGTGATTTTTGGCTTTTCAACCAACTTGTTACGAATTGCTTCGCTAACATTTTCCTTTAATGTTTTTTGATCAACCTCACTCATTTCATCAATAACACTCTTAGGTAATTCTTCAGAAATCTCTGCAGCAATTAATGAAAGATTATGTAATACAGTTATTTTTCCTTGATCTACAACACCGCGTTCTGCACTTTCCTTAGCATCCTTAATCTGCCTTATTAATTCCATAAGTTCTTCTTTGGTTTCTGCAATCTGTTCAGCATCCGTAGGCTTCAAATACCTAGATAAATAACTGGAAGCATTCATATTTGAAGCACTGAGACTTATAACAACCTCTTCTTCATATGTTGAAAAATCTGATCGTGCTGTGTTTAGCTCACGAATAGTAGGAGAAAATGAAGTCCGTGCAGCAGTGTTCATTATCATCAAAGTATGCGCCGTCTTTAGACTTTTTCTATGTTTTTGAAGCGTATTTCTGAATGTCTTAAGATTTTCTATTTCGCTAGAGCCAATAGCAGAAGATCTAGAGCCAATAGCAGAAGATATAGAGCCAATAGCTTTTATTACTGCGAATAATCCAAAGCGAATAGCTTTTATTACTGCGAATAATCCAGGGCCAATAGCTTGTACAATGCTAAAACGTTTAGGATCTCTAGCAAACTTTGCATAATCAGTACATGCCTGCTTAAATGCCAGCATTTCAATGATAAAAATATCATATGCCCCGCTGGGTAATCTTGCAAACTGATCAAGTTTTTCAAATGCTTTTTCATATTCCTTTGGGTTAGAATTCGAATCAATAGCATTCAGACTTGCAATCTGTACTAAAACTACCTCTGCACGATCTACTACCTCAAAATCAATAAGGGCTTTCACGTATTCTGCATCTTTCCCTCGCCTTGTGGCGAATACTGCATAATTAGTACATGCCTGCTTGAATACTGGCATTTTACGTATTTCACTATCTAACACTTTACCTTTGGAGTCGCGTGCAAATTCATCCAGTTGCTCAAATTCTTTTTTATATCCCTCTGGGTTAGAATTCGAATCAATAGTCTTCAGTTTTTCAATCTGTGCTCTAACTACCTCTGCACGATCTACTACCCCCTGTTCCACAAGATCATTCACCTGACGAAGGTCTAGTTCACTGTGTATAGCAAACTTTGCATAATCAGTACATGCCTGCTTAAATTCTGGTCTTTCAATGATCTTAGGAGGATATGCCCCGCTGGGTAATCTTGCAAGCTGATCCAGTTGCACAAATTCTTTTTTATATTCCTCTTGGCTAGAATTCGAATCAATAGCATTCAGCTTTACAGTCTGTTTTATACAGCCTTCCAAGTGATCATCTGACTGTAAGTCAGCTCTAGGTTGTTTCTGCTTCATTATCTTACCTTTTAATACTGTTATTCATTGTCTTTATAAGCATTCATCATTAAAAATCAGGAAATATCCATATATTGACTTATATATCATGGTGAAGGCGTTGCTGATTGAGTTAAATTCTGGCAAAGTATAGATATTTGAAAAAGGTTTTAAATGTCAGAGCTAAAAAAAGACATAAGTGCATTTGGTTTGCTGATGGCATCATTGAGCGCAATGATTGGATCAGGGTGGCTGCTGAGCTCTCTAGTTGCTGCTAAACTTGCTGGGCCAGCAGCAATACTCAGCTGGCTAATTGGTGGTATCATGATTGCCTTTATTGCAGTATGTTTTTCAGAGCTGTCAACAGCATTTCCGCTGGCAGGTGGAATCGCAAGGTTTGGGCAATTTAGCCACGGTAGCTGTACCAGCTTTTTGATCAGCTGGTTGGCTTGGTTATCATGTGTTGCAGTTGCACCAACTGAGGCACAGGCAATACTGCAATATGCATCTCGGTTTTTTGATGGACTGGTTGTTTCTAATGGTGCAAGCACTGTATTAACTTCATATGGCATGTTATGTGCAACAGCATTGGTGTTTTTAATGACCTGGGTGAATAATCAGGGGATTAAAGTTATGATCAAGTATAATAATATGCTGACTTTATGGAAAATTCTTGTACCAATGTTTGTGCTGATAACATTGGCTTACCATCATTTTAATGTCAGTAACTTTACAACTGTAGGTTTTATGCCAATGGGGCCGCAGGGCGTATTCTCTGCACTGCCAACTGTAATCTTTTCGTTCTTGGGCTTTAGAGAGTGTACATCACTGGCAGAAGAAGTTAAAAACCCTCAAACCTCTATTCCAATTGCTGCAATTGGTTCTGTGCTGTACTGCACCGTATTTTATATTTTAATGCAATCAGTTTTTATTGGCGGGCTTTATCCAGAAAACTTTTCTGGTGGTTGGCATGTGCTTGAATTTAATTTTGATGAAGGGCCACTAGCAGGTCTGGCCTTACTGATGGGGTTGCATTGGCTAGCAACGTTGGTATACATTGATGCTTTTATTGCACCAATGGGTGCAGGACTGGTTTATACAGCAACAACCTCACGTTTATTGCTAGCAATGAGTAAAAATGGCTTCTTGCCTCCAGTATTGCAAAAGCTTAATCAAAAAAATGTACCTCAATTAGGCTTAATGATTAATGCAATTATTGGACTAGCATTATTTGCACCATTTGAAGATTGGCAAGCTTTAGTAAAGTTTCAGTCCATTGCCATTATCCTGGCATATGCTGTTGGACCCATTTCATTGATTGCGCTTCGAATGATCACTCCTGAGCAAATTAGACCCTTTAAGCTACCCTATGCAAGATTTTTATCCCATATTACCATGTATATCTGCTTTTTATTGGTACACTGGTCAGGCCTAGATAATATTATTGCACTCAGCATCTGTGCGCTGATTGGGGTCGTCATTTATACTCTTCATTCTGGCCTCAAAGATATAAAGCATTGTTACTGGCTACTACTAATGCTTAGTATCGTCAATATCGTTGGGTACTATGGACAGTTTGGTGGGCTTGGTGTATTAAGCATCACAGCAGAGTCTTTAATATTATTACTTGGCAGTATGGTATGCTTAGAGTATGGCATTAAATCTAGAATCTCAAAATCTCAGTATCAACAATACACAGCTGATGATAGTTTAATTTTTTACGATGCGATATAAACTTGAAATCTAGGATATTTCAACTTAGCATATCAGTAGCGAAGAAAAGGATTATTCATGCTAAGAGTCGATATCAGAAGACTTCCCTACCCCTATTATATCTCAAAGTCAGCTCATCCTCATCAAATTACGAGTGATATCACAAAGCAATTTAGTCAGAGAGTTTCCTTGCGTATTGAAATCACCGATGATACTGCTATCACCAATGCAGATCTTGAAGTCAGTTGTTACTTTCAATACCAAAAACATCAAGTTAAAAATGGCATATTTAAACCAGCAAATAAAGTGAATGATCTAGATTACACTATTGATACTGAGTTTATTGCTGCCTGCAAGGAGCAACTATGCGATCCGCTTTTACTCACTTATCAATATAAAAATATATCAGGTGTATTTTGTATGATTGATCCAGGTGGATATATTAATCACTCTAAAATTGCAACTATTAGCTCTGGTCAGGCTCAAACACCTGACTATTTAAAAGCAATTGAAAAATCATTACTGCAAAGCACTCAGTATCTTGAATATAGCCCCAATGCTATTACCCATATGCTTGCTACAATGTTTTACTCAGATGAGGATAAAACGCAATCGAATACTGCTGATGCTTACAGAAGCATGATAAAGTCACGTGCTAAAGAGCTTGTAAAGTATTGGCCAACTGCTTATTCTATTCAGTCTGTTTTAGCACTTAACCCATGTAAGCAGCATAATGCTCTAGGTATCTTTCCGGGAAGTCGACACATCATTAACTTTAATCCAGTCAATCGAATTTTAGCTCATGTTGATGCAACCCTAATTCATAATACATCAAACTTTTTAAACTATGGTATAGTGTCTGAAGAGAAAAGTGCGCATTTGATTAGAAATGTAACAACAGAGCGTGGCGCTCTGTATTTTCATCCTAATGTCAAATCAAAACAATATTTATATCAGGTAGAAGCTCAGCAAGATGGTGCATTAAACGTTTCTTTCTCAGGAGCAGCATTTCACGAACCAGCTCAACAATTTGCAATATTTACTGAACCTCATGAACATCGTACACAAGAAGCAGTCGCATTTTTTTATGATGCAGCATTGTTTCTTGAAGATGGCAGTATTTATCCAGTCACTCAGACCATACTGAGTCGACAAGATAACAATGAGATGTTTTCATCTGACATTCATGATCTTGATCAAGAGCGTTCAATTGATGCATCTCAGTATGCTTCACTATCAGAGTGCATTAAAGGATCGCTAAATGATACTCCTGAGAAACTGACTATGCTTTATGCAAAAGAGCAATCTCTTTATCCTCAAAAATTACCTGAGATTATACAACAAACTCTAGGATTACCATCCAAACCTGTTGCTACATCTACAGAGACACTGCATTCCATCGATGCATACGGATTATCAAATTTAAGTTGCCACCTTATTACGCACCAAAATGTGTTACCACTGATAGCTTTAAACCCTCGAGGATCAGATAAACTATGCATTAGCATGGATCAACAACCAGTAGCGACAAGTTCACATGATCTTTGTAAAAGTTTACCGCAGTTTTTGCCTTATAAAAAATCAAGAGCTACGCTAATTTTTAGTAGTTTAATTTTATTATTAGCAGGATTAAGTTACTTTATTCTAGAAAAGTTATACTGGCAGCTCAGCATGCTGATTAGCTTGATAGTTGCAGCAGCTGTTTTATATAGAAGTGGCTGGCTACGCTATGCATCTTCAGGCCTACCATCTACTCCTGCTAATGTTTATAAAGAACCAGCAGTAGCACTCTGTACTCAGTTATCATCTCATTACTGTGTGCCTCAATACATGCCTAGTAATTCAGCCTAAGACCAGCTATTCTATTTTAGGTTTAATATAGAAATGCAATGGATGAGAAAACACTTGAAGGCATCTGTGAAAAAATTATATTTCATAATGAAGAAAATGGTTACACAGTCTTTAAAATAAAAGATCAAAAACAACAGGTTCATACTTGTACAGGCGCTTCTCCTTTGATTCAAGAAAGAACAATCCTACATCTGTCTGGCCAAATGGTTGATGGGAAATATGGTCAACAACTTCAGTGTAGTGTGATTACACCTGTATTACCAAAAGCTAAAGAACACATTATCCAATATCTATCATCAGGTGTTATACCTGGTATTGGTGAAGGATTTGCAAAAAAGTTAGTTGATTTTGCTGGCGAGGACATCTTCAATCGCTTAGATCAAGACCCAGAATCATTTTACTCTATCAAAGGCGTTGGTGAAAAAAGAATACAGAAACTACTAGAGCACTGGCAAGTACATCGACACTGCCATGAAGTAATGATGTTTCTACAACGTTTTGGTCTGGGGCCTAAACGTGCCAATAAAATCTATCAAACCTACCAAAATGAAACCATGCAGATATTATCTGAGGATCCCTATCGAATTTATCAAGATATCCATGGTATTGGTTTTAAAATCACTGATCAGATTGCATTAGAGTCTGGTATAAAACCTAGCGATTCAAAGCGTTTACTTGCGTGCTGTATGTTTATACTAGAACAAGCATCACAAGCAGGACACTGTTACTTACCATTAGCAGATATTCCAAGCAGAATGTTAGAGCAAATTGATCAAGATGTTTCTCTCTCTACCCTCAAAGAAATCATCACATCAACACCAAAGCTTCATCTTGTTGACGAACATCTGTACTTGAAATCAGTTTATCAGGCAGAAACTGAGTTGAAAGTTAGCATTCAAAAGCTGAGTGAATCAAAGAGTATTTGGCCAAATGCAATACAGCATTGGTCTTTGGCTGATATTCAATGCTCTGGTCATTACTTATCAGATACTCAGCAGGATGCTGTTAAAAAAGTGCTCAATAGCAGTGTTGCAATTGTCACAGGAGGGCCTGGTGTAGGTAAAACAACCATTACTCAAGCGATTATCAACTTAGCAAAAGAAGCTGACTTAAAGATATTACTCTGTGCGCCTACAGGTAGAGCTGCAAAAAAACTTGCGAGCTGCACTCAGCATGAAGCAAAAACCATTCATCGATTACTCAAGATGGATCCTGCAACACGTAAATTCAAGCATCATGAAAATAACCCTCTACCTGCTGAGATCATCCTAATTGATGAGTGTTCGATGATTGATGTGTTTTTAGCAAGACACTTATTTGCGGCAATATCTCCTCACTCTAATGTTATTTTAGTCGGAGATACAGATCAGCTCCCATCTGTAGGCCCAGGTGCATTTTTACAAGACATGATCAAGCGCTTTTCTGAGCATACAGCATATCTCACACAAATCTATCGACAAGCTCAGGACTCAGCGATTATTAAAAATGCTCACCGTGTCAATCAGGGGAAGACCCTGCTTCCGAATGAAGGTGATACACTGAGTGACTTTTACTTTATTGCTGAACAAGATCCCCTAAAAATACAGCAAAAGGTACTAGATTTAGTGGCAAATCGGATTCCAAAACGTTTTCAGCTTGATGCATTAGATGATATCCAGATTCTTTCTCCAATGCATAAAGGCACTTTGGGCACACAAACCTTTAACCAGCTGCTGCAATCAACCTTAAATACCTCATCAGAAGAAAAAGTAGGTCAGTTTAAAGTTGCAGATAAAGTGATCCAAACTAAGAATAACTATGACAAAGATGTTTTTAATGGTGATATTGGTTATGTCAAAGAAATTTGTCATACCAGAAAAGAAGTCACTGTTGACTTTGGTGAACACTTCGTAGCGTATTTATTTAGTGAACTAGATGAGTTGCAATTGGCATATGCAATTAGCATACATAAATCACAAGGTAGTGAATACCCTGCAGTCATCATCCCACTTGGTATGCAACACTTCACATTACTAGAAAGAAACCTAATTTATACTGCAATGACTCGAGGTAGAAAATTAGTGATCATCATTGGCGATATGAAAGCATTATATATGGCAATACGCAATGCAAAAAGCAAGCTTAGATATACTAGCCTTGCAGATCTTGGTTAGATTGAACCAACATATAAACATCGCGTGTTGCATCTGGCACAAAGAGTTGGCTAGTCTCCCCCCTGTTTTCATTTGCAGTTTTATCACTCACATAGAGTACATATTGCAGTGTTTGATGCATTAGATGCTTTGTCATTTTATGCAGTTCTTTTGGCTGCGCAACTGCTCGAGCAGTAATGATATCTAGATCATTCATCTTTACAGTTTCGACACTCTGGTGATGTAAAATCACATTATCTAGTTTTAACCTACCCTTTAAGTGTCTCAAATAAGCCATTTTTTTAGCATTTACATCATTTAGATGAAACTCGACTTCAGGCAAACAGATTGCCAGTGGTATACCTGGAAAACCAGCACCAGTTCCGACATCTAGTACTTTTTTAGCCTGTTTGAAAAAACTTAACCCTGATAATGCATCAAAAATAAGATAGATACATTGCTCTTTTTCCTCACGTATTCTAGTCAGATTATGCTGTGAATTCCATTCATTGAGTAGATCAAGCATTTGGTCAATTCTTTCGATTTTTTGCTGATCTACAGACTCTGTCTGCTGTTTAATGCCTTGTGCTAAATATTCAACTCTGTTCATTTTTGCTCCAGTAAATGCATATGCACTTGTCCAACTTTTTTATATTTTAGTATGTTCCAGTCTTTAAGTTCAAGCATAGTCCCCCACTCCACATATACAATCGCATCAGGCTTTAGTATTTGTTGTTTTTGTATTGAAAATAAAACCTGCTTCAGTACTTCTTGTTGTGAGAATGGTGGATCAATAAAGCATATGTCATACTCTCCAGTGATCTTATTTGGCAATGATAACTTTTGCGTATTGATTTTAGCACCAAGTATATCTGCTTGTTCTTGAATCATTGAGCATACCTTAATATTTTGATCAATACACAAGCTAGATTTTGCACCCCAAGACAATGCTTGGAAAGATAAAATACCTGAGCCTGAAAATAAATCTAAGCAGTCTTTACCCTTCACTTCCATGCGTAGCCAATCAAATAAAATGGTTCGGACTCTTGATCCAGTTGGCCTTAATGATTGATCATCAATAAACCTGATCTTTCTCTTATGATAAACTCCACCATCAATACTTAATATACCCAAAACCCATACCATTAAAACCACACTACATTATACGACTAAAAGAAGACTATTATCAATATCTTGCAGAGCTACAATCTCTATATATGATCAATGAAGGTAATATTTTATATTTAGTTAAGCTGTAGCTGCAGTTTGTGCACACACTATGATTAATACCATCTATGAGTAGACTCTAAGTTTTTTTTTGAAATACAATTTTATTCAGCATCATTCCCCAGACTTGATCATGTGTTTAAAACCTATTACAAGATTAGTAATTTGGTCTATACTTATCTGCTAAGGTTTGGCAAAATGTGAACATGATTATTGTTCCATCACTTAATGCTAGAAAAATATTGCCTACAAATGTGCAAACATTGCTTTATGCGGCTTGGAGAAAACAACAGTTTCAGCATCTGCCCTTAGAGCAAGCATCATATGCCTATGTCTTTTCAAAGTTAGACGCACCTGCATCACTTAAACCCATGCTACTGAGTGCATATCAACTGATGTTAAAACAATGCCCTAAATGGTTAGAGCAACGTCAACCATGTTGGCTACAACAAGGCTTAATACAGTTACAATCTACACTACGAGAAGATAACCTATACTTGCCTGGCGAAGAAGATCACCTTGCATATCATCAAATCAATCAAAGGGAATCTGATCTCCAGTACTTTCAGCTTGATGGAGCTGCTGACTCAGCAGTTAGTCTATTAAGCTTATGTGAGGCAAAAGTATTACGCATGGGCCCAATCACACAGCTACATGAGCATATTGTTTTCTCAAGTGTAGACCATGAGCTTAAAGCAGCACTGCATTGGCAATCCAAAAAACCTGAGAATAGAACTGTATTAGCCATCTCTCCTACAAGCTACCATGAAGCTAATTTGAGAATCTCACCATCAATAGATGACGAAATACTTGTCAAAGACATTCTTTTACTTCTGGCACCAGAGCCTCTACTCAGTCAAGAGTTATCACATATGCTGAATATCCAAAAGCATTACTCTCAAAATAAGATCTCTCAAAGCATTTATCAACCTATGGCCGCCATTCAGACGCCAACCCAGATTCCATTTGGGAATTTTAGAAAAGAGGTGATCCAACAACTAGAGCATTATGGTTTATTAACAAGCAGCCACCCTGCAGTTCAAGAAGCGCTTAAATGCATAAAAACAATGCTTGGTGATATTGCAATGCTACAGAAAAACGTTGAGAAACTCTCTTACAATACATGGCATCAACATTTATCAGAGATACAACAATTTCATATCAGCAAACAAGGTATAAAAAGCTTGAGCAGCTTCCACAATACTCATCCAGAAGTTTGGTTATTAGGCTTTAACCAAGATGCTTTAGCAACAAAGCCAGCATCAGCTTGGATTCCTGATTTACCAACTCAAAAACCACAATGGGAAATGATTTATCAAGTTGCATCTCACTTAATTACCTCTAGCCCTGAAAAAAACGATCATGGTGAAAAACATCTAATGCCTGCTCATGCAAAGCCTCAATCGCTCAGCGTATTTCAACCAGAAAAATCAGCAATAGTCATTGAACAAGAGATTGATCATCATCAATCAACATCTAATCCTAAAATACTCAGCGCTTCAAAAGTACAAGATTACGCTCAATGTCCATTCAAAGCGTTTGCAAGACACCAACTTAAGTTACAAGCGCAATCCAATGAATGCTTACAACCTCAATCACTGGAGATAGGAAACCTCGTTCATCAGTCACTTGAGGTGCTCTATGAGTCTGTCAAAGCACAATCAGATCTTCTTTTGATAAAACCAGAGCAAATCACACAAGTGATATCACAGCAATGGGAGGCACTCAATATCCAAACGCATCCACAGTTGGCTCAAATTTTACAAGTCGAGCTTGCAAAGCGCATACAACAATGGATAGCCATTGACCTAGAACGCCCTGAGTTTACGGTAGACTCATTAGAGTCAAAATATGTGTTAAAGCTGAATCAAGATATTCAAATTCAAATGCGGGTTGACCGCATTGATCAAGTTGGTCATCAAGCTGTTATCATTGATTACAAAACTGGTTATGCAAACATTGCTGATGCATTGAATCCTAAATTTACAAGCCCTCAACTACCACTGTATGCACTGACGCAAACCTATACCCCTCAAATTGCTTATGCATTAATCCAGCATACGCCAAGTTTACAATCTTTAGATCTGTCTGATCAAACAGCAGTGAACAAACGTCAAAGCCTTCGAGGTTATCCAACAGTTTGCTCTGATACACTAAAAGCAGAATGGAAAGAAAAAGCCATGACTTTGGTGGGTCACTACCACCAAGGTCATTTTTCTGCTGATCCCGCAAGCGCATTAATCTGTCAGCTGTGTGAATTTAGTTCAATCTGTAGAAAAAACCTTTTGAGCTAACTTAAGGCATCAAAGATCACTATTGATCTCAGCAATCAATCTTGCGACAATAGCAAGGATAAAATGCACGGCAATCAGTTAATATATGCGGCTAAGGAATGCACATAAAGAAAAGGCAATGACAAAGCGAAGGCTATACCTTGTTTTGTTAATGATACTTGGTATGTATGGACTCTTATTTTATAGAGTCTATCATCTACAAATCAGTCAACATCAGCACTATAAAGAGCTTGCACAGCAAAATCAAACGCGAAATATTTATATTTACCCTCAACGAGGTGCTATTTTAGACCGAAATGATAAGGTCATTGCCAAGACACAAGCACAGTACTACGCATGTTATCATCAAGATACGAAAACACAACACCGTGAGTTTTTAATTGAAAAAGCACTGCAGCATGATGCATCAAAGACTTGTGTTGAACTGAATTCTTGGGACTATGCGCATATTAATCCATGGTCAGACATAGAAAAATATCTTTTTGATAAACGATACTATCCTTATGCTGAAAGCACATCGCATATAGTTGGCTATATCGCTCAACAGTCCTTTCAGCCCAATAACAAATCAAATCAAACACAAACTATGACTGGAGCAACAGGTTTAGAAAAGCAATATGATACAGAGCTAGCTGGGCACAAAGGTATGACTCAACAAATTGTGAATGCAAGAGGTCAGTTAATTTCCAGTACTGATGAAAAACCAGCAAGTACCAGTGAACCATTACACACTACACTAGATATTCATCTACAACAAAAAGCATACCATGAGCTATTCTCCCATAGTGGGACTGTGATTATGCTCAACCCTACTAATGGTGAATTATTATGTGCAGTCAGCAATCCAAGTTTTAACCCACATGTACCCATGCAGACCCCTCAGTATAAAAACGAAACAACACACCTCTTTAATAGAATTACGCAAGCAAAGTACCCACCTGGATCAGTCTTAAAACCCATGATTGCTTTAATGGCGTTAGAAGATGGCTATATTGATCCAACTGAAACCATTGACGATCAAGGATACATTGAAATCGGCCAACAACGATTCCATGACTGGCTAAGAACTGGACATGGTCATGTTGATCTTGAAACTGCAATCAGAGTTTCATGTGATGTGTATTTTTATCAACTTGCTCAAAAAGTTGGCATTAGCAGACTTGTTGATTATCTCATCATGTTTGGATTCGATAAGACAACTCAGATCGATATTCCGCATGAAAAGAAAGGCCTTATCCCTACAGTTGCAAATCGTAAACAGCGAAAAGGTGGATGGTACGAGGGACATACTGTGATGACTATTATTGGACAAGGTGATATCTTAGTAACACCTATTGCACTTGCAAGAGCAACAATGCTCCTTGCAAACCGCGGCTTTGATCACCAACTGCATCTGAGCAAAGGCAATGACCTAGTTCAAACAACACCTCGTATTAAAGCAAAGCCCCAACACTGGGAAACAATTCATAAAGCTTTAGCTAGAGTCACAAAAGAGGGTACTGCAAAACTATTTAAGAATAGCCCTTATACGATTGCTGGAAAAACTGGGTCTGCTCAAGTCAAATCGATTAAAACAAAAGCTGAATATCAATCTCTACCAAAACACCAAAAAGATCATCATTTATTCATTGGCTTTTCACCAGTAGAGAATCCAGAAATTGCAATCGTTGTGATCACAGAACATGAGCACAAAGCTGTTGTGATTGCCAAACATATGTTAGACTTCTACTGGCATAATTTAACGCACTGAATGAAATATCAAATCTTCAACCGCTTCGATCCTTTTTTAACGAGTATGATTGGTATTACAATTTTATTTGGTTCTATCATTCTTATCAGTGCCAGCCAAGGTAGCCTGTCTCTTATTAGTAAACAGTTTGTTCGTGCAGTTCCAGCAATTTTGGCATTAACAGTGATCTATAAAATTTCTAAGCGAGACCTGATGGATATCACGCCATGGCTATATTTAGGAAGCATTGGGCTACTTGTTCTAGTTCTGGTCACAGGGTATATCACCAATGGTGCACAAAGATGGATTAACTTAGGTTTATTTAAGTTTGAACCATCAGAGTTTCTTAAAATTACACTGCCCTTAATGCTTGGCAAAGTGATTGCCTCTCAAGGTATTCCAATTAGATTACCCACCCTGTTACAATGTTGTATACTGATTCTTATTCCGTTTGCTTTGGTACTCAAACAACCAGACTTAGGGACAGCCCTTGTCATTGCAGCAATTGGTGGCTTGGTGATATTTCTATCTGGCCTTTCTCGAAAATCGATTATTTGTGGGCTAGCGTTGCTACTTGCTTTATCACCTATTGCATGGAACCATCTACATGATTATCAAAAACAACGTATTATGACACTGCTCAATCCTGAGCAAGATTTGCAGCATCATGGATACCATATCCATCAGTCTAAAATTGCAATTGGATCAGGTGGACTATTTGGCATGGGCATTATGCGTGGAGAGCAATCTCAATTAGGCTTTCTGCCTGAGCACCATACAGATTTTGTTTTTGCAATGATATGCGAAGAACTTGGATTTTTAGGCAGTAGTTTTTGGATATTATTGGTTATAGCATTAGGTTTAAGATCAATTTTACTAGGTGATATGCAGCACTGTATTTTTAGTAAAGTAACGTGTATTGCAATTGGTTCTAACTTTTTAATCAATGCCTGGGTCAATATGGCCATGGTATCTGGTATGATTCCAGTCGTTGGAATACCATTACCTTTAATTAGCTATGGTGGTACTAGCTTTGTAATGAACTTAATTGGCTTTGGTATAGTACTAAAACTGGGTAATATTAACCCAAAACAACAAGGATCCTGGTAATGTTTTTTTTGCTCATCTTGGTATGTGAATTCTTATTAGCAGCCCCCTGTGCTGACATAGCTGAGCATATTGATATCAGTACACACATCAATTTAAGAGAGTCGGCACAAATTGCATTAGAGGAATATCAAGTTCCTTTTTCATACTCTAGTCAACAGCTACATTGCTTACCTTTATTTCAAGCGAAAAAAGCGCCAAGCAAAAAAATAAAACCTTCTGCAAGCTATGCCACAGAATATCGTATTCAAAATAGTATTGAATTTTATCACCAACATAAAAAAACTATTGATAACTTACAGCTGAAAGTGCCATCTCCTATTATCATTTCCATTATGAGTATAGAAAGCAATCTTGGTCGTTTTACAGGAAAGCATCATACCTTAACCGCTCTCGCTAATATTGTTGCTGAAACAAATCCATCACTTCAACATCGATTGCACAGTTATATGCAAAAACAACTGGCTGCATTGCTTTACCTGAGTTATAGCAATCAACTTGACCTTGAAAGCCTTCATGGCTCATGGGATGGAGGCATTGGTATTCCACAGTTTATGCCACAAGTGTACATACTACATGCCAAAAGTAAATCTCCAATACCAAACTTATTTGACCATACTGATGCAATGCTGAGTATTGATCACTATCTCACCTACTCAGCAAAGTGGCAACATGGACCAATTGCAAAAATTATTACTCCATCTGAATCTACAATCAAGTATATACAATCATACTTGAAAGAAAATAATGAAGAAGATCGAGGAATTGAGTTAAAAAGAGTACCTTGTAATGAGCATATCTGCCCCATTATTGATTCAACTCCTGGGCAATATATTTACATCTCAACAAATCAAGAACATACTCAGCACTGGTTAACCTACCCTAACTTTGAAGCAATCAGGCGTTACAATCCAAGACCCGAGTATGCGATCGCAGTTACCATACTAGCAAACGCCATAGAAGAGAGCATATATGCAGATTAATGAGATTATCAAAATCCACCAATCCATGGACCTTGAAAAAGCAGTTCATGCATACGAAACCTATTTGAGCCAGAATCCTAATGACTTTTTTGCACAAGAGCTGCTTGCAACAGCATACGCTCAAAGTGGTGAAACTGATATCGCACTTGAGAGATTTCTAGCATTATATGAGCAACACCCAAACCGCTATTCTCTACTGAATCACATTGCTCTATGCTATAAAGCAAAGCACGATTACACAACTGCGCAAAACTATTTAGAGAAGTTACTCAGTATTCATCCTATGCCTGCAGCATACAATAATCTAGCTTCAATCTTTTTGCTGCAAAAAAAACCACTTCAAGCAAAGGTCAATTTGCTCAAAGCGGTCTCTATTCTCCCCCATTATGCAGATGCATGGTTCAACTTAGGATTAGCCTATTTTCAAACTAATGATCAACGCTGTCATTTAGCGCTTGAAGAAAGTGCAAAACTAGGACATAAAAAAGCATTATACCAATTAGGTACTTTATATGAACAACAACAATCTTATGAGCTTGCTCAATCCTACCTTGAACAAGCAATTCATCATAATACTGATTATGCACAAGCCCACCATGCTTTAGCAAGGGTATACCTTGCACAAGGCAAAGATGAGTCAGCACTTGAGCATTTCGTACAAGCTCAGCGGATTAATCCTCACCTAGCACACTTAATGGCCAATATTGCCAAATACTTCCATGTAAAAGGGCAATATGCTAATGCAATTGAGTACTGGTCTAAAGTACCCACTGATGAAGAGTCACCAGAAGAGATACAGTACAATTTAGGTGTAAGCTATCACTTTATGGGCGAACATAAACAGGCCATCACTTACTTTGATTCAGTATTAAGCCAAAACCCAAATCACATTGATACTCACCTTAATCTTGCAGCGATTGCACTTCAGTCAACTGATCGTCAAAAAGCAATCCTGCATTACCAAAAAGTGCAGTCTCTTGAACCAGATCGAGATGATGTGAACTACTTGCTTGCAGCACTTTTAGGCAAGACTTACAATACTCACCCACCTCAAGCCTATGTGAAAAACCTATTTGATCAATATGCGCATTATTATGACAAGCACCTCAAAAACATGCTGCGCTATCAAGTTCCAGATGAAATTCAACTCATCTTATCAGAACATATCCAAAATAAGGTACAAAAATCTATTGACCTTGGTTGTGGCAGTGGTATTTTAGGACCTATCATTCGTCCAGTTACAGAAAACCTCATTGGTGTTGATCTTTCCGATAATATGCTAGAACAAGCACATCAAAAAAGCACATATGATGAACTTGTATCAAGCTGCTGTATTCAGTACACAAAAACACTTAAAGACATTGACTTATTCATTGCTGGAGATTTACTACCTTATTTGGCGGATCCCTCAGAGCTATTTGAGTCAATTATACATGCAGCAAAACACAATGCACTTTTCATATTCTCATTTGAAAATGGCACTGATGCACCATATATATTAACACAACACGCAAGGTATCAACACGAACCGAAATGGATCACTGAACAACTCAAGAAATATGGATTTGAAATTCTAGAACAGCACAGTTCAACATTGCGCTATAATCAAAATCAACCTGTAAAAGGCAGTATCGTCTGTGCAAAGGTTACTCATCGGTCAATGCAGAAACCTGCATAACAAACGAACGCCAGACAGCATCAAAGTCCTGTGCTGCATCGATCTTAATGATATTATCTACCAATCCATTTTGGTACTGTTTTTCTGCCCAAGCAATAATCGGCTTAGTTAAATGATGATAATCTTCAAGCCTCGATTTGACGACTTCAGCACGGTCATCCTCACGGATTGACAGCGCTTCTCCGGTTACATCATCTAGACCCTCTTGTTTTGGCGGTCTATTATTAACATGATAAACTCTGCCTGATGGCAAATGCACTCTTCTACCTTGCATGCGATCAATGATGACATCATCTTCAATTTCTAATAAAACTAAAATATCAATTTGGATATTATTTTTAGAAAAAAACTCTGCTTGTGCTAATGTTCTAGGGAACCCATCAAATACAACGCCTTCATTGTACTGATCCGACTGCATTGACTCTTCTACAACTTTAAAAATGACCTCATCAGCAACGAACTTGCCCTTCGCCATCAAATCAGAAATTTCATTGCCTAGCGCGGAACCTGTTTTCACCTCTGCTCTCAGAGCATTTGAAGTTGTTAGCACTGACATTGGTGTTTGGGCTTCAATCTCTTGTGCAAGTGTACCTTTACCTGCACCAGGAGGACCTATTAAAACAATATTGAATGTTTTTTCCATCGCTATTCCTATGTATTATCGTTTTTTCACCAATGTGAAGTCTATTTGTTGGGTTAATAAGTCAGCTGATTTGATGCGTACTCTGACTCTTTTTCCTTGAATAAATCGTTCCTTGGTTGCTCTACCAACTAAGCTTAATGTAGCCTGATCAAATGTAAAATGATCATCACCTAATAATGAAATATGCACCAACCCTTCAACTGGAGCATCATCTAGTTTTACAAAGATGCCAAAATGCGTCACTGTATTTACCTTCCCCATATAGACTTGATCAATATGCCCCTTCATATAGGAAGTTTTTAGCCATGCTTGCGCAAACCATGATGCTTCATCTGCACAACGCTCTGTAAGTGAACAATTTTTTGCACATTGCTCTAACCCTATATCAGAGCCGGCCTCTTCAAGCAATGCTCGGTGCACTATTAAATCAACATAACGACGTATTGGTGATGTAAAGTGCGTATATGAATCAGCAGACAATGCATAATGACTGACTTCTGTATCACTATAAATGGCTTGAGACATTGATCTTAACATCATTGACTCAGCTTCTGCACGACGAATATCTGGCACCTCGTTCAATGCATTTTGCAAATCTTTTGGTGATGGATCTGCATTCAGAGCAATATCCATAGATGCGAGATATTCTGATAATGCTGCTATTTTATCTGCATTAGGCGGGTGATGCACTCGAGTGATAAATGCACGACCTCTTTCAGTCAAATATGCACCTACACTACAGTTAGCACACAACATACACTCTTCTATCAGTTGATGTGACCAACCTCTAGTTTTAGAGCCAACTTCATCAACATGCCCTGATCCTGAGAAGCTGAAGACCAGCTCTTCAGAAGAAAACATGATTGCGCCCTTTTCAATACGTTTTGCTTGTAATTTCTTTGCCACCTCATCTAATGCAATTAAACCTTTCTCAAGCTGTTTAGGGAATGATTTTGACAGTAGCATTTCTTCAGCCTGCTGATAAGTCAGTCTTGCATGCGACTTGATGACAACACGACTAGGCTGAATATTGACAACATCGCCTTGTGCATTCAATGAAATCTTCACTCCCACAGCCAAACGGTTGACATCTGGCATTAATGAACAAAGATGATTACTCAGTTGTTTAGGTAGCATTGGAATTACAAACCCTGGCAGATAGATGGAATTACCACGAATACGTGCCTGTTCATCTAGCATTGAACCGGGTTGTACGTAATATGAGACGTCTGCAATTGCAACATAGAGCTCATAACCTGATTTAGTTTTTTCAGCATATACGGCGTCATCAAAGTCTTTTGCATCTTCACCATCAATGGTCACCAGTGGCAAATGTGTCCAATCTTCTCTATGCTTCAACTGTGCATCAATTTCTTCTTGGGACTGCTTAATATCAACCTCACCCCAATCTTTAGCCAGGTGGAACAAACTTCTCGCAATTTCGCGCTCAATATGTGGATCAGAGATCTTTCCTAATCGCTTGGTCAATTCAACCTTCAGTACTCTGCGATTAGATTGTGACTCTTTTCTACTGACCAAGATCACATCATTTTCAGCCAAATCATCAAAACTCTTTACTTCTAAAATATGCTTAATGCGTCGATCAAATGGTGCTAAACGCTTTTTTCCTCTTTGGCTGCTGACCAAACATACAATTTGTCTTGCTGATGAATGCAATACTTTAACCGGAACTGCTTTAGAGTTTGAATTAACAGGATCCGGGATCCTTACTAAAATTTTATCGTGTGGAAACAAACCTTGTGAGTGCCGATAAGACAATAGGATATAAACCCCATCAATACATACTGACAAATCGCCAGACTTTGAAGACAGCACTTCAGTTTCAACCACACGTGACTTTCCAGACAACAAAAAACCCTGCTCAGACTTTTCTACTTGCTGATCTCTTTTCATCGCCTCAAGCCTTTTCAGTACTGCTTCAAGCGCCCATACATCAGCATCTAAATTCTTTACGATTGCTTCAATAGACTGTGGCTCATCAGTTAAAACTGAACGAATTGCCTCACGGGAGGGGATTGGATAGTCATAGTGACTATTCTCATATTCTGGATTAATTGGATATTTACTCATATATAGTTCACAAATGATTTGTAGTACTTGAAGCAGCTTGCGGCATAAGTTGCTATGCAGTATGATAATACATATATACTCTACTTACAAGGAATGCTATGAATATATCATTTATAAAAGATTCGCAAAATAAAAGACTTTGCTGCTTTATTGCATCTGACAAACAGCTGGATGCACCCTCAACTGTTCAAATTGAGCACAGTGTAGATCAGAATGTGACACAGCTGATTCAGCAAGAAAACCATTCAATACTTGCTATTAAATCTTATGACAAAGACACCCCTATCATTGAGCTTGGTGGTCAAATCATTCAATCGATGATCAATATGAAAGCGACTGACTTTGTGATCATTCCGCCTCAGTCCGCACAAGATGATATGGAATCATTTTTACTTGGCATACAATTGGGTGCATATCGGTTTAACCACTACTTTTCAGAACCAAAGCAAACCCCTCCAAAATCAATTCAAATTTATGATGCATATAATGCAAGCACACATCATAAAAACAGTAAAGATATTGCAGAAGGTGTATACTTTGCACGTGATTTAGTTTCTGAGCCGAGTAATACACTATCACCAGAAGAGTTTAAGAATCGTATCTTAAAAGAATTTAAAGCTCTTGATGTTAAGATCACTGTCCTAGATGAAAAAGAAATTTGTAAGCTTGGAATGAATGCACTACATGGTGTTGCCAGAGGTTCTTCAAAACCACCTTTTGTAGTTGCAATCCACTATGAAGGGTCTAAAGACCAGCCAACTGCTTTTATTGGTAAAGGTGTTTGCTTTGACACTGGAGGAATTTCCCTTAAACCGTCATTAAATATGCATGAAATGAAATATGATATGGGCGGTGCTGCAGCAGTCACAGGTTTGATGTATACTTTAGCAAAACGTGAAGTAAAAGCAAACGTTGTGGGCTTAGTTGGCTTAGTTGAAAACATGCCTGATGGCAATGCACAAAACCCTGGTGATGTTGTAAAGTCCATGTCAGGTCAAACCATTGAGGTTCTAAATACCGACGCAGAAGGACGCTTAGTGCTAGCAGATGTGATTACATACGCAAATCGAACATTCAAACCAAAAACCATCATTGATTTAGCAACACTAACCGGTGCAATTGTCGTAAGCTTAGGGAGTGAGTATTCAGGTTTGTTTAGTAACAACCATATACTCGCACAGCAGTTAGTTTCAGCAGGCATGAAGTCTCATGAACCAACATGGCAAATGCCCATTGGTAAGGCTTATGACAAGCAAATTGATTCAGATATTGCAGATATGCAGAACATTGGTAAACGTTGGGCTGGGTCAATTACTGCTGCACAATTTATTGGACGCTTTGTAGAGGATGCAGAATGGGCCCATTTAGATATCGCAGGTGTTGCATGGGCGGAAAGCGCCAAGCCTCATAACCCTAAAGGTGCTACAGGCTATGGTGTTAGACTTCTGAATGAGTGGGTGCGGCGCTATCTTGAGCAACCAACATCTTAAGCCTTGCACAAACCAATAATACTGCTATAGACTCTGACATTTCAAACATATGATCTGTGAATATCGCCATTGTTAAGTAGGCTGATTGATAGACTTCAGGAAATGCAAACGTCTTTAGCATCACTGGAACTGAAATGAGTGGGTCTGTAAACATGAAAAATGGACCCACCATTAACATCTTTAACACGATATGCAGAGGATACGCCTCTACTGCAGCGCTATAAATAGGAAAGATTAAATTCGCAAGCTCTCCAAGCCAAGGGAAGCAAATCACAACCATGGTAATAATTGTTGCCAAACGCATATCTGAATGATCACCAAATTCATCTGCAGCCTTTGCAATCAGTGGCACAGCAGCCAAACTGTCCCCAGCAACAAATGTCAACAAGGCAACTGGCAAAATCATGGACCAATAACCCCAATATGGCACCTGCAAAAAGTACCGATAGCATAATGGTAAAAGCAACGTAATGAAGGTAGTAACAAACACAACTGATAACCCGATATAGTTAAGTGTCCACCATATTCTCTCAAACTCTGCATTTTGAATGAAGTTCAAAACAACAAAAAACACCAAGAATGGGACCAAAACATAGACCAACTCAAATAGACGACTCACTTTAATCTGAATTTGATGCAACATAGCTTGATACGGCTCTAATCTCTCAACCTGTGTAAATAAGTAGCCCATCAGAACAGCTAAACCGATCATTAGAGGTAACAATGCAGTAATACCTGCATTACCAATTACAACAGGTGCAACAATCTGCGTATGACTCGCATCAAACAAGACCAACCAAAAACCAAGCAAAACCAGCGACACCAGCAACCACAAAGAACCAATCAACTTGACAAAACCGCTTGCCAGCTTTCTCAAAAGCTTTGCCTCAAGCAATATAATGGCGCACGTAAGACTTAAAAATACATTTGGAACCAGTATTGCTTGTAGAATACTTAGGATAATATCTACACCAATTGATGCATCAAACAAATATTGTGGCAAACAGTATTGCCAAAACAATGCTGTTAATATCCCACCTAAACAACTGATCTGAACCTTATGGTACTTATTCAATTCCTCAACTCGCATTAAACTCAGAAAAGATACCAAACATCATACATTTTGTACAACATTTTTATGCATAAATTTCCCCTAAGCCAATAGCTCGATCTTAGGCATATATTGATAACAACTCAATTGAATCAGATTGCCGTCAGGGTCCTTAACTTGTGCAACAAAAGCTTGCCCGCCTTGATACTGTTCAAGAGATATTTGTTTTGTCACAGATTGGCAGGTCGCAACCACACCTTTTAACTGATCTACTGACTCAAGCTCTAGTGAAATCAAGGATTGCTTTGCAACATCACCGCAAAAAAGTTCAAGCAAACTACAACCAACTTGTAAACAAGTATAATTATCAGAACGATCAATCATTTTTGCTTGTAGTTCTTCTTGGTAAAACCTCACTAATTGATTAATTGAGGCACTTACCAGCTTAGCTTTTGCAACCATAACTTTAATCCATTCCTTTTAAATATGTTATGTGCAATACTCCACAAACACAAGCAATAATCACGATCATTTTGAGATAAATCTGCAATTTTCAGCAACTTTAGCTTGCATTAACTGAAGAATTAGTGCAGAATCTCACTAATCTGATGTCCCCTTCGTCTAGAGGCCTAGGACACCGCCCTTTCACGGCGGCAACAGGGGTTCGAATCCCCTAGGGGACGCCATCTTACTTATTTTTTAAAACCTGGTGGCTCACCGATTTTGGTTGCACCTTAGTGTTAGCACTATTAGTAGAGCTAGCTGATGGCTGATCTTTATCCCCAAAAGCACCACTTGACCTTGGACTTTGCCCATTGCTTGTAGCAGGCATAATAGACATACGCCTCACCTTACTCACAAGCTGCTTAAACACTGTCTTAACTCTTATCCATAACCTAACCAGCAAACCCTGTTTCCTTTTAGCTTCCGGTGATTTCTCATTGATTTCTGCTTGATTAGGTGACTCTGTCCCCTTTGAGTTTTGAGTGACTTGCAGCTGTGTAAGCTGATCATTTAAAGCTTGTACTTTAGACTTAAGCTCACTGATAATTTTCCCTTCTTCTGCTGATAAAACAGGACTAGATTGATTTTCATAACCCCTATTTTCAAACTCGAGAAGAGCATTCAACCTGCGCGCCTCTTCAACCTCTGAATGAGAATCATCAAGATTACGATTTAGTTTCTCTACTAGCATTTTAAGCTTGTCATTTTCATTCTCTAACTGCATATAGCCATCATCAGCACTGGTATCAACTTCTTCTTGCTCTACATGAACCTCAACATGACCAACACTACTCTGCTGAGGCATTGGAACAGCATCCAACTGTTTTTCTGCTCGTAATAGATCTGCCTCATTTCTTAAATCCTGCATCCTAGAAGCCATTAAGTTACTCTTAGAGATTAATGCCTGATTATTCCCGCTTAATTCTGCTATTTCTTGCTTGCCATCCTCTAGTGCAGTCTTCATTTTACTAATCTCAGCACACAGCGCTTTCTCCTCAGCTTTATGCTGATTTGAACTCTTGTCATTAAGCAAGAACTCCTCCTCGAGCAATTACTCAATTTGTTCTTTATCAGCCTTCAATAGTTCAAACTCATGCTGCAATTGGCGTAATTGCTCCTTCAGTTCTTGTTCACTCATCTGTATACTCATAATTTATATATATTGCCTTATAAGACAATATTGATAAAAATCAGAAAACACTCCCTAAAAGGTGCATCAATAATATGCAAAGTAATGAAGATTGTTATTTTCTGCTTCATCACAAAATTGACTTCACCATTTCATGTGATAAGATAATTGCATCTTAGGGGCTATAGCTCAGCTGGCAGAGCGCTTGCGTGGCACGCAAGAGGTCGGCGGTTCGAACCCGCCTAGCTCCACCAAGTGAACATTTGTGTTACTAAAACCCTATAAATCAATCTTTGTCATAGAAGCAATTAAGCATAGTATAGTACTGAGTAAGTACCATCAATTTGAGCAATCGGTTAATCCATAATAAAGAGCAAGCTTAAAAGGCATTCTAATCTATTTCACCATGCATCTTAGCACCCAATGCAGACTGTTTTTTTTGCATCCAACCATGACTCACTGTATAGTTAATTAATGATTTAATAATCCTACTATGCGCGTATACCAGATCCCTATTAGCTCAACTACTCAATCACTAACTGGACTTGAGGATCATTTTATTATTATTGTTAATATTGCATCTGAGTGTGGATTTAATGCTCAGTTACGTGCACTCAATTTATTTGCAGAACAAACTAACTATCCTGCAAAAGTCATCGCATTCCCGTCAAACCAGTTTAAACAACACCATATTTCAAATGATTCCTCACCTCAATGGTGTGAGAGAACATTCAATACCAACTACACCATCGAAGATGAAATTGAGGTCAATGGTCCCAATGCACACCCATTATTTAAATACCTCAAACAAAAAGCTCCTGGTGTATTTGGAGAAAGAGTCATGTGGAACTTTACAAAATTTTTAATCTTGCCTCAGGAAAAAAGCATTAAACGCTTTGCGCCTCAAACTAACATCGCAAAAATAGATCAATACATCATATCTTTACTTGAAAAAGAAGCGCAGTAATCGAAAGGTTTGTTACGAACAATTACACATAAGCTTTATCTTCAACCTGCTTTTTAATCCGACTAATCACAACTGAAAACACTGAGTAATCAATGCTGCGTAAATCTAGAAGTTCGACCAAAGGTAAACGAATGTTTGCATTAACACCAGACGCAAAGTCTAACCATTCACGCAAAGCCAGTGTATGCTCAATATCATGCTTTTTAGCATAAGATAAAACTTGCATGGTTAGTAAAGTCATAATTTGTGTTAGATCATCTTCTAATGCAAACTTCTGTATTCTATCCCAGTATGATTGCTCTTGTATAATCAATAAGCGCTCTCTAATCTGATGGAATTTGATCCAATTTGCGATCTGATAGTAAACATAAGTGACAAACTCTCCATCAACCTGAGTATGAATCTGTGCAAACCTAACATTAAACAATTGATATGCATATCTGACCTGCTTGATCTTCTTAGTTAACTCATTTGAAACCTTTAAGCCCTGAAGTTGATGCATCAATTTATAACTTCTATTGGTATACTTCTTTGGTAAGTGCAATAACATATAGGGAGATAACTCACTGATGCCTTCATACTGAGCAATGATTTGTTTTGGTTGCGAAAGATTGAGATGCCTCAGAATCCAGCGCACCGATAGGTATAAACTGCGCTTAATATCCGCAATAATTGCTATTTTTAAATCATCATCAATTTTGCCAAGGGACATTGCATCACGGTATAACGAATCAATATCTAATATCTTCCGTGCCAGCGTATAGGCAAGAATGGCTTGATCACTATGACATGCGCACTCATCAATGATTTGTGTTAAAAATACAACCCCTACCTCAGAGACTAATGTATTTACCAACTGAGTCTTAATGATACTTTCTTTTAAAGGGTGCCGCTCAATATAGCCTGCATATGCATCTTTAATCTCTACTGGGAAATAATCAAATAAGTAACTCTTAGCTAAATCAGATGCAAGAAATGTACTAGCATCTAAAAGTGTCGATAAATAAATTTTACTGTACGACAATAAAACTGCGATTTCTGGACGTGTTAATAACTCATGTGAGCGTGCTTTTAGCTCCTGCTTGGTTGGCAAACAATCCGACTCACGATCGATAAAACCCTGCTCACTGAGCAAATCCATAAAACGAATATATTGATTCATCATAGCACTGGACTCATGGACTGATAAATCAATCAAGGCATTCTGCTGGTAATTATTCCATAACACAATCTCACTGACTGATTTGGATAGCTTCTTTATCAAGCGATTTCTTTGAGTTAAATCCATCTCTCCTGCATCGATGACCATCTTAAATAATATTTTCAAATTCACTTCTAAATCAGATACATTAACTCCAGCTGAGTTATCTATAAAATCAGTATTGATCAACCCTCCAGAAAGCGCATAATCTATACGTGCTTTTTGTGTTAGGCCATTATTCCCACCCTCCACAAACATTTTAGCCCTCATTTTATGTGCATCAACTCTAGAAATATCATTACTGACATCTTTAACATCAAAGTGAGTCTCCGTAGATGATTTTACAAACACCCCGATGCCACCATTCCATAACAAATCCACTTGCATACATAAAATTGCAGAGATCATTTCAGATGGCTCCATCTTACTTTTGGTCGTTTGAAACAGCTTTTTCATTTGAGGCGTGAGCTCAATATATTTTTGACTTCGCTCAAATACACCACCACCTTCAGAAATCAATGCAGGATTATAATCAGCCCATGAGGACTGCTTCAATCTAAACAGTCTTAACCTCTCTTGATAAGACTTCTCAACATCTGGACTAGGATCTATAAAAATACGCCCATAACCAAAAGCGGCAACCAACTTGATCTGGTCTGACAATAGCATACCATTACCAAAGACATCTCCACTCATATCACCAATACCAGCAACAGTAAATGGTTGAGTACTAACATCTATCTTGATTTTTTTAGCATGCCACTTCACTGACTCCCATGCACCTCTAGCTGTAATACCCATTTTCTTATGATCATAACCATTCTGGCCACCTGATGCAAAAGCATCACCTAACCAGAAGTCATGACTGAGTGAAATTTCATTTGCAACAGGAGAGTATGTTGCTGTACCTTTATCCGCTGCAACTACAAAATATGGATCATGGTCATCATAAGCATGCACATATATTGATCTAACGACCTTATTGTTGACCATATTATCAGCCAAACTTAACAGTGCATTGATAAAGATTTTGTAACAATTCTGCATCTCCTCAGCTCTATCAGCAATATCAAACTGATTGATCCTTCGACACACAAATCCTCCTTTACCGCCATCAGGGATTGTAAGTGTATTCTTTAACCGCTGTGTTGCAGCAAGTCGGCTAACCTCCTCATGAAAATCATCTAATCGATCAGAACATCTTAAGCCACCTCGTGAGACTTTACTGTAACGAATGTGAATCCCCATGACTGACCGACCATATACAAATGCGTGATATAATGGCACAGGTGCAGAAAGTGACGGGACCATTTTTGCAGAAATCTTCAGCGCTATTGCTTGTCGATTCGGTATACTGAAGTTTGTTCTCACAGTTGCATCAATACAGCTAACCAACATTGAAATGATTCTCTCCTCATCAATTGATTTGGCATCACTACATAAACTTTGTAATCCCTTCTTGCTTTTAGATAATATTCGATCTCTGTTGATTAGCTTTGGCTGAAACTTCAACATAAAGTACTTTATAATTTGTTTTGCAAAGCTTGGATGGCGCACAATAAAATCAACCACCCTTGATTTTGAAATACCAAAGCTAACCTGGTGCATATACTCAACATAAGCTCGAATAATATCGATACTATCAATTGCCAAACAAGCAGAGCTGATCAAAGTATTGAGTCGATCATTACTCGTTTTCTGCAATAAGATTGCCAACATTGAATCTTCTACACCCTCTATATTTTGACATTGCTCAGTAGAGTCATCCTGCATTAAACAATGATATCTTGAAATATGTAACTGCTCTTGCCCGATCTTTTCATCAAAGTAGCGTTCACTTCTTACATCAAACCCTAGATTACTTAAGACTGGAAATGTTTGATTTAAGGTCAGAGGATGCTCAGAGTCTTTTTGGTAAACTGTAATTTCAAGCCCCATTCCATAAGGCTCGACATGTACTGCTATCTTATCCTGCATTTGATCATATTTTTTAGCATCAACTGCTGCTTGCTCAGGTGTATGTGCAGCCTGATATGCATCTGAAGTACAGAACAAAAATTGTTTTGCAAGTGAATATCCAGGCTTCGGACCCATTAGTACACAAAGCGTTGAGGTTAACTTTCTTCCCCACGATGTGCACAACGACTCTATTTTCCTTTTCAGCTTTAACTCATCCTCAATTCTTGATTTTGCCTCAATGACAAAGTGTAGCCTAACCAATGCTGACTCAGTAAAGTACGGACTATAATGCATTAAATTACCCTTACACTCTTCTAATAGCAGTGCCTGAATCTGGTTTCTTAGACTGGTTTTGAAGACATCTTTTGGCGCATAGACCATGACAGAGTAAAATTGTTCTAGTACATTGAGTCTAATATCTATTTGTGAGCTTTGCCTTTCATCAGATCTCAATACCCGTTCAAAGTTTGAGCTTAAATGATTAATATCTGCCTGGAATAGTTCTTCTAGAGGGTATGATTTAATCAAATGCTTTAGCTTTCTAATCATATAACGAGACCGCAGCTTTTGCATTTTAATCAGCTGCTTAACCTTAACACGCATCACAGGGATTTTTTCTACATCTTGTGCATATGCATCTGCTGTAAACATACCCATAAATTGATGTTGCTCAATTAGCACACCCTCTGGATCATATACATTCAAGACCAAAACTTCTGGGCTGACAAAACGATGCACCTTATAAACCTCTGTCAGCTTAGTCAGCATAAAGAGAGGCCAATGAGAATCTTCGCCATGAGATGGGAGACCACCAGCATATGCCCCACTTGAACCGAGCTTTGGTATATCTAAGCCCCAAGTTTTTGCCAGCTTTCGTCCCCTTCCATCTTTCACTTTATAACCTTTGTAACCCAGAAACGTAAAATGATGTAACAACCATTCCATAAGTAGAAGGTTTTCTTGTATCACTTCATCACTAATGTGCTCTGATGCTTGGTCTTGCCATGCATACATGACCATCCTCAATGAGTCCTGCATGCGTCTCCAATCATGTACAACTTTTTTCACATCATCTAAAACGGCAACAATATCTTTTTGTAGCAATTTGAGATCAATTTCTCCTGATAGTGATTCTAAGTCTAAACAATAAAGGCTCTTTCCACCCTGCTCTAATTGATCAAACCCCATGTATCCATTGCATTGAACTGCCTGAAAATTTGGCAACAAATTCCCTCTAAACACTTTATAATTCAGAGACTGTAATACCGCACGTACTGAGTCAGGTACAAATGGAATATCATCATAAAGTATCAATAGCCTTACCATCTTTGTTTCATACCCAATTGAAACATTAACCTTCGATACATCAATTGCGTATGCATTTTTTTCTTTCTGGTTCAAAAAAGCATGTGCTTGTTGCGCCATGTCTGAAAGATAGCCATATATATCATCAAGACCTCCAACATCCTCATAATGACGCAAATAAAGTGATAAAAACTGCTCATACCCCTTTAATTCAGATTTCTTGAGCTTTTTGTTAGCTCCAAGGCAGAATTCGGTGATTTGCTTTGATGTTGGCATTGCTTGACTCTCCTTAGTACAACTTATCATAACATGAACTTAATCTAGGTAAAAGATAGAATAACTGATATACACTATTGAATTAAAAGATATTTTGGTTATAATACTTAAAATAATATTGAGAATGCGATGAGAATCTTACTAATAGAAGACGACAAAGATATCGGTAGTGCTGTAGAATCCCTACTGCTTGCAAAACAGTATACTGTTGACTGGCTTCTTGACGGCCATGAAGCTTTACATGCCTTAACTAAAACCAGTGAGTCATTTGGTGTCATCATATTAGACCTTGGTCTACCAAATATTGATGGACTGGAAATTATCAAACAAGCACGTGCAGCAGGTAACGTGACTCCGATCTTGGCACTAACAGCAAGAGATGGGAATGATAGCATTATTTCTGGTTTAGATGCGGGCGCAGATGATTATATGACAAAGCCTTTTGACTTTGATGTCTTGAACTCAAGAATCTCAGCTTTATTGCGTAGAAGAAGCAGCAAAAGAATAGATCAGTCCATCCAAATTAATGGTGTTAAAATTGACCCAACATCACATACAGTACTGGTTGGAGACAACCCTGTTCAACTCTCTAGACAAGAGTTTAAGATATTATTTAAACTGATGGAAAACCAGAAAAAAGTGATATCAAGAGAGATGATTACACAAATTCTGTATGGCTGGGGTGATGATGTGGATAGCAACACCATTGAAGTTCATATGCATAATATTAGGAAGAAAACCAAAAGCCATCTTACCATTAAAACAATTAGAGGCGTTGGATATATTATCCCATAAACAATGCGTAAGTCGATTCAACAGTTTTTAACCATTAACTTCTTGATAGCTGTATCGCTATCAACGCTTATTGGCGTGGTTGGAAATTTTAATATTCGACATCAAAATATTCATATCCTACTTGATACTGAGCTTTCTATCGGTGCGCACGTTATTGAAGCATTTTTATATCAGAAACTTGAGCCTGATGAGATTTCAATTGTACAGCAAAAAATCAATAATATCCCATCGGAAACCTTAACACTTGCGATCAATCATTCTGCATTGGATAAAATTGCAAACCGACTCATTCATAGCACACAGTTCCAGGTATGGGATACAAAAGCTAACCGCCTGATTCTAAGATCTGCATCTGCGCCTGCTTTATCCTTACGACCTGAAGAAGGATTCAATGATACCTTGTACCAAAACCGTCAGTGGAGAACTTATAGTTATGCAATCCCCGGTTCTGAATATAAAGTAGTAACCATGCAGCAACATGATCTCAGATTTGGTTACGAAAAAGAAGTTCTATATGAGAATCTGAGAGTATTGATTGTCATCTTCTTTATCTTAACACTCGCAACAGGGATTATTATCAAGCGAGGGCTTTATGCGTTAGAAAAAACAACGCATCAACTACAGAAGAAGCAACCCCACCATCTTGATCCTATTTCGCTTTCAGAAGTACCTGAAGAAGTTCACCATATGATTAGTGAAATTAATCGTTTAATGTATGAAATTCAAACCATGTTAGATCGAGAAAGACGCTTTGCGAGTGATGCAGCACATGAACTAAAAACCCCTCTTGCTGCGATGAAAGCACATTTACAGCTCGCACAACAGCAAGATGGCCAACTACAAAAAGATACCCTCATTCGCATTGAAGACATCATTGACCGATATGACCATATCATTAGACAGCTATTGTCACTCAGTCGAACTATTTCTATGACCTCTCTCAATGAGCATCCTGAAATCAATATTACTGATGTTGTTAAATCAATTGTTGCCCAACTTGCACCAACTGCATTAGAAAGAGATATCCAGATTGCGTTTGACTATCCTCAAGATGAAGTAAAGTTCCCGATTGATCCACATGTCTTCTCTGTTCTAGCTTCTAATATCATTGATAATGCAACCAAGTATACGCATCAAAGTGACTGTATTTTAGTTAGACTCACTCAGCACAATAGTCATATTTGTTTAACAGTCGTTGACCATGGCCCTGGAATCTCTGATGCAGATAAACCCCAAGTTACACAACGCTTCAAGCGCGTCTATGGAACTGAAGCAAGTGGTAGTGGCTTAGGGCTTAATATTGTTACAGAAGTGCTTAAAAAGCTTTCTGGTAGTTTAGTATTAGAAGATACTGTTGGAGGTGGGTTAACCAGCACCATCAAGCTAAACTATCCAAACTCTGCATAGTCCACTTAAACTATTGCTTAAAGCACACCCATTTTTCGTAGACTTCCCACGTTACCTTATCTTTAAGCTCAGGATCCCCACATGAACCTACTAGCTGTTGACTTTGATATTTTATCACTGGTACAAACGCTCTTAACCAAGGTGGAACCCCCATTGATTGATATAGTTTTTTCGCACCAGCTACCTGCTCACCAATACTAATTTCAAGCTCTAAACACTGGGGGTTATGAACAACTCCACTCTCTCCTAAATCAATATAGACCTCACAACTACTGATTGATCTTGACTTTAATATAGGCTGGTATTTAGTGAGAACATTTCTATAGCGCCGAATCTTCAGTGATTGATACTCAAACAATGGCACCGCATCCTCTTTAGCGTGTACAATTTTAATAATCTCTTGTACTTGATGATGCGATAGCCTTATACCATCTTGAGCAGCCCAAGCAGAGATTAACTCTTCTTGCCATATTTCGCTTAATTGTTTTAACTGATCCATTTCAATAAATCCAGGCGCTAACGTCATCTTCGCCAATTTTTCAGCTACTACATCTTCTAACAACAAGGACTGCTTTGCCAACCGATTCATGCTCACTTCTAATGCATGATTAGCGATCCAATCTCCAAATGCTTTTCTAATTGCATTACGCTTAAATTGAACATTAAAGTTACTAGGATCTTGAATATACTCAATCTGGTACTTCTGTGCATAAGCATGAATTTCAGAAGCCTTCACATCTAAAAATGGTCTTACAACCTGTAAACCAAATTGCTTAGACAACGTCTTCATACCGACTAATCCATGCAACCCAGTACCTCTAAACAACCTGAAAATTAGTGTTTCTGCTTGATCATTAAAATGATGTGCACACACCACAACTGCATCTTTGGGCAATAACTCAGAAATAGCCTGATACCTTACCAGTCTAGCTTGCTCTTCAATATGAGACCGACCATGTATTTGAACAGATGCTGTTTTACATGGAACACCTAAAGACTCTGCATGCTTCTTAACAAAGCTCTCCCACTCTGAAGACTGCTTGCTCAAGCCATGATTAATATGCACAATACCATCAAGCTTAAAGTGCTTTAGCAACCAGTCACAAGCTACCATAGAGTCTATTCCACCACTCACAGCCAGCCACACTTCTTTTGACTCAAACGCCAACAATCGATCTAGTATTTCTTGATTACAAAACATCCTAACATCATGATTTAAAATGCTAAAAATGTCAATAACCACACTTAATTCTGATTTTTTATATTCTTGCATATAAACATAATAACAAAAGAAAGAGATAGTAAGCTATGGCATTAAATTCAGAACAAACTGATATAATTAGTAAAGTACGTATCGAACCAGGTATAGTAAAATTTGTTGAAAACGACTGGAAAAAAAATACAGAATTTATGCTAGCAGTAGTTCAAAAGAATGGGTTAGCACTAGAGCATGCATCAGAAGCGTTAAAAGCAGATCGAGAAGTTGTACTTGCAGCAGTTCAGCAGAATGGGTTAGCACTAGAGCATGCATCAGAAGCGTTAAGAGCAAATGAAGAAGTTGTACTTGCAGCAGTTAGGCAGAATCGGCTTGCAATAAACCTTGCATCAAAAAATGAAAAGGCTGTACTTGCAGTAGTTCAGCAGGATTATACGGCACTACAGCATGCAGGAGCAGACTTGAAAGGAAATATTATGCTAGCAGTAGTTCAACAGAATGGGTTAGCACTAGAGTATGCATCAGAAGCGTTAAGAGCAAATAAAAAAGTTGTACTTGCAGCAGTTCAGCAGAATGGGTTAGCACTAGAGCATGCATCAGAAGCGTTAAGAGCAAATGAAGAAGTTGTACTTGCAGCACTTCAGCAGACTAGTCAGGCAATGCCTTTTGTATCAGAAGAGTTACAAGCCAAAAACCAAAGAATAATAACAACACATAGACAACAATTAATAAAGGAGCATACTTTAACACCAAAGCGGGTAACACAGTGGGGAACACAGTGGGAAGAATTATGTAGAAAGTACAGCTTGTCAGAAGCAGAGAAGATAACAGGATTTGCTAATATCATGATTCACCAGCATCCGCTTGATGGAAATAGAAAACTTGAAGCTAAGATAATAGTTAAACGTATAGAACCCCCAAAGCGTGAAAAAACACCTATAGAGTGGTCTAAAGAGAAACTCACTGACATAGAGAAATGGATTAAATACTGTTCAGATAAGTCAGAATACAATCAACAAGTAGTCTCCGAAGTAAAACTCATAAGAGATCAATTAAAAGGAGGGTTAACAAGAGACCCAGGTGTAAAAACAGATCAAGAAGTTGTACTTGCAGCAGTTAATAAGAGTGGGTTAGTACTACAGTATGCATCAGAAGCGTTAAGAGCAAATAAAAAAGTTGTACTTGCAGCAGTTCAGCAGAATGGGTTAGCACTAGAGCATGCATCAGAAGCGTTAAAAGCAGATCGAGATGTTGTACTTGCAGCAGTTGGGCAGAATGAGTTAGCAAAAAAGTTTGCATCAAAAGCGTTAAAAGCAGATCGAGAAGTTGTACTTGCAGCAGTTAAGAAAAATGGATTTGCACTACAG
>JBDQEV010000005.1:0-46391 GCA_040266255.1 Gammaproteobacteria bacterium
AAGTTAGGATCAACCTTTGCTATTAAAGGGTATTGTTTTAAAAACAATAGTTTTGAACCATCTAAGATCAGTTTTAATAGTGATTTATCATTTCAGTATAACAGTATTGCTACTCAAGGAGTTGTGAGTCTATATAAGTTTGTTGAGGAAGGTTATGCATATGATACTGGTTCTCTTAACTTGTTTTTAAAATCTGTTAAAGAGTATAAAAATGGTAGCATCAGTAAAAAAGTTGTTGCAGAATTAGCAGATATTTATTTGCAAAATGACCGTAAAAACAAGGGGTTGCCTGATTACTTGTTCTCCTCTAACAGTGAAGTTAATTCTTATGATGACTTGGTAAAAAAGGTTAAAGAGTATCAAAAAGGCTCTAGGTTTATAACAAGGGTCACTATTTTTATGGGGGGCGTTTATAATATCTTGAGACTATGTCCAGGGACTATCGTATTTAGATCTATACTATTGTCATTAAAGATAGCAGGAGGAGTGTTTACTGCATTCTTGTTCTCTTTTGCAAAAATAGATTTAAATATTCATGAGGCAGAAGATACTTTGGTACAAAAAATACAAAAAGCAAAAGCATCTTTGAAATCTAGTTTTATTGGAATCTTTTTAAACTTTAGTGAAGTATTTGCAGATGAGATTGATCAGCTTAATCAATTAAAGTATCTGGTTATATTGAGTGACTTAATTCAAGAGCATCCTGATGACTGGAGAAGTTCTTTAGAAGAAGGCAGTTTTAGCCATATTAGAAATATGTATGATACCCATCCTCATTTATTGCACCCAATCGTTAAGAGGTTTATTGATTTAGTGCAAGATGGTCACAATGATATTAATTCGGATATCATAACATCGTTAAATGTGGCATCAATTGTTGATTTACACTTAAATGCCCTACAAAATAGGCTTAATTCTGGATCTTGGCCTTTCTATTATGCATGGAGATATATGAAAAAGTATTTCAAGACCTATGTGAAAGAGTGCATATTTATATTGGTTTGTTCTCTGGTTTTAATGCTTGTGACTAGTTTTAACTTACCAGCAGCAGCAGCGGCAGTGATGGGGTTTTCATTATTATTTATATTTGGAAAAGCAATATCTGATATGTTGTATCAGACAATATGTGCATTACGCGATATGATTGCAAAGCCGTTAGGGTATGTTTTAGCTCCATTGCGCAAAAAGATATTTGGTGTAGAGCATAAGCAGTATTTACTGGATCATAATGAAGATATGGAGCATATAAAAGCAGAAATCATCTGCCATGAAGCTAAGTATTCATCATATTATAATGCGAAAGACTCAATTGAACTCAGTAGTCATCAGTCAGTATTTGCGCCTGCGGCTTAGTCTTAATCATTCTATGCGTGTAGACAATTTGATAAGATTTTGTATCTTTGCATAGCACGGTTCCAGCCCCGATGATGGTATGGTCTTGGATCTGTATCGGTGCAATTAATGATACATTTGCACCTATTTGGCAATAGCTTCCAATAATGGTTTGAAACTTTTTTCTTCTGATAGGGTCGTAATTGCAAGTGATTGCACCTGCGCCAATATTCACATGATGCGAGATAATTGAATCACCGATATAACAAAGGTGTTTGGCTTTGGTGTTATTTCCGAGTTGAGATCGGGTTATTTCTACAAAGTTGCCAACAATCGAGTGCTGTTGAATCTTAGAGTTTTGCTGGACCTGGCAAAAGGGTCCCAATATGACATCATCCTCAATGACACTATGACTGATGATTGAGTAGGGCTTGATATGAACATTCTGACCGATTTTGCTGTCAGTAATAATACTGCCTGTTGCTACAACACTATAGTCTCCTATAGTCACTTCACCATAGAAGTGAACATGACGGCCAATTTTAACATTTTTACCTATTTTAGGCATTCTGTTCAAGTAAACGGCATTGATCTGTTCAACGTGAGCGATGAGGCTAAGCTGTTCTTGTAAGTGTTTTAAATGAATTTCTTCAAGCTCTGCTAGTTGTGTTGGTGTATTTATCCCGGTTAAATGAGTTGCATCTCCCTTATAGTGGAAAAGACTAAAAAGATGCTGAGGTTGGATGAGTTGGGTTAGGTAAAATTCTTTAGATATTTTACAGGGGGAGATATTACAAACTTGAGGTAAAGTATTTTTTGAAATTTCTATGATACCACTGTTGGCGATAGTGCTTTTGGTTTGATGGTGAAACGGTGGCTCTAAAATTTTAGTAATATGTTTACCAGTTGTTTCAATAAGACCATATTGAGATAAATCACTTGGCTTGAACCCAACGACTCTGTTACCGGGGGAAAGATTAAATAACTCTTGAATTAGGTTCTTTGGAATGAGAGGCATATCTGCACAAAGAACAATGGTGCTATCGCATTCAGATAGGGCGGCTATAGCAGCCTTAACTGCATCACCAGTACCTAGGGCCGTCTTCTGCATAATAAATCTTGTAGAGGGGAACTGTGACTTAAATGCTGCATAGTTATTAGGAGAGATGACAACATGGGTATTTGCTTTGGGCAAAGCATCAAGTATATGATTAAGAAATGACTTGCCTGCGAAATTAACCAAGGGTTTGGGCATAGCTGTGTTGAGTCTAGTGCCACGTCCTGCAGCTAAAATGAGTATTCCTTTCTTGTACATTAGATTCGTTTTTTAAACTGCCTTAGTTTTTTGACTGCAAGAAGCTGGGCATTGAGTCTTGCAAGTTGAGATAAAAGCTCTTGAGTATTGATTGCATTGACCTGTTGCTCTAGTTGAGACTGGATTTGTTGCTTTTGCTCCATTACCTTAGCTTCTTGCACTTCTCTAGCTTTAAATGCAATGTCTGCACAAATTTTCACATGATTATTTCGAACAGCAATAGTACCACGCTCAAGGTAAATGAACTCTGTATTGAGCTTATCAACAGTGATAGCAATTGTACCTTCAGTTAATACTGATAGTAAGGGACAGTGTTTCGGGTAAATCATGAATTCACCATTAATACCAGGTACAGATATTGCTGTTGCAATTCCCTCATATAAAACACAGTTAGGACTTACTATGAGTGTATTAAGCATTTTCTTTCTCATAAGACTCAATCACTTCATGAATTGTTCCAGCCATGTAGAAATATTTTTCTGGAATATGATCTAGGCTACCATCAATGATGCTTTTGAACCCGCTAATTGTATCCTTAGTGCTGACAAATCGACCTTGCTGGTTGGTGAATACTTCAGCTGCAAAAAACGGCTGTGAGAAGAACTTCTGAACTTTCCTCGCACGTAGAACTGTCATCTTATCTTCATCAGAGAGCTCATCCATTCCCAAAATGGCAATAATATCTTTGAGCTCTTTGTATCTTTGCAAGGCTGCTTGCACACTTCTCGCAACTTTATAATGTTCTTCACCTACAACCAATGGGTCTAGCATACGACTACTAGAGTCTAGAGGGTCTACTGCAGGGTAAATACCAAGCTCAGCAACCTGTCTTGATAAGACAACTGTTGCATCTAGGTGGGCAAATGTTGTAGCTGGAGAGGGGTCTGTTAAATCATCTGCGGGAACATAAACTGCTTGAATTGATGTAATGGACCCTTTAGAGGTAGATGCAATTCTTTCTTGTAGCGCTCCCATGTCCTGCGCTAAGGTTGGCTGGTAACCTACTGCTGATGGTAATTGCCCCATGAGTGATGAAACTTCAACACCAGCGAGTGTATAGCGGTAAATATTATCTACGAACAATAGCGTATCTAGCCCTTCATCTCGGAAGCTTTCTGCAATTGTGAGTCCAGTACTTGCAACCCTTAGTCTACATCCAGGTGGCTCGTTCATCTGACCATAGACCAGTGCTACATTCTCAAGTACACCAGCTTGTTCCATCTCTTGGTAAAAGTCATTCCCTTCACGGGTTCTCTCACCAACACCAGTAAATACAGACAAGCCTTTACTCTCTACTGCAATATTTCGAATAAACTCCATGATGGTAACAGTTTTACCAACACCAGCACCACCAAATAGACCTACTTTACCACCTTTAGGAATAGGAACAAGTAAGTCAATGACTTTAATACCAGTTGGTAAAATTTCAGGTGTAGGAACCAAATCAACATAGTCAGGAGCTGGTTGGTGGATAGCTCTTGTTTCTTTGGCTTGAATTTCTCCATTTTCATCAATAGGATTACCAAGCACATCCATGATTCTGCCTAATGTGCCACGTCCAACAGGTACTGAAATGCCTTTTCCTATTTCACCTTCAACTATTAAGCCGCGCGTTAGGCCATCAGTTGCACCAATTGCAAGACACCTAGATTGATGATCTGCAAGGTGTTGTTGTACCTCTAGAGTGAGATTGAAACCTTGAACATGCAAGGCATCATAAATGTTAGGTAGTTGCCCATCTTCAAACTCTATATCAATTACAGGGCCTATGATTTGCTTAATCACGCCTTTGATTTTGTTATCTGTTACTTTTGTTGCCATTAGGGTCTCCTAATCTGTATTAGAGCCAGCAGAAATCTCAGCAATTTCTTGCGTAATGATCGCCTGTCTGACTTTATTGTAGGTTAAGTTTAAATCTTCAATGATATTCTCTGCACTTTCTGTTGCATTTTTCATTGAAATCATTCTTGCTGCTTGTTCACATGCTATATTTTCAATGATAGCACGGTATATTGTGACCTCAATGTACTGATTGAGCAGAGGGTCAACAACATCTTCCTGGTTCGGCTCATAGGTATAGCTTCCAGGATGTTTTTTGATTGTTTCAGGAGGTATAATTGGTAGGAGTTGTTTTAATTTTGGCTTTTGGACAAGCGTACTGACTAACTCATTACTTAGAATATAAACTTTATCAATCTCACCTTTTTTATAGGCATCAAGCATAGGGTGAGTCAGTTCCATGAGCCTGGATAATTCAGGTCGTTCACCTAAGTGGCTCACTGATGAAAAAACTTGGGCTTTACCACTAAAGAAGTCAATTGCTTTTTTGCCATATAGTGATAATACAGGCTCAATACCATGTTGAGACCATTCTTGACTGTATTTCAAAAAAGACTTGAATAAAGCCAGGTTTAAGTTGCCACATAGCCCTCGATCAGAAGTGACTATAATGACGCCATATTTATGAGCAGAGTCTCGGGTCTCAAAATATGGGTGGTGAATGATCTCATCACTTGCATAACCAAAAATAATATCTTCAATGACATCAGAAAATGGCGCAGCTTGCTCTTGCTGCTTCTTAGCTGCAGGTAATCTACTTGCCGCAACCAGTTGCATTGCACGAGTGATAACTGCAGTTTTTTCAGTACTGTCAATGACGGATTTTATTTGGTGTGTTTTAGCCATTTTCACTCCATCTTGATGCATCGTGGAATGACTGAATGGCCTTACGTAGTTTAGCCTCTGTTTTTTGATCAAATGCTCCTGTTTCATTCACTTGCTTGAATAATGCTAGATGCTTTGTTGCTAAATATTGATTTAAGTCTGTTTCATACTCTCTAAGGTCGGTCAGCTGGACTGACATCAGAACACCCATTTCATTAGCAAGGAGTATGGCACCCATCTGCCCAACGGTCAGTGGTTGATACTGGTGTTGCTTAAATACTTCAGTTAAAGTCATACCAGCGTGCAGCTGAGCTTGGGTTGTTTCATCAAGGTCTGATGAAAACTGAGCGAATGAAGCTAACTCACGGTATTGAGCGAGTGTAATCCTAGATTTACCACCGAGCTTTTTAATGATTGGGGTTTGTGCAGCACCACCTATTCTAGAAACTGATAGTCCTGAGTTAACAGCTGGTCGAATCCCAGACTTAAATAGTGAGTCATCTAAAAATATTTGCCCATCCGTAATTGAAATCACATTGGTTGGAATAAATGCAGATACATCACCAGCCTGAGTTTCAATAATTGGTAAAGCAGTGAGTGATCCCGTGCTATCTTTGACTGCACCATTGGTGGCATTTTCTACATACTTTGCTCTGACCTTTGCTGATCTTTCAAGTAGGCGTGAGTGTAAGTAGAAAATATCTCCTGGGTATGCTTCACGTCCTGGAGGTCGTCTAAGTAGTAATGATATTTGACGATATGCTACAGCATGCTTTGATAAGTCATCATATACAACTAAAGCATCTTGACCATTTTCTAAGTAGTATTCACCAATTGCACATCCACTGTATGGTGCAATGTATTGCATTGCAGCAGGGTCAGAAGCGTTAGCAGCAACAACTGTTGTATAAGACATTGCACCTTCGGACTCTAACTTTTCAACAATATTGGCTACAGTAGATGCTTTTTGTCCAATTGCAACATAAATACAGTGCATGGGTTTAGCAGCATTCTTCTGATTCAATATGGTATCAATAGCAATCGTTGTTTTTCCAGTTTGGCGGTCTCCGATGATGAGCTCTCTTTGTCCTCGTCCAATCGGGGTCATTGCATCAATGGCTTTTAAGCCTGTTTGCATGGGTTCATTGACAGATTCTCTAGCGATTACACCGGGTGCTATTCTTTCAACCGGATAGTAAGTGTCACTATTGATTGGGCCTTTTCCATCGATAGGATGCCCTAGTGCGTTAACGACTCTACCAACTAGATTTTCACCAACAGGTACTTCTAATATTTTTTGTGTCGCACGAACAGATTGGCCTTCTTTGACCAGTGTATAGTCACCAAATACAATGGCGCCAATATGATCAGCTTTTAAATTCAGTACAACACCTTTAATGCCATTTTCAAATTCTAACATTTCACCATACATGGCTTTGCTTAGACCATAAATGGTTACAATTCCATCGCTAACTTGTAATACGGTTCCTTGACTGGTTAATGATTGGTCAAGGTCGAGGTTAGCTATTCTAGCTTCAATCAATTTACTTATTTCATTTACTTTCATGAGTATTCCTCTAGTTAATCATGAGTTGCTCGAGAATGCGATTGAAACTCAGATCAATCACACGATCATTATAACATACGGTTATCCCACCTAGCAGCTTTTGGTCAACACTAAAAATAATTTTAAGTGGTTCAGGCAGCTTACTTTTCGCCTTGTCTGTAATTTGAGATTGGAATTCCTGGTCAAGTACTTTATTTGTCGTGACAACTAAAGTGTTCACTTGGTTATCCTGGTCATACAGCTGTTCAAATGCTTTATACATCTGAGGCAGTAAGTGACTATGCTTAGCAGTAATCACCTGTTTCAACCACACCCGCTGTTTAGGTTGTAGTTGAATATGATCCTCTAATGCACTCATTTTTTCTGTTAATGAAATTGGTGCAGCAAGATATTGCATGACACGATCATGATCAGTTGCATCTGCAATTGTAGATAGAAGTGCTCTCCACTCATTTACTTCATCACTGGACTTTGCATACCTATAAGCAGCTTTTGCAAAAGATAGGCTAATGTTACTGATCACTAGCAAGCTCCTCTAGTGCTTGGTCAACAAGATGGTCAAGGTGGTCTTTGTCATTAACGTTTGGTAAGATTTTGACCAGTGCTTGTGATAAATAGCGCTCTGTTTCTTTGATTAAAATGGCTTGCATTTGAGACTTCTCTATCTCTAAGTGCCTTTTTGCACTATCAACTATTGCAGCAGCTTTGTCTTCCGCATCTTTTTTCGCAATTTGTATTTGTTCCGCAATTAAAACTTCAGCTTGCTCATGCATTCGCTTACAGCTTGCTTTAGCTTCATTAATCATTTTAGTACATTCTTGCTGTGTTGTTTCAAGTACCAAAGCGTTTTCTCTAGCCTTCTCAATGCCGTCTTGTATCTCTTGCTGGCGTTTTTCGATCACCTCAATTAGTGGGGGCCAAATATACCTACGTGTCAGCATGACAAACAGCAAAAAGATAACGACTTCTACAAGTAATGTTGCGTTGATATTCATTGATTATGCAATTTGTGGAAGAAGGTTGATGAGCTGATTGGTAAATGGCGCTGAAGATGAGAACCATAACGCAATACCAACACCAATAATTGGTAAAGCATCAACTAATGCTGAGATAACACACATTCTAAGGAAGAGCTTACCAGCCAGTTCAGGTTGTCTAGCAGCGCTTTCTAGGTATTTGCTACCAATTAGGCCTACACCTAATGCAGCACCAATTGCACCACATCCAATAATAATTGCAGATGCGATAGCGGTTGATCCTTGTAACAAGGCAATGTCAGAAACAATACTCATATTTTTCTCCGGTTTAATGTGAACTACGTGCCATATTTAAGTAAATAAGCGTTAAAATCATAAATACAAAGGCTTGTAGCGTGATGATAAATAAATGTAGACCAAGCCATAACCAGGCTAAGATCCACTGCAAATAAATTGGTGTCATAGCGATCAGGAAAAACATAAGCTCTCCTGCAAACATATTTCCAAATAGTCGAAGAGATAGTGAAACTGGTTTTGCAATTTCTTCTACAATTCTAAAGCCAAGATTTACGGGGAATAGGTAAATAGAAAAAGGGTGGGCCAGTACATCCCATAAAAAACCTGAGAGTTTATGCGCTCTGATGCCTTCAATTTGAATCAGGAAAAATACGGAAATGCTCATCGCAGCTGTAAGGTTAAGATCTGCTGTGGGCACTGCTCTAAAATAGTGGACGCCAGCTTTATCAAATAACCAAGGCAGTAAGTCAACTGGCAGTAAATCCATAAAGTTCATCAACCATGTCCAAACAAAAATAGTGAGCGCTAAAGCGCTAATATTAAGATCACTATGTGAAAATACTTCCTTGACCTGATTATGTATAGCCTCAATGACCATCTCAATGCCAGTTTGCAATTTACCTGGGTGATGCACTGAAATGCGGTTGATGGCAAATTTGAATAGACTTAACCACACCAAACCACAAAGTAATGAAATCAAAATTGTATCTAAGTGGAAGACCCAAAACCCTGATTCTACGCCATTGGGGCTCCATGCCCAATGTACCAAGTGATGCTGTATGTATTCACTAGATGTCATAGGTGCTCTCTAGCCATAAATGGGATAAAACTAAAGCTTAGAAGCGCGCATAGCATGCCACTGATAAACAATGGCCAGTTGGATATCCAGGGCATCATTAAAAAAGACTGCATGATGAGTGCGACTATTTTAATAACGTACATATTAATAAAGTCAATTTTCGTCACAACTCTGTTTCTCATCAATATGATCTGCCCCCATAGTGTTGCAAGTGCATTAGGAAGGAGTAAATACATTATGCCAAATACAAACGAAGCCGGTACTAAAGAAATTGCCATGAGCGCTAAAATAATGTACCAATGTTGTTTTTTTATTTGATCTGAAATTAACAAATGTATTTTTGCCTCATTAAACTCACTTCAGCATATAGATATTTGCCAGTTTTTGCAAGTTAATCATGTTTTTCTTGCAGCATTGCACGCAAGTCGTCAGTTAAGTTGGTTATGCCGGTTGATTTGAGGCATGAGCATAAATATAACCTTAATTTTTGATGACCATCAGCCATGTTTTGATATTTTTGCCGGTGCTTCATTTGTTCATTCTTCGACAGCTTATCAATCTTGTTGAGTACAAGGAGCAGAGGCATGTCATTTTCAGTTGTCCATTCTATGATGGTTTGATCAATCTCTCTAGGGTCTCTTCTAATATCACACACCAATAAAATGCATTTTAACGATTGGCGATGAATCAGGTAGTGCTGTAAGCGAGTTCTCCATTCTTCCTGATGAGAGGCAGTTGCCTTGGCGTAGCCGTATCCAGGTACATCAACAATTCTGCTATTTTCATCATGTGTGAATATGTTAAAGAGTTGGGTCCTACCAGGGGTTCGGCTCGTTTTAGCCATACTCTTTTGATGGCATATTTTATTAATGAGAGAAGACTTTCCAACATTTGAATAACCAATAAAAACGATTTCTACACCTTCATCAGGTGGTAATTGCTCGAACTTTGCAGCACTCTTTAAAAATTGTAGCTTAAGTGGTTTCATAGATTTCTTTCATCAGTAAGGGGGCCTTTTTGCTAGCACCAAAGGCATTAAACTTTTCTATACAAGTCGATTGCATTTCATCCTTAGCAGTTTTTAAAATACTTCTTGGATCAAATGTTTGAGGAGACTTGTATAACAGTTTGCGTGTTGCAGCAGTAAATCCAAGTCGTAAATCGGTATCAATATTGACTTTTCTAACACCAAATGGAATTGCGTCACAAATTGCAGCGATTGGCACTCCATAAGTTGCTGGAATATTACCACCATATTGATTAATCGTCTTTAGATGGTCTTGACTCACTGTAGAGCAGCCATGTAATACAAAGTGTTGCTTAGGTAATCTAGTGTGCAAGGCTTTAACGGTTTGGATGCTCAAAGTGTTCATATCGGGTGGTGAAGTGAATTTATATGCACCATGGCTAGTACCAATTGCAATAGCTAGCGCATCTACTGGGCATAGGTCTAGAAAAATAGCTGCTTGGTCAGGGCATGTCAGTAATTGGCTTTTAGATAGAGTGCACTGGGCTTTATGACCATCTTCTTCCCCGGATTGGCCAGACTCTAGAGCGCCGAGGCAGCCTAGTTCAGCCTCAATAGAAATTGAAGTGCCAGCAAGTGTTTTAATGGCTGTTTGCGTTATTGCAACATTTTCTTCAAAACTTCTTGGGTAACCATTCGGGCAAATAGAGCCATCCATCATGAGTGAGGTAAACCAGCCTGTTTGCATAGACTGAGTAAACTGTTTTAATTCATAAGTGTGATCCCGATGTATACAAACTGGAATCGGCAGTGTTTTGATATGTTCTAGTAAACCAGCGATTAGCCAGGGTGGTATTTGTTGCATGCCTCCACTAGATATTTGAATAATAGCAGGGCTTTGTGTTTCTAGTGCAGCCTGCAAGACTGCTTCCGCTTGAGCCTGGAAATTAATATTGAAGGCTGGTACGGCATACTGATGCTTTTGTGCATGATCTAGTATAGTTTTAAGATTAACGATGGTCATTTTGCGACTCAATTGAAAAAGATTTATTACAGCTGCAGGTTTGGGCATACTGGCTATTAACGATAAATCGTTGACCGTTAGCGTCGTCAATGAAGTCAATTTCAGCGCCTTTTAAGTAGCTGTAGCTGATGTGATCGATGAGGCATTTAAAGCGCCCGGTCGTAGCGTTTTGTTCCCAGCAGTAATCTCTTGTAGATTGGGTGCCATCAAGCCCAAATACAAACTCAAACCCCATGCATCCACCACCTTGAATCTTTATTCTGAAAAAAGGCAGCGTTTGCTGTTGAATAATGATGCATATCTTTTCAGCAGCAGTATTTGAGAATCGTAGTTCGCAGGGGGTTGTTGTTAATGAAGTCTCTTGTGACATAGTCAACTCAATATGTTTTATCAATTATTTAGGCTTAATCTTATCACTAATTTCTTTCGTGGGCAAACTAGGAGGGTTTAAGACTGTAGAAAGGGCCAAATAAGTCGTAGGGAGATGCTCTTCTCCAAAAATAACTTTCTGTATTGGGGGCATGCATATGGCAACTGGAGACAAAAGGACGCGAACAAGTCCGCGTGTTAAAAGAAGAGCGCTACACAGCCAAGTGAGTACGAGTAGTAGAGGAGTGTGAAGAATGAAAACAGTGTTGTCTAAAACCTGTTTAGATGAGGTGATTATACTTTGTTTTGAGGCGCTAAGTAGAGCTGGTACTTCTCGCCAAAAAGCTAATTTTTCAGTTTGGCTCAGATTTTGAGGGTCTGGTTGATCTTTTGTAAACTTTAGTTCTAATCCATATTGCCCAAGTAAAATATAGGGTAGATAAAATAGGGGGCTCAATATACTGTTCAAGTTATCTAAAATACTTCCAGTATGCTTTGAGGTCTGTTTTCGACCAGCGTGAGAGATCATACAAATTGGCAAGCTAAAACATAGGGCGATGACATTCGGTATTAACTTCAATAGTATGAGCTCGCAAATAATATTTTTGCCGATCGTTATGCATAAATTGAATATCATTTGTAAGCATATCAGTATGCTGAGGAGTATAGTTTGCAAACAGAGGTGGAGCGTTGCAAAGACAATGCTAATCGCTGCTCCTACATTGAGTATGATGCGGACAGCACTGTGAACAAATAAGTCCTTAAAAATAACTTGATCTGTAATGCAGGCAAATAGATCGGTTAACCTGGTGCCTAATTGATCTAAGCGGCGATTAGTGGTATTGTACTTTCCAAAAAAATGCCGACTAATGTGTCCCAGTATATCTACAGAAATGAGCTGACAAACATGGCTGAATGCCTGTTTAGATGATAGCAAGGCTTGATTCCAGCTGTGATCCATTAGCTGAGGAATGAGTGTGTCATTTAATGAGGCTTGCTGTTTTTTGGCCATTATAGGGTATCACTCCCGCTTTCAAGCTGATCAACCTGTTGTTCTTTTAGAGCTGTGGTTAGGCAGTTTGATAGTATTTTATCAAGCTGACTATTTTTCAACATTGCTCCAACTTTTAAGTACAGGTCTTTTGCATGTAAGTACTCACAAGACTGATTAAGAAGCTCAGCACTATCAGAATGAGTTTGAATAAATTTTGTCATGCCTAAAGATAGATTTTGCGTAAATGTTTGACTATCCTGAGCAGAAATAGACTGCTCATCCAAATACATATTAACAGATTCTAGCAAGATTAGGTTGAGAAGCGGTAGTATAGCACCAATGCCAGATAATATGTGTAGCTCATGCGTATTGTTTGTCCATTGAATCGATCCGCATTCGCGCATTATTTTTTCAGCAAGATCGCACATGTTGTTAGGGATATGCGACCCTTTACAGAGTAGGGAGTGTGAGTGCTTAACTCTCATTCCAATATCAATTGAAAACAGGATAGAAGATGGCATCAGGTGAAGAGTATTGATTTCTTTTATGCCAAGGCCATTGATATTAATGATTTTTAAATGTGTATCTGTGACCTCTTCATCCAGCTTTGAGGGCGTAAAATAAATGATAGTGTCGACATGCTGAGATACTTGCTTCACTGTACGGTGCATACGGATATTTTGAATATGAGAAAAGGTATTTAATAACTTTTGATCACCAGCAAGATGCAGTTCATAAGTATTGGTTGTCGATAATTGGTTAATAAAGTCAATGCTTGCTTGATCAGTGCCAATAACACCGAGTTTAGTATACATAGCGTTCTCCTAGTGTGGACTGAATAAAGGTCTGAACTATTTTTAGATTGTTGACATAGCGCTGTGTTTTTTCCCAATCAGAATTTAAATAAAGTGCAGGGTGTTGCATGGTCATAAAGGTATTGACCTTATTGAGCTTTAGGGTTGGGCAGTATGAAAGATCAGTGTCTTGTATGCGGTGATTGATAATTGCATCAATAATTGCTTTAGAGCTTTGAAGTGGTGTGCGAACTCTTGTATGTATGTCACCATTATTCCAGCCCGTATTAACAAGCCAGACCTTGCATTGGTGTTGGTGGATTTTATCAGATAGTAAATCAGCATATACATTAAAATCTAAGGGGAAGAAGGGTTTACCAAAGCATGGACTTGATACTGGTTCTATTGGTAAGTCACCATTGGCCTCAGTACTGCCAACACGGGCAGTATAGCCACATAAAAAGTATGCTATGGCTTGCTGCTTGGATAGTAATGAAACAGGGGGGATAACGCCATATAGGTCGCAACAAAGTAAGATAATATTCTTGGGGTGAGGGGCCAAGCCTTTGTGCCGATTTGATAGAACATCAAGAGGAAATGCTGCGCGAATATTTTCAGTGAGATCAAGCTTGGTAAAGTCAGCATGACCGTTTTCTATGATTACATTTTCAAGAATGCTTTTTTCGTGTATAGCTTGGTAAATTTCTTTTTCAGTTAGTGGAGATAGGTTAGCGCATTTTGCATAGCATCCAGCCTCAAGGTTAATGATGCCATCTGCTGTCCACGCATGCTCGTCATCACCAATTATCTTATCTCCAGTCGCACACAAAGAGGTTTTTCCGGTGCCAGATAGGCCAAGTAATAAGCTAGTTTCGTGACGTTGATTCAATATAGCTGAGCAATGGAGTGGCAGCACTCCCTGTTTTGGTAATAGGTAGTTCATTACGGTAAACATTGCTTTTTTGATTTCTCCAGCGTATCCGGTTCCAGCAATTAAAATTTTACGGTCGGACAATGATATTGCTATGATTTCACGATGCTGCAAACTAGGCCTAAAAGATGGTATACAAATTAAATCCCATTGAGGTTTTTCCCCTAAAGGCTGAAAGAATAAGTTTTGCGCAAATGCTTGATGCCAAAATAGTTCAGTATGTAGCGAGAAGGTAAGCGCATAAGGACATTGACCAACAGTGTAGTGTTTCGAGATTAGCTCATGTTGTTTGGCTTTATTCCAGTATTGATCAAATAAGTTTTTCTCTAGAGGTTTGGTTGTTTCATTCCAATTAATCTCATTAGAGTCCTCATCTACAATATACTTTGCATGGGCGCAACGGGCTGTAAACTCGCCGGTAGTAACGCTAAGGACCTTTGGCTGCAGTCTTGATCCTTCCTTATTTTTGAGTGCTTGTTGAAGCAGGGCTTTATAATCCATCAATATGTGCCATCTTCTCTATCTATCTGATAGTGTAATGATTTGGCTATGAGTGGGCTCGAACCACCGACCTCGGCATTATGAGTGCCGCGCTCTAACCAGCTGAGCTACATAGCCTGAATTCGACCTGAGTATAGCGGTTAAATTATATAACGTCAATAATTCTTCGGATCATATTGGAGATTATGGAGTTTTTTTTACAAACTTATTTAAGCATATAAATTCAGTTGCCCAATGGGGGAGAAAAGTGTTAAAAGATGCACGAAGATTGATTGGGGTGAAATATGGTAGATACCAAAGAAAAAAACTTTTTAGGTATGGATAGTTATGATGAAGCAGATGAAGAGGAATATATGAATCCCATGCAGGTTGAGCATTTTAAAAAAGTGTTGACGTTATGGTACCAAGTATTGCTCAATGAGGTTGATGGTGTTGTGGTTTCTTTGCAAAGCGAATCATCACATTTTGATCAGATTGATCGAGCATCACATGAAGAAAGCCAGAGAATGGAGCTAAGAGCTTCAGATAGAAGACGTCGTTTGCAATCTAAAATTGTTAAAGCGCTTTTGCGTTTGAAGCAAGGCGATTATGGATTTTGTAAAAGTTGTGGCGTTGCGATTGGGGTTCAAAGGCTTGAAGCTCGTCCAACAGCAGATGAGTGTATCAAATGCAAAACCATTGCTGAGATTTATGAAGAAAGGAGAGGGTAATGCTGAATTTGGCGACAGTTTTTCTAACCATTGTTGGAAGCATATACGTGTTATTATCCCCAGTAGTACCTCAGATGCCATGGTTTGACGGCCATTTGATTTTACTAGAACAGTTATCACGGTTATTTGAAGCATTGGTGTATGTTCTAGCCACAATTGCTTTGGTTAAGTACATTACCTCAAAGTCGTAATTGATCTATTAAGTTAGGAAAGCCAGATTGAAAAAACTGGTTTTGTTGATATATCACTTCTATTAAGCCGGATGGATTATAAACTAACCAACTATTCAAATCCTGATTAAGATATTTAAGTAGTGCACATGTTGCTGTACTCGCACTGGCACAGCTACCAGTTCTTCCACAGCCACGCTCATAGGTTCTTATTGATATATTATACTGATCTGAGGTGCATACATGACTTATATTATGTGATTTCTCCCACGTCTTATTTAATTTTTCATCATAGGGTTGGTTTAAAGTAATAATATGTTTATTTCCAATCCTCACATCATAAATGTTTTCATCAATATTTTTAATTTCAGCACAACCCATCATAATCCAATGTTTTCGGTTGAGAGAGAATGCGTGATATATGGTTTTATCTATAGAGATTGAAATGCGCTCAAGGTTAAGGTGGTATGCTAAAGCGCTTAAACCATTTCCACATTGAGCAGCTTTGCTGCCATCGAAATTATATATATCCAAAATAACTGCAAAGTCTTGTTGACGCCATATGATGAGTTGGTCAAAAGGGGACACTTGACGAACGTCATGTATGTGTGGACGATGCTTATCTTCTACTAAAGCAATAATATTGCCTCCCACATTGTAGATATATAGCATAACAGCGTACCAACTAATGAAAATCTGTTCTGTGAGGGTAGAGCGTATGGGCCCAGTAGGACTCGAACCTACGACCAAGGGATTATGAGTCCCCTGCTCTAACCAACTGAGCTATGGGCCCGATCACAACAATATCATACAGACTAAATATAAAAAATCAAACACAATCATAGTCTTTATTTAATAGACTATTAATCTGTTATGAGTTGCAAGTATAAATATAATATAACTATAGTACATATTGATCTGAAAAATATAAATTATAGCGAAAAAAATAAAACAATGTTAGCGTGATTATTTCATTATTGATAAGGTATATTTAATATTGCATCAATTTGAGGAATGAAAAAATGGCAGAAAATATAATATTAGCAGAATCATCAGTCTCCCAGTTATGGACAAGAATTAAGTTGTTCTCATCAAACTTATGGACAACAACAATACTACCATTCATTGTAGCCAATCAGTTTGGTATCATTGCAGGTTTAGTAATAGCTGCATCGTTAATCCTTTCTTACTTCCTTTGGAAAGGGATAGCACCTAAAAAAAGCAAGGTAGCAGTGCTAAGAACTAAATCAGATCCAATAAAGGCTGATGAAGCAGAAGCTAAAGCAGCAAAAGCAGCAGAGGCAGCAAAAGCAGCAGAAGCTAAAGCAGCAGCAAAAGCAGCAGCAGAGAAATCAGCTATTACTATTCAAAAGTTTTTTAGAGGGTCTCAAGCAAGAAAAGAGTTTAAGGCTTTAAAAGAAAAACGTAAAGCTTCAGCAGAAGCAGGTGGTGAAGTATCACTCTTCAATGCAGGAGCAGCAGCCGCAGCTCCAGCCGCAACTCCTGCTAGTCATAGTCCTATTACTTTTGACCAGGTTAGAGTTTACCTAATGTCTGCTGGAATTGATTCGAAGAGTGTCGATTCGATTAAAGTTGCATTTAAGAATGAAAAGTTAATTGATGCAAATGAAGCCAAGGGGGTTATAGGTGACAAGTATGAAAAGATGCGTTCAAAATCACCTAGAAAAAAATATAGTGAGGTGACAGGCAAATGGAATGAAGCACTAGATGGGCTGCATACACTTTTCCCAGAAGTGCCCGCAAGCGCTTCTTCCGGTGCAGCGTCTATAAGCGTATAGTCAATGAACCAATGATAGAAGGGGCCTTAGTGCCCCTTTTGCATTTGTTGAGAAAATAAGATAACTTATTGCAGATGTAAGAATAGTTAGTAATTATGGTTAGTGTGAACTCATTGAGATCGGGTGGAAAGTTTCTTTTAGAAGACCAGCCTCATGTAACATTAGATAATGAGCATGTTAAGCCTGGGAAAGGTCAAGCTTTCAATAGAATAAAGGCAAGAAATTTAGTGACCGGTCGGGTCATTACCAAGACTTACCCTTCAAACTCCGATGTAGAGGGTGCAGATGTTTTAGAAACTGAAATGCAGATGCTGTATCAGGATGCAGAGGGATATCACTTTATGGATGATACAACTTATGAGCAGTTTATGCTGACCAAAGAAGAATTGGCTGGAGCAGAGCGCTGGTTAGTAGATAGTTCAACCGCTACTGTAACCGTATGGAGAGGAAAGGCAATTTCTGTTGAGCCTCCGACATTTGTAGAGTTGATTGTTGCTGAGTGTGCGCCAAATGCAAAAGGCGATACTGTTTCAGGAGGAACAAAAGCGGCTGTTTTAGAAACTGGTTTTGAGATCAAAGTGCCATTATTTATTGCTCAGGGAGAGCGTATCAAAGTTGATACGAGAACAGCTGAATATGTCTCTCGAGTATAATAATTTAAAGGACTTTTCAGAGTTTGTTCGGAAAATAAGAGATTTTTTTCATCATAAAAATATCACGGAAGTATTTACTGATCCATTGATGCCTAAAAGGGTGCCAGATATGGGTGTGGATATGATCAAAGCTATATCTTCGCATCAAAAGTACTACTTGCATAGCTCTCCTGAATGGGAAATGAAAAAACTACTCGCAAATCACAGTGGTGATATCTATCAGTTGGTTCATGTCTTTAGAGATGATCCAGTTGCAAAGTGGCATAAACCAGCTTTTTTAATGTTAGAGTGGTATCAGTTGGGGATAGATGAGCAAGCATTGATTGAGGTTTGTTGTGAATTATTTGCAGCTTTGGGCTTGAAGTACAAAGCAGTTATTCACCATTTACCTGATTTGTTTTTTGAACATTGTCAAATTAATGTACATCAAACCAGTATTGAAGAGCTCAGAGCTTATTGTGAGCAGCATAAAATAGAGTATACGGGTTTAATAAGGCAAACTGAGATATCCAGTTGGATAGACTTGATTTGGGTCAATCAGATAGAAGTAAAATTCAATCGAGGACTGCATATTGTTGATCGGTATTTATCAGAGCAGTCAGCGCTTGCAAATGTAATATCAGAGCCATATCCGTATGCACAGCGATTCGAAATATATATCAATGGATGTGAGGTTGCAAATGGTTATAATGAGCTAAGAGACCCTCGTTTAGTCGAAGAAAGGTTAAATGATTTAGGCCAGAGAATGGGTCTGAGTAAAGAAAGTATCGTAGATTATAAGGATATAGAGGCGATGCCTAGGTGTAGTGGTGTCTCTGTTGGAGTTGAGAGACTTTATTCCCAACTCTCTACTGTTTAGCTTAGCCCATATAGCTTTCTTTTTGCTAAAAAGTTATTAAACGGATTACTTTGCGTTATCTTTGTCGGCGATTTTTTTGGTGTTTCTTGTTTTTGGAGTGTAATATTTTGTGCTTTTATTGGGCTACTCTGGCAAAAATTACTGAGTTCTTTGCTATCCAGTCCAGGAGGTAGGTCAAATGCTGTTTCTATTTTAGGTCTTGGAGGCGTGTCTCCATGCGGAAGGTAGGGTAGGATATTGGTTAGTGAAACTGTCCAGTTATAAAGTTTGTCTTGATAGCCTTCTTCATAAATTGCATGATCTCTTGTCCGATGGCATGAAAATATATCTTTAATACTCCCTCCAAACTGCCATAGTATATGTAGCCCACTTTGTACCTCACCATTACTGAGTCCGAATGTTTTTTGTGAGGTTGGTTTTTGTTGTTTGATATAAATGCTATGAAGCGCCAAAGATTCAAGTGTACTATGTATGAATACCTCAAATGCTCGCATTATGTTTGATACCCCTAAGTAAGTTGGGTTGTTACTATTTTTACCTAAAAAACATGGGGATTCTGGATTAAAAGATTTAAAGAAATTAGAAATTGTGTTTGCTTTTTTCGCATCTAAATCAGGCGGAAATATGACACTAAAAATCTGATATACCGGGTTGATTTGGTTGCTGTCTCCTACAATTGCACTTGAACCTAATGCTTTTAAAAACCAGTTTGATCGGTGTTCTGCTCTTCCTTCTGAGCATGTCAGTATATCAGCTGTATTATAACTAGGGTAAAATAACAGGTATAAAAGTAGCTGGTTATATTCGAAAGGAGTGAGGTTATGATTTCCTTGTTTTAGTGTTTGGTTCAGATTAATGAGGTCTCTTTTCTTCTTGCTTGCAATCAAACTAACGCCGCGTTTAAATAGCTTTGTTGCAAAGGGAGTACTTGGTAAGTATATTTTTTTGATCCAGTCTTTTAAAACATTAGCAGAATCGCTAGTATTGGGCACAAAGTAGTCAACAAGAAGTGTTGCAAAACCTGTTTGTAAATGAGTTGGATGAATGGGCTCTTGCTGAGGATCTGGCTCAAAGTCAGGGAATGTTGAATACAATAATTGTAGTGCAGTTGAGATTGCAGTTTCTTTTGCTTTACGAGCAATTGACCAGTATTCAGGATTTGAGATAATATCCGTCGAGCCTGGGAAGAATGAAACTGATGTGTCAAATACCGATGCTGGGCAAGGACTGCATTCTAAGTCAGCAGCCATTTTATTAGCATGATATATCGTAGCTCCAAGTAGCTCATTTCCGCTTTTTAGAGGGGCAGGTGGAGAAAGTGTTTCTAGAATATGCTGAGGGTTCATATAACGTGTAGTAGCAGCAATATACATGTTTAAAAAATAGAGAGTATTCAGTGCATGATGCCAGTCAGTCTTAGTTGCTTTAATAGATTTTTGTAGACTAACACGCCAATCTTGGTAGAGTGCATTAAACTTCTCATGTATAGGTGCAAGAAGGTGTTTTAGTTCTTCGACGATTTCCTCTTGCAGTTCTTCTCTTTCATTTTGGTCAGAAGCTGAGTTAAGGCAAGACTGTAGTGGAGAGGACAAAAGTAAGAACAAATCGGATTTCTTTCTTTCTGTTTTATCTTCTATTAAGTAGATGTCAGCTGCGAGTTTTTCACTAATCAGTGCAGCATGGACGCCTTTTTTAGTGGCTTTTGCTTCTTCAGAAAAGGATTGAATAAATGTAATTTTAAGTGGATGATCATCCAGGATTGAGGCAAGTGACGCACTTGTAAAAGCTTCAAAAGAATATGAGGGACGGGTGATAATTTCACTTTGCTTTCTATTGAGGCATTCAATATGACTGTAAGCAAGTACTGCTAAAATGTCATTACGATTGAACTGATTCAATAAAGGGTGTGCAATTTGAAGTAGCTGGTTTAAGGGTAACTGTGCAAACTGTCGGTGACTTAATCTTTGACTAAGCTGAAATAAAGTTTGTAATTGTCGAGACTGGGGGAGATCTGCCTCAATGCTTACATCAACAGGGGAAGATATATGGGTGAAAGTAGGAGTAGCATCTACTTTTTGTGCTAAGGCATGAACAATGTCTGATAGCACCGTAGTTTTGGTATTAATTTCAAATATGTCTGTTTTTGCTATTGCTGTCTCAATTTCACTAATCGCTGTTTTGATTGTTTCATGATTTGTTGCATCCGCTTTTTCTCCAATCTCTCTGATGAATTGCTGGGTACTATTCACCAAACTTCTCGATTTTTTTACAGATGTATGAAGCACTTCAGTTTCAGTTTTAATCAATAGCTCAATGAGTGCATCAGGTTGTAGCGCTGAGTGTTGATCAAGGTATATACACAAAGCTGGGGGGGTGTGAAACTCTGATGCGTAAAATTGATTAACATAGGCAGTCAGTAACGCTGCATAACCTGAAGCCTGTGCTTTAGATAGATCTATGCGAGCTTGTTTTTCTAGTGCAGAGCTTTTTTCAACCGGTCGGTATATTCTATGAGTTGATGGACTATCAAGTGACTCTATATATTGTTTAACAGGCGGTGTTGAGCCAGTTTGTCCTGGTTGGTCAACAAGTTTATCCCATAAGTTAAATGGATTTAAGTTAGACGTTGAAATACTGGTTAGGGCGCATAAAAACTCTGTAAATTCGCTTACATAGTGTTCAGTAAAGGTCGATTGTTGAGAGCCATTGATCGTAAGTTCAGCAAGGGCAGCGTGGTTTGGGCTTCTTTGGGGCGCAGGCATATCAGTCCTTGATATTGTTCAAATCAATCTATCATAGATTTTTTTACAAATAAATCTGAAATATGAATCTAGCTGCCAATAAAGAGGTAATTAACTTAAAGGAGACCTAAAATGAGTGATGTTTCAGTTCATATTCCGTATCAAAAAAGTCATAACAGGTGGAGTGTTTTACTTCGTCCGGTTTTGATGGTTCCAATTATTATTGTTATGCTCTTTATGATTGTGCCTAATCAGTATACTGCGTTTGATTTAACAATGGATAGTAATTCCATGCAGGTTCAAACCAGTGTAGATGTAGATTCATTTGTGTTTTATGAGAAGTATGCAGACTATGTCAAAGAATATCAGCATCAAGAGGTAATTGGTGCAGGTGTTTTGTTATTAACATACTTGCTAATTATACCATTGATTAGTTTTTCTCTATGGCATTTGTATGTTGTTAATTTTGCTGTAGGTTTAACTTTATTATTCCGAAAGAAATACCCAGATTGGTGGTTCAATTGGAATCAAAGTCTACAGTCATTTGTTTTAAGAATGTACTGTTATGCATTATTTATCACTGATAAGTATCCGAGCTTAGAAGAGGCAGATAGTGAGATTAAGTTAAAATTGCCTAATCCAAAGGAAGAAAACTTAAATCGATTTAAGCCAATCTATAAGTGGATTTTAGTTATACCATACTTGATTATTTATCATATATACTTGTTAGGTGCATTATTGCTTGTGCCAATATCATTCCTGTGTATTTTATTAACAGGTAAATTGCCACATACAATATATTGGTATCAGATGTCAGTGATTAAATTCTATTTAAGAATAGTATCATATGCAGTGTTACTGACTACTGACAAGTTCCCGAAATTTATTTTTAAAGATTAGACAGTAGGTGAATATAGAAAAGGCCTTTAGGGGCCTTTTTTATTTTTTGTACACAGCCTTACTACTGATAAATTCCCGAAATTTATCTTTAGAGATTAGTTCAATCGGGTTAAAGCTGAATTATTTTCAACTATAGGTAAATAAATATACCTGAACGCATTATGAGTATCTAATTAACGATACCTTTTATACCTCTCGATATTAGATAATTGCACAAAATAATACCTACACTTGTGCAAGCAGTTTGCCTCTGGATGTCAATGTTTTTTCTAAAGAGAAGATGTTTTCTGAGTCGAAGATAGAAAGGATTTGTGCTATTGCCAGGTATCTAAGATCCAGTCTACTAACTTTTCGGAGAATGGTTACATAGAGTAGAGGCTATGTTTAAACTTAAAGATTCGAATCTACTTAAACAAAAAAAGTTGAACAAGTGTATATGTACTATCAGGCATAAGTTTTTTCATAGCATTATAACTTGACCCATGGCTAGAGTCTTAATGATTGCTTCTTGCTCTGAGTCATTGCCAGCAATAAATATATTACAAATTATGTTCCTATCTTTTTCCCAATGTAACACGAGAATTCCTTTTTGGGTTACAGGATTGTAAAAAATATTATGTTTTTGATTAATTGATTCAAGTTGTTTAAAATTTTGTATTTTAAATTTTCGGTATAACCATTGTGTAATATTCAGCCGCTGGGCCAACATGCTCGGATAGGTGCCACCTCCAAACCTTGGATTGCATTCTAGTACAACAAACTTGCCGGAGCAGCGTTGTAAAAAATCGAGGCTCAAAGGCCCCCTAAGGCCTAGATCGTGCATTTTTTTCACTATTTGATTATATACCACTAATAACTGTGCATCATATTCAGAAGGGCAGCAGCCTATCCAAGCGAAGTCTTTGTCGATGAACATTTTAGTTGCTCCTAAATAAGTATAGCCCGCGGGAGTAATGATATACTGTAAGCTCATACTAGATTTAATATCTTGGATGTACTCTTGCACGTGTAAGGGAGTATTTCTCGGCACACGTTTTAAGTCAGCAGTAGATTCAATGAAATAGCTTCCTGAGCCAGCAGAGCTAACGTTGGTTTTTAACATAACTGGGTGATCGATGCTTTTTATCTCTGTCATACAATCATAGAATTTAGTACTGGGAATGGCTCCATCATTATTTTTTGCAAACTCTAAAAAATTTTTCTTATTGTCAAAGTACTCTGACGGTGAGTAAGTACCACTACCATAACTTTCTTTGTACTGTGATAATTTAAATCCCTTAGGTAAGGGCAGTTGCTCATCTGAACATAATATATTTTGACTTACTCCTAGCTTACATACCTTGAAGTGATTATTTAACCAATCATAGTCCTTTTTTTTGCTAGATGAAATTTGAACAATGTCCTGTGTTTTTGATAAGCAAAGAGCCGTGAGAGTAAAATCTTTAACCAATACTCTAGAGTCTTCATTTTTCTCTAGGTGCTCTTGATAATAAGGCTGTGAGTTATGATAAAAATAGGTATGCATAATAAACTCCATTTTAAGAAGGGTCTTTAATGGCCTTTTTTATTTTTGGTACATAAAACTTGATACCGTTCACCTTCGTGAGGCATTGTTTGTATACGTATATTGCTTACCCCCATTTGAGGCAAGGCTTCGAACCAAAACGCTTTAGGTATAGGTGCAACGATACTTCTTCTTGGTTGTGCATTTGGTTCTATAAAGTGTGTAAAGGCCAGAGAACCTCCCGGTTTGGTGATGCGTATTGCTTCTTCAATTGCAATTAGCATTTTCTCTTGTGTTAAGTACATGGCCAGAGCGCCAAAGCTAAATACGTGATCAAAGGTGTTATCTTTAATCCACTCATGCTTGATGGTCATATCATGGACATGAAATTGGTCTTTAAACTTAGGAAAAATATCTTTTGCATGGTTTATGGCCGTACTTGAGATATCAGAGCCAGCAAGTTTCAGATTAGGATAGTGATTTTGCAGCACCTTAAATGCAGCGCCAACTCCCATGCCAATATCAAACACTTTAGCATGATTTTTAAGAGGTGGTTTCAGAGAGCTCACTGTATCCATAATAACTTCATCAAACTCTTGCTCTGATAAGTATTTCCATTGAGACTTTTTATGTAGATCTTCAGGTTGGTAGGTCTCAAATGCGCCGAGATTGAACCAAAGTGTAATCACCTGCGATCTGAATCCATCATGCAGGGTGTATGCAAGTAATAAAGTGACAGATAGAAAAAGCGCTAGTAACAGATACTTAATACTTCTGCTGAGCTTTGAAGAAAGCCAGCTTGGTAATGTTTTAATGTGCATAACAGTTAAACCATATGGATATGATTATTATTGTAACTATATCAATTTAATTAGAAGTAAGCTAGAACTATGTGCCCAGAATCAGATCAGTCTTTTCTATAAATTGTTGATCTATTCATACCAAATCTAGGCATCCAAGAATCGATTATTTAGACACATAATGAACGATGCTTCATCAAGATTATCCCCTTGTTATTGATAAGCAGAACTGCTTGTGTGCGTAATCATATATGTTCTAAAACACTGCATGAATTTTTTCATCGATGGTATCAGCAGCATTACTGTGTTCAGGAGTCTTGCAACAAAGTAACATCGATGATCAAATTCAGTACAGCAGAGTGCTGATTAGTCAAGTGTCTCTAGATTTTTTTCGAGGCTGATAGATTCACGATCAAATTCTCTTAATTGAGGGAAGTGTTGATATCTTATTTCCATGAGCTGACTTCTATATTCATTTGTGCTCATTGTATCTTTGATGCTTTCTAGTTTCGCCAGTTCATCTTGATATGCCTTATTCTCTGAAAACATTTTCATATCAACATTGTATTTCTGGAATAGTGCTTGAAATGCATCAATAGCTGGAAGTGCTTTTCTTTTAGCCTGTGAAGGTAGGTCAGCGTTTTCAACAATATCCTCAAGTTTAGAGTTTGGGTTTTTAAGCAGTGCTTCTCGAATGGTTGCTTTGAGCATATCAGCATCACGAGACTCTTTTGAGTATTCAGCTTTAGATTTTTTATCTGTAGCAGCATTAGACTCTAGCTTAATATTTTCCCAGCCATTCAGAGGTGCTGATTTTTTCACCAGTAAGGTGTCACCTTCAATTTTTAGCTTAACAGGATCGTTGCCGTCAATATCAAGTAGCTCTAATATGCTTTTGTTTAATACAAGTGCATAGCTGTTACCGTATTTTACTAGTTTTTTGTTCATATGTTCTCCTAATGTATATATTTTGTATTATACACTGTAAAATAAGGAGTTCAATACTATACGTGGTTTTTTTATATAATCTATGTTTTTCATGGATTTACCATTAGAATGGAAAGATTTCTGGCCAAATGTAATGTTATAAAGACTATGTTTTATATAGAAATATTGATATCATTGCAGAAGATGTAATGAGATAAATGATATGGCAAATAAAAAATTGATCACTTATGCACTTCCTTATGCAAATGGTCAATTACATTTAGGGCATATGCTAGGGATGATTCAGACAGATGTTTATGTTCGATCTCTAAGACAAGTTGGAGAAGAGGTGACTTATGTTTGTGGGGATGATGCGCATGGAACACCCATTATGCTCAATGCACAGCGTCAAGGAATTACACCAGAAGCATTGATCAAAGATATGAGTGCGGATCACCAGCAAGATGTTGAATCATTTTCAATTCATTTTGATTATTACGGGTCTACTCATGATCCGTTAAATAAAGCGTTGGTACACGATGTTTATCAAAAGTTAGTCAATGCTAATATGGTTACAGAAGGGGATATTGAGCAAGCATATGATGAATCAGAACAGATGTTTTTACCCGATCGGTTTGTGAAAGGGGTCTGTCCTAAGTGTGGCGCAGAAGATCAATATGGCGATCACTGTGAGGTTTGTGGAAAAACTTATGCTTTGAAGGAGTTAAAATCTCCACAGTCTATTGTTTCGGGTAGTCCACCAATATGGAAAAAGTCTAACCATGTATTTTATAAGCTCTCTTCAGACCAGCAAGGCGCAAAGCAGTGGCTAGAAGAGTCTGATGTACAGGAGTCAATACGCAATAAGCTTTCAGAGTGGTTTGTTGATGGGCTACAAAATTGGGATATTACTCGAGATGCTCCCTATTTTGGTATTGATATTCCAGGTAGAGAAAATCAATATTTTTATGTTTGGCTGGATGCACCATTTGGTTATATGACTTCGTTTGCAAGAGCGTTAGGACTGGATCGTCCAGAAGCGATTTTTGCAGAGTGGAATCAATATAGTGTTCAACATTTTATTGGTAAAGATATTGTTTACTTCCATGGGATATTTTGGCCTTCAGTCTTAAAGGCTGCAGGATTAAGGGCGCCTGAAAAAATGCATGTACACGGATTTGTAACGCTCGAAGCACAGAAAATGTCTAAATCTAGAGGACATTTTATTTCTCCAAAGCAGTTTGTTAAAGTTTTACCCAGTGACTTGATGCGTTATTATTTATCATCAAGATTATCTTCTGGCGTGACAGATATCGATATAGATTGGCAAGACTTTAAGTTGAAAGTGAATGCAGATCTAGTGGGTAAATTAGCAAATCTTTGCAGTAGATCTCAAGGGTTCGTGCACAAGTATCACGAGGGTGTTCTATCAGAGGTTGATCAAGAGTTTTGGCATCAATTGGTTTCAACAAAAAATGAAATTCAGCAGGCTTATGAAAGTTTGAATATTGCCAATGTCATTAAGTTGATTATGCAAAAGTGTGATTTTGCGAATCAATATGTTGATGCGCATAAACCATGGCAGTTGGCCAAAGACGGTCAGGTTGAACAGGCAGTTTTGGTTAGCTCAACTGCACTGAATGCATTTCGTTACTTAATGAGTGCACTGGCACCGATTATTCCAGATGCAGCTGAAGTTGTCAGACAAGGCTTTGGGGATCAAGTTGGCTACTGCATAGAACCAATACAAGGACAAAAAGTAGAGAAGTTTGCACATTTATTTAGTAGGGTAGCAGATGAGGATATTGAAAACCTCATTGCATGATGAGCGATGAATTTAGGAAAACGTACAAAAATATGTGAGATATTATCTCAACAGCATAAAGATGTGGTGATAGAGTTAGACTATCAAACACCTTTTCAATTACTGGTTGCAGTTGTGCTCTCAGCGCAAGCAACCGATAAAGGTGTTAACAAAGCCACCAAAGTATTGTTTGCAAAAGTAAGTACGCCAAGTGAAATGATTGCTTTAGGTGAGCCGCAATTAGAGCACTATATTCGATCAATTGGTTTGTTCCGCTCTAAGGCTAAAAACGTGATGTCTTTATCGAAGATTCTAGTTGAGAGATTTGATTCTATTATTCCTAAAAATAGAGTTGATTTAGAATCTTTGCCTGGTGTGGGCAGAAAAACTGCCAATGTGGTTTTAAATGTTTTGTATCAACAACCTTTGATCGCAGTTGATACACATGTATTTAGGGTCGCAAATCGAACAGGAATAGCGAAAGGTAAAACGGTACTAGAGGTAGAGAATAAGCTCTTAAAGTTTATTCCTAAACAATATTTACTAGATCTGCACTTATGGTTAATCCATCATGGGCGTTATACATGTGTAGCGAGAAAACCTAAATGTTTAGGTTGTCCAATTAAGGATTTGTGTGAGTATAAGGATAAAGAGATTAAAAAAATCTGACAAGCAATATAAAACGTATATAAACTTCTAAACAGGAGATTGAAATGAAAGAAGTGAAAAAGGCAATGATACCAGTGATCAAAATTATTGATCAGCTCGACAAAGAGGCTGTATTAGGCATAACAGGGGTTATGCTCCTTTTGACAATCATGCTAGGAGGCATGATAGACGTATTAGCCATGGCTATAGGCGTTTTTCTGGGTATCGCATTATATAAAAAGTTCTTTTAGTCTGTATCAGGAACGCTAATGGTAGTTTCTATAATGTCTTGGTAACCGTATTCAGAAGAATGGATTGAAATTAGAATATCATCTGTTTGTTTCAGAGGTGTTGGTTGTGATGGAAAGACCATGATGTTAGAGCTGTTATTACTAGAAATAAATGTATGTAAGTAATTCTCCATACTGTCTTGACTACTCTTTTCTACAGATAACTTAATGACTAAGCTTTGGTAGTTAGAGTCACAGTCTATTAAGTATTCAGTTTGAGCGTTTTGCAGCGGATTAGTTACCCAGCCTTGAATGAAGTCAAACCTGCCATTACTATTGGTTTCGCCAGGTGAAATCATATATGGAAGATCTAGTGTGGTTGAGTGTGCAGAGCTACTTTGCTGAATGATGTTACATGCTGTTTTATTCTCAATCGTGACTTGTTTTGAGATTGCTAGAGGGCATATTAGCATTAGTGCAATCAATTGAGGGTTCAATTTACTATCCATGTCTTTATTTCCTTATGAGCTTCATTAGCAGACAATATATAAGGATTGAAAATTATAGTCAATACGTCTACGCTGCATTCAGGAAGAGGGATTTACCTGAAGTTAAAGGAGTAAACAATGCAGAGCTTAATTTTTTATGTGCCAGTATCACATGCAGATGCTGTAAAGCAAGCAGTATTTGACGCAGGTGGAGGCGAGGTTGGATACTATAGCCATTGTAGTTGGCAGACAACTGGAACCGGGCAGTTTGTTCCAGGCGAAAACTCAGACCCTAAACTTGGTACAGTTGGCCAAATTAGTCAAGTAGAAGAAATGCGTGTAGAGATTCTTGTGAATGATAGCTTACAAGAAGCATGCGAGGCTGCTTTAAAGTTATCTCACCCTTATGAAACACCAGTTTATTATTTTCTTAGTATTGGTAATGTATGATCTACCAAGTTTTATATGAAGTTAATCGGGTTTTGCTTGTATATGCAATGAGTATGATACTGCCGTTATTTGTTGCAATATTTGAGGGAAATCTCACAAGTGTTTGGGCGTTTTCAGTCACGATCTTGTTGAGTAGTCTACTATCTTTGTTCCTAATGGTTAAGCCAAGACAAGAAATACAGCACCCATCATTATCATTTTTGATGCTGGTATTAATTTGGTTTGGCGTGGTCGTAATATCATTTATACCTTGGTATCTTTATTTTGATGCTACATTTTTACAATGTTTATTTGAAACGGTATCTGCATTAACCACATCAGGTATTGAGGTCATTGGAGGAGTCGAGAGCTGGCCAGTCTCTTTTTTGCTATATCGACAGCAACTTTGTTGGTTTGGAGGGGTAGGTGTAGTAGTGATGTCTTTGAGTTTGCTGTCCGTTTATCACCAGTCTATATATGCACATTTTTTGACAGATTATGGGTTAGAGTTAAAAGGGCTTGGATTTTCTCAGAGGGTGGCACAAACAGCCATTCAAGTTGCAAAGATTTATCTGTTGTTGACTCTAGTTTCAGCGATTGCTTACTTTATATGTGGTGTAGGCCTGGGATATGCAGTATTGGAGTCGATGGCAATGATCTCTACTTCCGGATACTCTATTGTTGAGCTAGTGCCAGGTTTATATTCTCAATCAGTACATTTTTTAATCGCCAGCATGAGCATGCTTCTTGGGTCTATCGGCTTTCAGTTTTATGGTCGGCTACTTAAGTTCAATTACCAAGCACCAAAAGAAGTGCTGTCATTTTTTAGATATTTGCTAGGAGGGGGTGTTCTACTCATATTGTTAAATCCAACGGTTCGTGTTGGTGAAGTGCTTTATATGCTAGTATCATTTGTTTCAACGACAGGTACTGGTGATATTAGTCTTCTAAGTCATCACTCAGTTTGGTTACTTGTAGTATTGAGTATGATTGGAGGGTGTGCAGGTTCTACTGCAGGTGGGATAAAACTAGATCGAGTGAAGAGCATTATGAGTTCAATATTTGGTTTAATTGAAAATGCATGGCGTCCTGATCGGTTATTAAAATATAAAATACCAAGCCAATATGCTCAGCAGCAGAATGCACAGAGTTATGTATTATTATTTCTAATGACTTTATTGATCGGTTTTGCATGCTTGGTACTGGCAGGCATGGTGCCAGAAATTGCAATACTTTCGAGTGTTTCAACAATGACGAATGTAGGCGGTCTGCTTGATGCTGGAGTATATCAATCACTTACGCCATTACAAAGCTTTATTTTGACAGTATTGATGTGGGTAGGCCGGGTTGAATTAGTAGCGATACTTGTGTTATGTTTGCCCAACTACTGGCGACAAATTTGAGGTGGCGATGAAGAAAAATTATGCATATATTTTAGTTGATGGCTCATCTTATTTATTCAGAGCTTATCATGCACTTCCACCCCTAACAACAAGTGAGGGCTTGCCAACTGGCGCCGTATTTGGGGTAGTCAATATGCTGAAGCGATTGCAATCAGATTATCCCAAATCTAAGGTGATTGTCGTATTTGACCCTAAGGGTGGATCATTTAGGAATGAACTATTTGAGGGCTATAAAGCAGACCGGAGTGCAATGCCAGAAGATTTATCACCTCAGATTCCATATGTACATGCGGTTGTACAAGCATTAGGTTTGCCGTTATTAGTTGTGCCTGGGTATGAGGCGGATGATGTCATTGCGTCATTGGTGCATGTTAGAAATGGTCGGGATGTGCTTATTTCAACGTTAGATAAGGATTTAGCGCAGCTTGTCACAGAAGACGTACATATCGTGAATACAATGCACAATAAATATTTAGACCCACAGGGGGTGGTTGAAAAGTTTGGTGTAAAACCAGATCAAATAAGAGACTTATTGGCATTGATGGGAGATCGTTCAGATAATGTGCCAGGTATTCCCAGTGTTGGGCCAAAAACAGCTGCGAAGTGGTTAAATGAATATGGCTCAATTGAGGGGATTATAGAAAATCAACAGGCTTTGAAAGGTAAGGTTGGAGAGAAGTTTAGAGAGCATGTGCATCAGCTTGAGATGTCACAGCAATTAGTTACACTGGTGAAAGATATTCAATTGGTTGATAATTTAGAGGATATTGAACAAAATCCACCACAAGAACAGGATTTGAGGACACTTTATCAAACATTGGGATTTAAAAAGTGGTTGCATGAGTTAGGTGCAGATAGTCAGGTAGAATTTGCATATCAAATTATTACTTCACCAGAAGCATTAGCTGGTGTGATTGAAGAGGCAGTCGATAGTATTGCCGTATATTTTAATGAGCAACAGTTATATGTCAGTGTTGGAGATAAAGTTGTTTCATGTCCAGTTGATGCAACTTATATTCAGCAGTTATCTAAGGCAAGATGTACACTCGTTATTCATGATCTTAAGGCAACATGGTCATATTATTCTCATTTGAGATTGAAGAGTTTTGATACGATGTTGGCACAGTATGTTTTAGATAGCTCAGTATCAAATGATTTACTGGATGTATTCAGTCATCATTTATCAGACTTTAAGCATCAAAAAGAGCACGATGATAAATACTGTGCTTACTTATCCTCATGTCTGGGGAAAGTGATGCCAATTATGAGGAAAAAGCTAATTGATTCAAAACAGTGGGGTTATTTTAGTTCATTAGAAATGAGGCTCGTACCAATATTGGCAAAAATGCAAGAATATGGTATGGCACTAGATGCGCCAATGTTAAGCAGTTATGCAAGTGAGCTTAAAACTGCAATGGAGGTGCTAGAAAGCAAAGCGCATACTTTAATTGGTCATGAGTTCAATTTGGCCTCTCCAAAGCAGTTAAGAGAAATATTATTTGTGACGCTTGGTTTAAAAGCCAAAGGAAAGACGTCAAAAGGAGAGCAGTCTACTTCAGAGAGTGTGCTTCAAACACTGAAAGATGAGCATCCACTGGTACCCTTGATTTTACAACATCGTTCATACAGTAAGCTCTATGGCACATATGCACTGCCATTATCAAAAGAGGCTGAAAAAAATGGTAGGGTGAGTGGCACGATTAACCAAGCAATGACAGTTACTGGTCGTTTGTCATCACAAAGTCCTAATTTACAGAATATTCCAATTAAGACTCAAGAGGGAAGAATGATTCGTTCAGCATTTATTGCTCCTTCTGGGTGGAAATTTATTTCTGCAGATTACTCACAGGTAGAGTTGAGGATATTGGCACACTTTTCTCAAGATGACGCGTTGTTAAAGGCTTTTTCAAAGCAAGAGGATGTTCATCGTTCGACGGCAGCAAATATTTATCAGATACAGCCACATGAGGTCACAGATTCGCAAAGGAGACAGGCAAAGGCGGTCAACTTTGGTTTAATTTATGGTATGGGTACACATGGTTTATCTAAACAACTAGGCATCACAAAGCAAGCAGCAGATGAGCTGATTACAGCATATTTTAATGCTTATCCAGGAGTAAGAGTATACTTAGATGCTGTAAGGGAAAGTGTACAAGTGAATGGTTATGTTGAAACAGTGTTGGGCAGACAACTATGGATGCCTCAAGCAAAGTCGAGTAATGGAATCGAAAAAAGTGCAGCACTTAGAGCAGCAGTCAATGCACCAATGCAGGGCTCAGCTTCTGACTTAATTAAACTTGCTATGATTAAAATTGATCAAAGTTTAGAGGCGTATGATTATAAGATGACGATGCAGGTCCATGACGAATTATTATTTGAGGTTAAAGAAGAGCAAGCGGAAGCGTTTAAGGAAGAGGTCATTCAGCAAATGAAATTGGCGTCTCCGCTCAATGTGCCAATAGAGGTAGATGCACACATAGGAGATAACTGGGATGAAGCTCACTAAAGAACATGCAAATTGTTTAAGATTTTTGGCTGTAGATGCAATTGATCAAGCTCAATCGGGACATCCTGGCATGCCGCTTGGCATGGCAGATGTCATGAGCGTCTTGTATTTGGAATTTTTACAACATGATCCACAAAACCCAAGTTGGGTGGATAGAGATCGGGTGATTTTATCAAATGGTCATGGTTCTATGCTGTTGTATGCTGCTCTACATTTAACCGGCTATAAAATATCTTTAGAAGATCTACGGTCTTTTCGTCAACAAGGCTCTATTTGTGCAGGTCATCCAGAGTATGAGATCGAGAATGGCATAGAAGTTACAACAGGGCCATTAGGTCAAGGGTTAGCAATGGCCGTAGGTATGGCAGTTGGGATAAAAAGAAAAAGGCATATTAAAAAACAGTCACATGCAAATGTATATTGCTTTGTTGGTGATGGTTGCTTGATGGAAGGGATCAGTCATGAAGCAAGCGCTTTAGCACCGCACTTAATTGATTCAGGATTAGTATTACTATGGGATGATAATGGGATCTCTATTGATGGCCAAGTAGATCAATGGATGGAGCAAGATGTGTGTCAACGCTACGCTTCATATGGGTTTGAAATTATCAGAGATGTTGATGCACATGATTTTGATCAAATTAGATCAGCCTTTAGACAAGCAAAATCTGCTACTAGACCAGTATTAGTACAACTAAAATCAACAATAGGTAAGGGTTGTAAAGCAGTTGAAGGACAAGCAAAAGCGCATGGTCAACCACTGAAGCCAGAGTATTTGAAACAGATGCGGCAGGATCTTGGTTGGGATCATCCACCATTTTTTATTCCAGAGGCTCTGAGAAACGATTGGTTATGTCAGACTCAAACTGATGTCAAATTAGAAGAGAGTGCTACAATCAAGGTTGATGTTAATCATATTGATGCTTTTAATCAGGATCTATCAACCAGGCAGGCATCTTCTATTATTATCAATGAATGCTTAAAAACAGAAGAGGAAATTTTGAGTGGAAGCGCAGACTTGGCCGCATCAACTTTAACTAATTTTGTAGATGAAGGGTATTTCTCTAAGACATCACCAGAGTGTCGTAACATTGCTTATGGCGTTAGGGAGTTTGCAATGTTTGCAATTGCAAATGGAGCTGCACTGACACGCCTTGTACCCATTGTGAGTACATTTTTAGTATTTCTAGACTATGGCAAGAATGCATTAAGGCTCTCAGCCTTGATGCGACTGAGAGTCATATATGTTTTAACCCATGATTCAGTATTTTTAGGCGAAGATGGTCCAACACACCAGCCAGTCGAGCAGATAGCAACATGCCGAGCAATGCCAAATGTTGAATTATGGCGGCCATGTGGCTTATGGGAAACTGCAGTTTCATGGCAGCAAGCAATTGATAATGATAGTAAGCCAACGGTATTGGCGCTTTCTAGGCAGAAAATGCCAAAGATGGAAAAGCCTAATATTAGTCTGGTGAAAAGAGGGTTTTATTATCTGCTAGAGGACCAAGCAGCAGAATATGTCTTGATTGCTTCAGGATCTGAGGTGCCCTTGGCTTTAGAGTTAGCAAGGCGTTTAAGAGAAAATGACCAAGTGATTTGTAATGTGGTGTCAGTGCCGTGTTATGATCGATTGATAGAGGTCGACTTTGATGAATTTTTAAAGGTATCGTCGGATAAACGTTTGGTGATTGAGGCATCTTCTCCAATGCCTTGGTACATTCTTGTATCTAATCCAAAACAAGTGATTGGAATTAAAGAATTTGGTCTATCTGCGAGGCCTGGTGATATTGCAAAACATTTTGGGATGGATCAAGATGGACTTTATCAGACGTTTAAAATGGTATTTAGTGGATGAAACATTATAATGCAAGTGCATTAGCGAATCAGCGTATTTTATTGCGAACTGATCTGAATACAGGTTTATCAAAAAAACGTTATGATCAATCAAATCAGTTAAACTCCTTACTTGGAACGCTTCGAGAATTGTTATCGATTAATTGCCATGTTCGGTTACTCATTGCGAAAGGAGAGCCTTTTTTGCAGTCAGTTTTTACAGTTGAGATTTGTCAGTATTTAGAGGCACAATTACAGTGCACGTTTAATTACTGTGATCTGGATCAGGTGAGTGAAGACCGTTGTGAAAAAGGGAGGGTGACAGTTTTGCCAAATGCTTTTTTATCGGATGGAGATAAATACAATGACTCTCATCTTGTGAAAGTGTGGCTAAATAATATTGATGAGGTGGTGTTAGATAATCATCATTTTCTAGATGCATGTTATGCATCTAGTCAAGGCATTATCAATTCAGGCTTAACGATCTGGATGGGACCAAGTCTCACTGAAGTTTCGAAGTTGCAAAGTAAGCTTAAAGAGCAAAGGGTAGGCTTAATACTAGGTGGTGAGGATGTTGCTTGGCAAATAGAGCTTGCACAAGCGCTATCCAAGCAGGTGGACTTTATTGCACTTGGGCATACGTTGACTGCAGCGTGTATTGCTGATGATTCATATGATCCATTATTTGACCAGAGTGTTGTACAGCATTTGGTAGATTTGAAGCTGATGGGTATCAATATTTTGTATCCAACAGAAGTTTTGGCTTATCATGAAAAACTATGTAGGACCCGAGTCTGTTTGGTGAATGATATAGTTAAACATGAGCGTATCAAAGATATTTGCTTAAAGACAGTACAACGCATTTATACAGAAATAGAAAAAGTAGACACTGTTATTTTTTCTGGTGTTATCGGTCAGTATCAAGACCCAAGGTTTCACAAGGGAACAGAGCTTTTATTAAATTATTTAAATCAGCATCAAGTGACTACAGTATTATTAGGGTCTGATATTATTCATGCTGCAGTATGTATTGATAAGGTTGATCATTTTTATTGTATAGAAGGGAGCAGTAGCGAACGACAGCTGATGGTAGATTCATGTCAATAGGTCATGTAGAATGAAATATGTAAGTGCATTAGGCAATACTAGACAGAGAGAATGGTCATGTTTACAGAAATTGTTTTAATTTTAATTTCAATATATTTTTTGGTAATGCTGTGGCAATATAAGCAGCATAAGCCTGAGATGTTTAGTGAAAAATCAGTTGTCAGTTCAATGGGTGCGTTATTATGGCTTGCAGTCGCATTGCTGTTAATGATAATGATATCAGTCACCTACTTGAGGATGTTATGATGGTTAAAACCTCATTTTTGAATATGTTTGTGAAGTCTCCGTTTAAGCGGATAGAGTCACATATGGATGTGGTTCAGTTATGTTTAGCTGAATTGCCAGATTTTTTTGAGGCATGCTTAAATGAAGATTGGGTATTAGCAGAAGAGCTGTATCAAAAAATATCAACTTTAGAATCACAAGCGGATCAGCAAAAACGTAAGGTGAGATTGAAGATTCATCATAGTCTTTATTTACCTGTTTCTCGTAGTGAGCTCTTGTCTTTATTAGACATACAAGATCAAATAGCTAATATTGCTGAAGATATTGCAGTGCTGATGTTTTCTAGGAAGATATCATTACCAGGTGAGCTCGGAAAAAACGTTAAGGCACTATTGATGCAGTCATTGTCTACTGCACAAAAAGCCAAACAGGTGTCAAATGAGCTCAGTGATTTGGTTGATACAGGATTTAAGGGGCTAACACTTCGATCAACAAGAAATCTGATTAATGACTTGTATGCACTGGAAGATCAATCAGACCAGTTACAGTATATAGCAAGGTCAAGTTTGTATGCGCAGGAGAATCAATTTAAAGTTTTAGATGTGATCTTTTGGTATAAGTGTATCGACAAAATTGGGGAATTATCTGATATGTCAAGACGGATTGGCACGCAACTTTTATTACTCTCATCCAGGTAGAATATGGATCTATTTTATTTAATTTTACTCGGTGGTGGCGTTATGGCCTGGGCAGTTGGGGCCAATGATGTTGCTAATGCAATGGGGACTTCTGTTGGCTCTAATTCAATTTCTTTGAGACAAGCAGTGATTTTGGCAGCAGTATTTGAGGTTATTGGCGCCTTATTTGCAGGTCAAGAAGTAGCTGGAACCATTCAAAAAGGCATTATTGATGTTTCATATTATCAGGCAGCGCCAAAGGTGCTGATGTTGGGCATGATTTCAGCATTATTTGCTTCTGCATTATGGCTTATTTTGGCATCCAATTATGGTTGGCCTGTTTCTACTACACATTCAATTATCGGTTCCATTTTAGGTTTTGGTTTGTTGACACAAGGATCGCAGTATATTTTATGGGACGGTTTGTATGAGATTGCATTAGGCTGGGTATGTACACCATTGGTTTCAGCGCTTTTAGCTTACTCAACGTTTAGATTTATACAGTATGTCGTCTTTTCAAAAGAGGATCCGCTTGCATTTATGGTAAAAGTAGCGCCTGTGAGTGCAGTTATTCTGTTCTTGTTTTTTGCAAAAGTAATGGTTTTAGGTGCTCATAGTGTGAGTGGGCTGCATGGATATTCATTCTATGGTTTATCCCACTGGATCGTTGGGTTAGGGGTGATTGGGAGCGGGGTTGTAGTCTATAATATTACTTGGGCAGTGCTGCGTTATCAAATTGTATTGAAGCATGACACACAAACCACGATGCTGGAGTCAGTAGAAAAAGTATTTTCAGTATTGGTCATTATGACTGCTTCTGTCATGGCGTTTTCACATGGAGCGAATGATGTTGCCAATGCAATTGGGCCAATGGTAGCAGCACTACAAATTTATGATACAGGTGTTGTTGCTGCGCATACTGTATTACCAATTTGGGTGATGATATGGGGAGCTATAGGCGTTGCTTTAGGTGTGACGATGTATGGTTATAAAGTGATGGGGAAAGTCGGGCATGGGATTACAATTCTATCACCAAGTAGAAGTTTCTCCGCACAATTTTCAACGGGTATCGTAGTGCTATCCTCATCGTTTTTAGGTTTTCCAGTTTCTACAACGCAGATCTTGGTTGGCGGTGTAATGGGGGTAGGTTTTGCAAGAGGATTAGCAGCAGTTGACTTATCAGTGGTTCGTGGTATTTTCTTATCTTGGTTGATTACCATTCCTTCAGGTGCAATATTATCAATTATCATATTTAAAGTCTTTGAGGCGTTGCTGTGAGCCAGGTTTTTCTGGTTGGGGATGTACATGGCTGCTTTTATACATTAGACGCTTTAATCAACCAGTTAAGCATTCAGGCAGGTGACCAGTTGCTGATGATAGGGGACTTGGTTGGTAAGGGGCCTCATACATCACTTGTCTTAGATAAGTTAATTGATATGGGTGCAGATACGGTATTGGGGAATCATGATTTGTATTTTATAGAATGGATGCTAGGTGTTGGCAAAGTTCGTTCTGAATTCAAAGGTATTACAAGTGCAGGGAAAAACAAATACTTAGAGTGGTTTTTGAGTCAGCAGTTTTGTATCTTTAGCAATCATGTCTTAATAGTGCATGCAGGTATACATTATGCTTGGAGCTTAGATGAAGCTTTGTATTGGGCAGAGCAGTTAAAGACTTTGCTGGTATCAAATCCAAAGCAGTTATTGAAGTATATGCATCAAAAGCCAAAGCCTTGGGAGGAGTGCCAGTCTCAATCAGATAAAATGATTGCAGCACTATATGTCATGACAAAGCTACGTTATTTTAATCAGAAAGGTTTTTCTGAAGCAACGGGCTCTTTAGATGAGCATCAAGATTTACAGCCATGGTTTAAGAAAAAACAGCGCATCGCATGCCAGGTTGTTTTTGGGCATTGGGCGGCATTAAAGGCAAGGCCGATCAATTCAGGGTTTGTACATTTAGATGGTGGTGTTGTATACGGAGGAGATTTGGTTGCATACGAGCTACAGTCCGGCGTGAAAACTAGGCAAGAAAAGGATTTAAGAGATGAGCTTTAGAATGAAAGCAGCACAGCATGCTTTAACGTTGATTGAGTCAAAGCAAGTATTAGGATTAGGGACTGGGCGTGCAGTAGAAGCGCTCATTCAGCTATTACCACAGATTGAATTACCAGAGGTGATTGTTTCAAGTTCACAAAGAACAACTCAAGCATTGTCTGAAGTAGGAATAAGTGTTACACCATTTAATGAAGTTGATCGGATTGATTTGTATTTAGATGGAGCTGATCAAGTGCTTGAAACAGGCGTTGCAATTAAAGGTGGTGGTGGAGCACATACATTAGAAAAGTGCTTAGCAGTCGCTTCAAACCGTTTTGTAGGGTTGATAGATGAAGCAAAATTAGTCAAGTTATTTGACTTTCCAGTAGCAGTCGAAGTACTTGATTCGGTAAGATCTAGTGTGGCACGTCAGATTGCAGCTCAATATGGTCAACCAAACTATAGAGAAGGCTTCGTGACTGATTCAAATCATGTCATTTTGGATATTACTGGAATATCAATGCTTGATCCGTTATTATTAGAGCATTCTTTGCAGCAAATCCCAGGAGTTTTAGCTTCTGGAGTTTTTGCAGCCAGGCGTTTTGATCAGTTGATCATAGGCTCTGAAGCATCGGTAAGGATCATTAACTGCCAATAGGTGATGAAGTTGAAAAAATTAGAAGTGAAAGGTCGTTTTAAAGGCATAATGCCTGTTGTTATTGATATAGAGACGGCAGGTTTTGATGCAGAGCGCAATGCTTTATTAGAGGTTGCGGCTGTCTTTGTAGAATATAATCAAGGTGTATTAGAGCCTATCCATACGTTTCATGAGCATGTTATTCCTGAGCCGGGGTTGATTCTAGAAGAAGAGGCGCTTGCATTTACTAAGATTGAGCCCGATCATCCGTTTCGCTATGCAAAATCAGAGCATGATGTGATACAAGGCTTGAATGAAAGTATAGAGCACCATATGTCGCTTTTAGGCTGTAGTAGGGCAGTGCTTGTTGGTCATAATGGACAATTTGACTTATCATTTTTGCAGGCAGCGGCAAGCAGGCAGTCACTGACACTGGCTTTACATCGGTTTTTAGTGTTTGATACTGCAACACTGAGTGCAGCGCTTCTGGGGCAAACGGTGTTGGCCAAAGCAGTTAGGCGAGCTGGATTGCCGTTTGATGAGACACAAGCACACGGTGCATTGTATGATGCAACCATTACGGCTTCTCTATATTCTCGTTTGATGCATCGAGCTGATGTAAGTCGCTTCCAATCAAGTCGCGGCAAATCTTCTGAGTAATTTTTTTCTTATGTGAGGAAGCATAAGCATCAATTTCTTTTAGTTTAGAAATTAACGCTGATAGGTTCCTAGTGTATTCCTTGAGTAGTAATGCGCATGCTTCGTCAGAGATCACAATTTGGCTTTGAATGATATAGTGCTTTAAAATAAGCTGCATTTCAGAAAGTGCATATGGGCATAGATCTAATGCAAGCATCGAGCTAAACCTAGAATTTAGATCTTTTCTTTCAAAAGGTTGTGCTTGAAAGTGATTAATAGACCAGAGTAGCTTTGAGCCATACTGCTCAGATAGGTTAAATAGTCTAAATAGCAATAGCTCATGCTCTGGGGACTGTTGTGCAAGTTGTGCATCATCAATACAGATGAGGCTGGCAAAGTGGGACTGTTGTATCAAGCTATCGATCAGATGTGGGTGTTTCATACTGAGAAAACATGCTTGCTCTCCTCTTTCAGATAGCATTGTACAGGAAGCTGCAAGTAAATGGGTTTTGCCATGACCTTGTTGGCCCCTAATCACACAGGTATTTAAATCAGGAGAGTTGAGAAAGAATTGTAATTTATGTTTTGCAGCCAAGTTACTTTCACAGATGAAATGATCAAATGATTTTCCAGGTGTATGTGTAAGGTCTAAAGTTTGTTGCATTTGTATCAGTTATCTATATTCAGTCAAGATTTTAAGGTTTCATCAAAGAAAAGTCCAGTATCATCGAAGCAAAAGGGTTATATTAAATTTTAATTAAAAGAGCATAAGGTATTGAATAAAAGAACTAAAGGATATAAATGTATATTTTCTGTTGCAAAACTATAGTTCTAAAAATACGATTAAATATAGAAAACAGGAGAAATATAATGTCTAAATCAGATATAACTATAGGTAACGCAGCCTCACTCAGGTCGTTAAAGAGTGCTTTGAAGAGTGGTCCAAAGCAAAGTAAAGATTTATTTGACTTGCTACAACATCAAGCTATTGATGTAAACGGATTCTTAGAGCAGGGTCAGAAAGTGTACTCAGACGTCCTTCAGAATAAAGCAGTTGTTGCAAGACTTTTGCTTGACGTTAATGGCATGATTGAAAATCTTGAAAAAAGTGAGAGTGGTGAAGCGGCAAAGACAGAAAATTCTGACGCTGCTAATGCGCAAGATGATCAGGCTGAAAAGAGTACAGAAAGCTCAAAGGTAGTGGACGAGTTAAGAGTTCTAGCGGATCACTTGAACACTATTGCTACAGCTGATATTTCTAAATCAGTTGCGGTAGATAATAAGCAGATGCTGCCAACTAATAAGGAAGTTCAGGCTGCTAAAAAAGCTTATGAAGCAGCAAAGCAGAAAAGTGATCAGTTCAGCAAACCAGCTGAGAATGAGGCACCCGAAGCTAAAGCAGAAAGAGAGGCAAGTCTTGAAGAAGGTAACCGTAAGCTTACGGAAGCGGAGAATGCATACGCAGAAGTTAGCAACGATGCAAAGATAAGGTTTATCAAAGAGCGTGCCGATGTAGAAATTAAAGATCTTAAAGATCTTAACGGCGATGATATTGAAAGTAAGACAAAAGAGATTGAGTCAAAAAGAGATGCAGACATCAAGGAAGCTAAAGGTAGATTTAATCCAGTAGCAGCTGTATCTTCAAACTACAAGGCTGCTTTAGAGTCAGTTGAAAAGTTGTTGAAGATGAAAGAAGTCACTTCCGAAAATGGATTCAAGGCCTTCTTCCAGAGAGTTGCAGAATCAATTATCAGAGCATACAGAAGCGTAGTTCGTTTCTTCACAGTAAAAGATATTTACAGTGAAGCAGCAAATGCAGAGACTGATATTGAAAAAGTTGCAATTTTTGAAGGTATGAATTTAGCTGATCAAAATAAAGCGTTCACTTCAGGTGTTGATATTGCTGATATCTTAAAGAATGCTTTAGAGAGTGATAGTCCTGCTTTATCTTTTTCAGCGTTAGGTAATATGTTTGAAACAGTTAATGTTGCTGATGGGATTGCAAAAACTGGAGCAAGGTTAGACTCTTCTAAATTAGGACGTCAAGCAGCAAGAGTAGCAGGAAAGGTTGCAGATGTAGTTAAGACGCCATTTGTTGCATTAAAAGGTGCTTATAATTTCTGCACAGGCCCATTGTCAACTTATACTCAACCAGTAGCTTCAGATACAATTAAGCAACTACCTAACCCGGTTGCTGCAGCAGTTAATTTCATGATTTTCAATTCTGAACATCAAAATGAAGCAGTTATTACAAATGGATCATAAGTCATAATTATAGTTTGCTATAACAAGAAAAGAGGGGGCACTAGCCTCCTTTTTCTTGTTCTTTGATTAGCCATATGTTATGGTTTATGTAGATTGATTTACAACGTTACTTGTAATAGGAGATAATAAAGATGGTAAGATCTGAACTCAATATTAACCAGGCACAGCGCTTCGCACATTGGCCTGCAGCAGATGTTGCACTGGCAACTAAAATTGTTTTTGAGATTCTTTCAGAAGCTCTTGTAGAAGAGAATAGGATTGAGCTTAGAGGATTTGGTACATTTGAAGTAAGAAGAAGAACAGCAAAGATTGCAAGAAATCCAAGAACTCGAAAGCAGGTAGAAGTAGGTGTTAGAGGTAGAGTGCATTTTAGAGCTGGTCGCAATATGCGTAAAGTTGTGAATGCTTCTAAAGAACGCTTCCCTATCAAGACGAGAAAAGCTGATGAAGTCAAAAGGATTGGTGAGCTAGAAGAAGCTTAATCAGATTGATAATGAAAAGGCCCCTAAGGGGCCTTTTTTTATTCAGTTGTGATCTTTTCAACTTTAGGTAATGTAATATTCGTCTGTCCCATATACTTGCCTTTACGGTCTTTATATGATGTTTCACAAACTTGATCAGCAGTTAAAAATATCATTTGTGCAATTCCTTCACCTGCATAAAGGTATGCTGGGAGTGGAGTAGTATTAGAAAACTCTAAAGTGACATGTCCTTCCCATTCAGGCTCAAGTGGGGTTACATTGACAATGATTCCACAACGAGCATATGTGGATTTTCCAAGGCATATTGTAATGATGTTTCTAGGTATTTTGAACTTTTCCACAGTTCTTCCTAGTGCAAAAGAATTGGGTGGAATGATACAAACATCAGCTTCTAGGTACAGAAAGCTTTTTTCATCAAAGTTTTTTGGGTCGATATGAGTTGAGTGTATGTTGGTGAAGATTTTAAACTGTCGGTCTAGTCTCGCATCATATCCATAGCTAGATGGTCCAGATGAAATGCCATCTCGTACTAAATTAGGTTGATAGGGGGTGATCATTTCTTGCTCTGTTGCAAGTTGATGGATTTGTTTGTCACATAGTACAGACATGGTTACTCCTTGTTTTCTGGTTGGTAAATTGGTAGCTGATATAAGCGATTTAAAATTTGTGAGGTGATATCTAAAATATGCTGGTCTACAACTGGACTGAGTGTTTGATATTGTTTTTGGTGTGGAATATGATGCGGTTCTTCTAAATTAGACTGGTTATAAAGATTGGCTAAACTTGGAATCTCCATTTTCTCCATCAGCATGATAAACTTTTCATTGGTATTGATGCTGAGTGGGTGCGATGTTGTAACACTAATATATGCTGTGGTTGGAAGTTTTTGACATAGAGACATTGGGATATCACCTGTTCCAGGCGGTAAGTCTACAAGTAGATAGTCAAGTTGTTCCCATTTGGTTTGTAAAAACATTTGCATGAGCGCTTTTGCTATCATGGGGCCTCTCCAGCTCAATGCGGAGTCTTTTCTGTTAATTAGTCCAATTGACATCAGTTGTATGTTTTGGATCATTAATGGAGAGATCATCCCTTCTTCTATATCTGGTTTTTGAGTGGCTTGGTGAAGTAATGGCTGACTTGGTCCATAGATGTCTGCATCTAGTATTCCAACTCTGAGGTCTTGTTTCACCAGCGCTTGTGCAATGAGGTAGGTTAGTGTAGATTTTCCAACCCCACCTTTTCCAGAGCCAACGGCAATGATATTTTTGATTTGAGGGTGAGGGGGGTTGGAGGGATGAAAAATAGGGACAGAATCTTTTGTATCGCTACCTATTTGCTGCAGTTTGAGTTGATGAAGGGGAGATTCTTTCTCCATTTCCTGTGAATCAGTTGTTATTTTCGACATAAATTACACCTGGTTTTTTTTAGGATAAGCATTAGTCATGATCGCTGTCAATAACAGGATGCAATTGAACATACTTTTCATACCATTGTATTTTGATGTTTGCTATGATGGAGAAATTGGAGAAATTGATGAAAGCATTACAATTAAAATGGTACCACCTGCTCCTATTTTTAGGGGTACAAGTAATATTAATGGCATGGGGGATACACAGCTCTGTACAGAACATTCAGGTTGTAAAAACAATTGAAACACTCAAGGTGATATCTGCAGATGAGCAGCAATATGCAAGAATGCTTCTAGATCTAGGGCAGCCAAAGTCAGCGATTGCAGTATTGGAAAATATAGAGGTAGAGCCAGAGTTGCTAGAGGAAATTGATCTAATGCAGCGCTCTCAACAAGAGGCTTTCTCATTAATTGCTGCCTTAGGGCAGGAGTCTTTGGATCATACTCATCATCATTCATGGGGATGGGTCAAGCATGAGAAGGTTAACGCAAATACACATGAATTCTCAAACTTCTTACAGCTTGCGTGGGCTTCTGTGCACATGGGGTTTAGTGGTTGGGAGGAGATCAGCCAATTAATTAAAAAATTTAAATATGATGCTCATGATCAAGCTTTATTAGAAAATTTAGATCAATTAGGAAAACAGTATGTATAGATTAATCTTATTTTTTTCAGCGCTTGCCTTAATGTTATTTGCAAGCTTATATACGCCTTATCATGGCCAGCTGGTCATCGTATTTGCACAAGATAAATTTTCAATGGATTTATGGTTTGCTATAATCTTATGGGTGCTTTTAAATTTATTAATATGGTGGTTTGTTAAGCAGTTAATGGCGATACGTTCTATAACTATGTTATTTTCGTCGTGGAAGAGAAGCTCTAGAATAGCAAAACAGAACCAGTTAAGGCAAAAAGCAATTATGGCAGCACTTGCGCAACAGTATGATGAAGCAATATCTTATTTGAAATCTGTTCAACTCGATACAGTTGCAGATCAAATCATGTATATTACTTGGTTGAATCAAACAAAACAAAGTGAACGTTTAGAAAGTGCTTTGTCAGCGTTAGGGCAAAATAAAAGTGTACAACCAAGTTGGATGATATGGTTTAGAGCATATTTGTTTAATGCACAGGGGCGCAAGGATATGGCACTACAGCTATTATTAGATGCATTAGAGAAAGGCCTCTATTCTAAGCAGATTATTCGCTCAGCAGTGCTCTATGCGGATATATCAGAGCATTTTCTACAGTTATTAACAATAGAAAAAGAAATTCGTTCAGTACTTAAGCATGATGCATCAGAAGTCATATTAGAATGCTACCAGTGTTTATTGGAAACACTACTGCAGTCAAATGAAACAGAGTTTGTGCGTCAAGTTGAGCGTTTGCCAAGAGATATGATGCTGAAAGGAGATTTAGTTTATTATCAGTTGCAGTCTCTCAATTTGACAAAACAGTATGCAATGCTAGAACAAAAGTTATTGAATACTAATTTAGTGATAGATAAGCGAATTTTACCATTGATTATTGATCTCAAAATCTCAATTTCAGCAAAAGTTCAGGTGATCCAAAATGCACTCATATCTAACCCTAATCATCCTGATTTATTATATGTATTATCATACCTCAACGTGCATAGTGGGCAAGAGCAAGACGCGCTAAAGTTGATTGAGCACGCACTAGAGAGTAGCCTAGGTGTTAAACTGTCTACAGATCTAATAGGAGCTGAGACTTAAGGGTGTACATATCCAATGAGCAAGCCAAGTGCTAAAAACAGCACAATAGGAAAAGCATTACTGTAAATCAGTACTGATATACTAAAGCCTGTGACTGCACCAATACTGCCACCATAAATCGTATTTCTGATTGTTTCAAACATTTTTATCTCCATTTTCAAAGTTCTTATATGCAAGTGTTGGAAATTGTCAGATTAAAATATAAAATTTATGATAAGTGCAATGAGAATATAATGT
>JBDQEV010000006.1:0-46163 GCA_040266255.1 Gammaproteobacteria bacterium
GAGCAATATTGGGGCGTAGCCAAGCGGTAAGGCATTGGTTTTTGGTATCATGATCCCTGGTTCGAATCCAGGCGCCCCAGTTTATCTTCTTTCTCATATTCCATGTTATTTTCATTTGCAGATATGATGAGATAGAAGTCTTCATCTTTGAAGCGTTGTTGTTGTTGGCAAAAAATACGCCCTATTACAGGAATCGACTTGAGTGCGGGGTGACAGTATTTTAAACTAACTTGTTGGTGGTTTTGCATTCGTCCTAAAGAAATACTGTGTCCTAATGGAATTCTCACTGTTGTATCAATTTGCGTATTGGTTTGATGTTCAGCGCTTATCGTACTACTATCACTGATTTTAATACCTAGCGTTAGGGTTTGATTTGCTGCAGAAGCCAGTGTGATTTCACTGCTCAGTCCAATATGCATTGTTTGGTAGATTTTACTGCCCCTCTTATTATAAGTGGGCACAGGCAGGGTTTCATCGATAATATTTTTAGAAGTTTGGTTGATTTGGCACTGTTGCTGGTGAGAGCGACTTTGTGAAATCAGCCCACTTTGCTCAAGCTCCTGGAGTTCTAGAGTTGTCTTGATCCACTCTATTGGCATATTGGGTTGAAGCAACCACTTTAATATCTCATTAGGGTGTTGTAGTAGTGGTTCTTTGTGACGTGTTTCATGAAGCTTCACCAATGATAGTTGGATCTGATAGGTTTGAGGTATCTGATCAAGCGCATGAATTTGTACATGGTGTTGTTGATAAAAGTCCCTTGGGATCCATATGGTATTGGTGTGTACGTCAGACAATAAATGACTTTTACTACCTTGTCCCAGTAACGGAGAGAGTAATTGTTTTACTTCAGCAACTGCGCGATATTTAAATTGGTGTGCAACCCAACATCCCTTGAGAGGTGGCATGAACAATGTGTGTCCGTTTGCTTCTTTTACTTGGAGATCTGAAATTTGTAAAATATGTTGCAATAAGTCGGGGCATGTAATTCCATCTGCATGAATGTTCACTTTGATCTTAGGGTCATGTACCATCATACAATTTTGTTGACAAGCTTCACACCAAGCATTGATCACAGATGACAGCTCAATTTTTTCAGTATGAATACTCAGCCCTTGTTCTTGTTGGTGGATAAGACCTTGTTGGAAAAAGCCAGCAGCACCAGACAATGGCATTATCATAAAGGCAAAGCCAGTCCATAACTGATTAGTGCTGTATAACCATTGTGTTTCGTTAAGGATTTTATAGGTTAGATATTTCCTCCAAGTCAGTAATAAACCCTTAGCGTTATATTTTTTGATATAAAACTGCACCTTGATCTCAAATATAATTGACACATCATGCCACTGAAATCAATATAAAGGTATACCGAAAATAGAGACCTTTAGCATGCATTAAGCGGTCAGCATAGTTTGTAGTATTTTGCCTCTAACACCCTTTTGACGCGTGAAAATATGGATATTGAGTATATCGCTTTACTGTTCGTTATAGTTATCCCCCGATGAAATGAGTTTTACATTCTCTTGTCAGGGGGCTATATTTCAGCTGTGACTCAACTAAGGCTTTTACGAACCCTATACCCTCTGTAAGCGGCCTGTATTTTAACTGTTGCATCAGCACATTCAAACAGCTTTTGGGATATCGTAGATATCTTCGTCTTAGCAGTAGCAACTTCCTGTGAAATTCGGGTAGAATCAACGTGTGATATGGGTCTTTTAGCAGTTATATAATCTGCTACCTCTTGAGATGTTAAAGCAAGTGAGGGTTTTTTGTGCTTGTTATCAACTACTGTTAAGGCTGAAAATTCACTTATTTTCTTCACCTTATCTAATGTAAAGTAAAAGTGAAGTTTTAACTCCACTTGAGGATGCTGTGCTACATAATGCTGCATACTTTGTGCAAGTTTGTCTAGATCGTCTAAACTCAACTTCTGCTCTGCGCCATTGCTATCTATATAGCTTGTATCTTTATAATTCTGGTGTACGCATTCTTTGAATGCCTGATTATTTGTCAGATCATAATGAAGTTTAACCACTCGCTCTTCATTACTCATGCTATGATCTGTGAATTTCTTCAAAAAGTGATTAAAATCATGCCGAATAATCCCAGAAAATTTTGTAAAAATCTTAGGTGTTGTTTTTAGGCTCTTATTCCGAAAATGTTTGAGCAAACCTCTAAGACTAGATTGTGTAATTGTGCAAGTATCAGGTGTTTTAATGTCTGTAGTCCAGTGTATATCTGACTTGTTGAGCACCTTATTATTTACTGATGTAAAAATAGTAGCATGAGGTCCTGAAATTGATTGAGCACTGTCTATTGAGCTCCCATCAATCTCTGCTTGAGAGTGATAGCATGTAACCATGCAGTATTTACTGTCCATCGGATACTCAAGACCTATTGCCTGGTAATCAGTTTGAGGGATCTGAAGTTTACTATTAAAGATATTTGATACTTTAACAATTGGCTGTCCCTTCCATGCAATGCTTTTTATATCAAGAGTATTGAATGCACATAAAGCCAAAGAGAATAAAGGATTATATTCACGTGAAGCAGTTAAAAAGACTTTATCATCTATAGTCATTTTCATACTGGTGTCTTCTGCTGTTGCTACTAATATTTCACCAGAAGCTCGTCTATTTAAAACTTTAAGAGCTTTCTCTGGGCTTAATATTTACATTTATATTGCCAATCAGAGACTCCCTTGACTGGTGTTTTTTGCTCAAATAATTCTTTGACTGTACAACTGGTTTCTTCAGCATTTATTTTTCTACTAGTCCAAATCTCATTCGGTTTATCTCGTACATCTCTATAAGCTTCTTCTATTAGATTAAAATCATGGCTAGCAGCTGGTATTTTATACGCTAAAGATTTTGCTATAGGTCTTGGGCTAGCTGGAGCTGCGACAGCTGTGTTATTTATAGAACCTGGAGTCAATCTTCAAAGCTTTGGAAATAATATGCGAAAGCAAATCCAGATTAACAAATTAAGTTCTGTTCAATTGATGACTTCAGTTTCACTATGCCTTACTGAGGTTTAAGTGGTATTCCTACGCTATCAAAAAATAAGCTTAGTAATTTATCGATGACAGTGACTGGTCCAAATTCTGACGCGGTTAAAAATCTAAAGTCAATCCACGTGGAGTACCAAGTTGACGCTTTTCTAATTCAACTACCCTGATCATACCCACTGATAAACTCGTTTTTAATGTAAATTGCGGCATTGTCATAGGGTCTGTGTTTTCTTTATCTATCTCTTCATAAAGGTAGATTCAACTGCTCTAGACATGCTTTGGCATGTTCGTAATATGGCCAATGATCTCAGGTTAATCTTTTCTTGTGAGTGATGTTCTGAATCATTCTCATAAGACTCTGTGTAATCATTTGGTCTTTTTTTGTAGCATAATGATCGCTATCTGAAACTTGATATGTAGATGCTTCAATATTGTTTACATCGAATAAAGTGTTGTGTAGATATGATGAGTAAAAGTAAGAATTAAAATGTGAATATAATATAGATTGCTCTGTTATCTAGGTCCATTTGCCTTAACTGGTAGCGGCGGCGCTTCATCTTTTAGTCTTTGTGCGACTATTTCACTCGCTTTAGCTGGTTCTTCACTCGCTTTAGCTGGTAGCGGCGGCGCTTCATCTTCTAGGTTTTGTATTACATTATCCTATATATTCTATGCAGTTATTATCTTTAAGTGATTCATTGCTATATTCCCACTCAGTTCTGATTTGATCGAGAAGATTGTTCGCAATTTCTTCAACTTCATCATTAGAATGATAGAAATTTTTATCAGGTGCTCCATACGAGGAAGTTCTGAAATCATCTGCTTGAATGCCACTTGAAGGACTAAAGTAGGTTCTGTATCCACTTGATCTATCTTGTGCATTAATTGTGAGGTGCGGACGACTTTTTGAGCTAGACGACATGTTTGGAAATACAGTGATATGCGGGCTTGCATCATTTTTAGCAGCTTCGTTCTCATAAACCATAAAGTAGTCATTATACCTACCTTTCTTATAATCATAAGTTAGATTGCCAGAAACTTGACGCGCAGGAACTGTATGCGTTTCTGGATCTTCTAGCATCGTTGCTAACTCTTCAAATAAAATGTTATTCACATCTTTGCTTGGAGGTGGAGTATAGTGTTTATTAGGTGCTGCTAGTGAAAGCGAGAATATAGATATGATGAATATTATGTTTCTTTTTATTATAGACTTTTGCTATTAAGTCAATGAATTATAGTGCTTATTTTTTTATTGTCAAGTGGGCTGTATGACTGGTCAGTAGAGGTATTTAAAGCAATGATCGTTTCTTGCAAAGATGCTAATATAGTGGCATAAACTCGAATGCGGTTGAAAAAGCTGTCATTTTTTACTATATTGAGAAAAAAATAAGAGAACAAAAAATGAGAACATTACTTATTTCTTCCGGTGGGGGTGGTGCACACAAAGCATTAGCAAAATACTACAGTGATATGCGACCAGAAGGTGAAACACTGACCTTTAATGTTGACTTTTTAGAGCAACCTATATTTAATTTTGGGAAAAAAGACAATACAAAGCATGTTACATCACTTAAGAAACTATTTAATTGGCTTCAGTCTTCAGGCCGAGCCTGGGTGTTCTCAGTTTCGTTCTTAACACTAGTCTTCAATTCGATAGTGGAGTTCTTTCTGTATATTCGAACTAAAAGAAATATGCTAACCATGTTGAGAAAGCACCGCCCAACAGAAATTATTAATGCTCAGCCTATGAATTTAAAGGCAATCTTTAGAGCATTGGATACATATGCGAAAGAAAACCCAGATCAGCAAATTACATACAAGCTATGCTCAACTGATTACTTCAGTGTCGCTATGCCTTACTGGGGTATAAGTGGTATTCCTGCGCACCCAAATAATAAGCCAAGTAATTTATCGATGACAGTGACTGGTCCATACTCTGAATCAGTTGAAAAGCTTAAGTCAAAAACACCATCATGGGTGAAGTTTGATCTCAAAGATCCACGTGAGTATGAAATTGCAGGTGGTTTTTATGATCTTAAAAGCAGTGTTCGTCGAGTTGTTTATTTAGACTCAGGTATCGGATGGGAAAGAGAAAATATTACTCAAGCATCAAAAATACTTCATGATAAAGACATTGATGCAGCGAAATTCTCAGAAAATCTAGAAATTGCTGAGCATGAAAGTATAACGCAGACACTCGGAAGTCAGGGTAGTGTTCAATTAGCTAAGCAAGCATCCACATGGTTTGAAAATAAAGCAAAGAGTGGCGCGAAGCTACGTATCTTTGCTGGAAAGGCATACGATAAAACAGTTGCGACCATTAAGTCCTTGTTATCAGGTGCTGATCAATCATCAAAGGAAGAGCCTAATGGTGATGATAAGACCATTACAACGCAAGTATTCTCTCTAGGTCAAAATAGATCAATTCAGGTTGTACCGTTTTGTTCAGTTGACTTGATTAAATCAAGCATGGTTCAATCAGATACAATTTTGGTTAAGCCAAGTGGACAAAGCGCTCAACAGTCAGTTCAGTTAGCATTAGCTGCAAAGGAAAGAGTGGGGATGTCAGCTTCAGCAGCATAATTAAGTTCTAGTTCTAGATACTTTAAGTCAGTTGTCTTTCATGGCTACTTACTTTAGTGCTATGGTGATCGATAATGACTCAGTTGTAGGTTCTCTAGTAAGACTTGTTGCTGATAGGGTTTGATGATCATTTTATGGCTATAACATTTAGCATCTTGTAAATGTGTGAATAGTATCGATAGTTTTTTTTCATCACACAGCCATCCTTTAGGATGTTGGTGACATTCTTTTTTGAGTATAGACTCACAAGAGATAAACGGCTGTTCAGTTTGTATGATCCAAATCAGAGATACGACAAATATGATGATATTTTTGTATTTTACAACTAAAAGGTTGAGATAGCTTTTCCAAACAAGGAATCGTCCCCTTCCCTTGCATTTTAAGGTACCATGTCGCATATTTTTGCTCAATTCGTATGAGTTGAACATGTTGGCATGTTAATAACTGTAAAGGTATACCGAAAGAAGAAATACCTCTAATAGGAAACCAATGCATGAATACCAATAAAATTAAGATGTATATCATACTCACCTATACTGAATTTAAGCTACCCTATCATATGTAAAGTATATTTTAATCTGGCCCCTGACCCGGCTTCATATCCTGCTCCTTAGCGCCACCTCCTGCTTCTCTTGGTTGATTGACTTGTTTCAGACGGTCACCAACCACTTCTTGCGCAGTTCTTTTAGGCGGAGGGGGAGCAGTACCATACTCTGGTTCTGACGTTAGCTGCGTCTGCCCATCCCCTTGCGCTTTGCGATAGATTTCCGTACTGCACAGATCTAATAGCATAGAATACTGATTCAGTACGCCAGTATTTAATATAGCCTTTAGTCGACTGCGAATTTCAAAGCGAATCACTGGCGTCGTCTGGTTTCTGCGATCGAGCAGCTTCAAGAGTAGACCAGCTTCATGTCTAAGGAGGCTATGACTAGCCTGCTGTATCTCTGTATTTATGGAGCCTTTATATTTAGAAAAAAATTGATCATTCAGTGTAGATAACTTTGTTAAAGAGGGTATTGTAACACTTTTGATCTCATTTTTAACAAGAGAAGATATTGTTTCATCTATTTTATTCGCTTGCTGATATGCAGCTTTTCCCTCATTGGTATCTATGCTCTCAAGATTCGACAATAATCTTTTTCTTTTGTGGGCCTTAAGCTTTACTACTGCTTGAACTGCCTTTGCCTTACCTAAGAAGGTTGGTCTAGTAGCCTTTGATTTTCTTACTGGTTCAATTTTTTTACCAGCTCCCGTCCATACTCCCTTAGGTTGTGGTGCTTTTTCTTTGATTACTTTTATTAATCCTGTGAGTATAGGAAGAGCACTCGCTTCAAAAGTGCCATGTTCCGCATGACTTTGGTATTGAGCTTTCAAATTCTGCATCATTTGAAGAGCTTGTTCCAAATTCTCATTAGGAATATTCTCGCCTTTCTCTTTTTGTATTAATTGTTTTTTATCATTCAATATTCTTATAGTATCTTGAGAAAGTTCCTCTGAACCAAGTTTCTCTCGTTCACGGTCCAGTATTGGAATAATTTGCTTGTTAATTATATATGTTATATCTATAGCCATTTTACCTCTCCAATTAATAATTTCTGTTGTCTGTATTTATAGCCTTATGTGTTTAGCTGTCAGAAATAATTGATAGATATTATAAGTATTATTGATTTCTGATAGGTAGACCTTGCAATTTTACCTCTCTAAGTAATCATTACTAACTGTTATCGCCAAATAGAGTACGCTGTTATAACGATGCTCGTGGTGGGTTTGGTTTTGATGGACCGAGACTACTTGTATTTTCCTGCTGAAGTTTCTGAATTTTCGCTGTTAGATCTTTATATAATTTGTTATATTCTCCAATTAACTTTTGGTGCTTTACGTTCTCTGTATTATATACTTTATTGTGTTTTATATTAGGGGCTGTTTGTTGTTGGCTGAAATTTGTATGTTTATCAAATTCGCTGTTCAATTGTGTTAATTGCTGTAAATACCCTGGTTGTTTTGTATAAGTATCAGGTACATATAAGGTGTCTCGGATCTTTGCTGCTATACTAGCTATTTGTATACGTTTGATTGCTCTATAGGCTTTATTTTGATTAGCATTGCCTGTTCTCTCCAAGTGGTTTCATGTTTTTTTACCTCGAATTATGAACGATCAATTGGTTATAGCACAATATAGAAATTTGTCAGATTATTGATAAGTAGTTGATAATAATGTATAATATAAGAAAAAATAGAGTGTAAGTATGATCAATGTATTATTAAAACCTATTCGAATGTTGATTGGGAAGATTGTATACCCTGCTAGCAATACAATAAAGCAAGAACAGCAGTATGTAGATACACACAATAATGGGCATAAAGATTTATATATTCCAGGCAATTCAGAGCAGCACCAGCAAGAAGTTTGGTATCGATCTGCTCAAGGAAGACAGCAAATGATAATAGCTAAAGCGGACACGTTTGTTCCAGCTCCAGCTTATTTCGGTAAAGAGTTTTCATTAGAAAGTTATCAAGAAAATGTGTATCAGCAGATCAAAATCGCATTAGAGAAGAATGATACGGTGAATGTGACTGGTATATCAATGGGGGGGGCTGCATTGATGTTAGCAGTATCAAGGTTAACTCCAGAAGACTTAGAGAATAAGAAATTGGATGTTTGTATTGCGAATACATTTGGTTCATTAGCAAATGTTTTGGCAGATCAAACGGGTATATTATTAGTTGCTTCATTTATTTTATATGTGATGAGCTTACCTTTATTAGTGCTTTCAGGTTTGTATTTGCCATCACCCCCAGAGGTGTTGATGGTTATTATCGGCTATCCTCTTTTATGCTTAGCGGGCATTACAAGTGTGGTATTAGAAAGCATTGCTTACTTCCCATCTTTGAAGCGTATATTTTCTTCGGTGAAGAAAACTGCATTAGGTGCAATATCTAAGTATGTAGTGAGAAAAATTAATTCTGATCATAATGTTTGGGGTGCTGCGAATCAGTTAGCGAGTAAAGATATTAAAGGAATTAATATTCAAGTTCTACAGGCTGAAGGTGATACACTGATTACTCAAGGGGCTAGACTAGCAGGCCAGCTACCAAAAGCGGTATCTCATCAAATCACCATAGGTGGGCATAACGACATACCAGATAGCCATGAAGGCCGATTTGCAAATTACTGGTAAAATAAGCCCTATTGATGGCGTTTTGCTTGACAAAATGCTTATATTGTAGACAATATGGGCAAATAGCAGGGATGGATGTGAAAGTTTATGCGTCAGTCAAGCAGGATCGCTTAGCAAAACGTGTTGTGGAATTATTGGATACAACACTGCATGTGCTTGACGTTAGATCTTTTGCTGATGGTGAGACCCATGTAGATCTTGATGGATCGGTGATGGGTGAAGAAGTCTTTGTGATACATTCTTATACTGGTAGCCCAAATGATTGGTACGTCACAGCATTATTGATCGCAGATTTATTTAAACGTTCAGGTGCAAGTAAGGTTTGTTTGATTGCACCATATTTGGTTTATGCAAGACAAGATGTTCCAGATGGTTCACAACAGAGTGCTTATGCTTCACCAGTGATTTGCCAAGGTTTGTCGAATGTTTATGATCAAATCTGTGTAGTTGATTTACATGCACAGCAAACCCAGGGTTTTTTCCAAGTGCCTGTAGCCAGTCTATCTTCAGCTGAGGGAATTATACAGTATCTGAGGCAGAAGCATAGTGCTGATTTGGTGCTGGTATCACCAGACTTTGGTGGTAGTAAGAGAGTACAAGGTATTCAAGAGGCACTTGGATGTGATATTGTCGTGATTGAAAAACATCGTGGTGATGAAGGTATTGAAAGTATGAAGTTACTAGGTGATGTGAGACAAAAGCACTGTTTATTAATTGATGATGTGATGGTGAGTGGTGAAAGCTTAAAGTCAGCTAGTTATCTTTTAAGAAATCATGGTGCTGATGTCATTGGTGCTTATGTCACCCATCAGTTGCACTCAGATGTAGCATACTGGCAGCAAGATGCAAAGATAGATTATGTTTATGCAAGTGACTCAACCGCAAATGGTTTGCCAAGTGAGCAAGTGATTAGTATTGCGCCACAAGTCGTGGCTTTTATCAAACAACAACAAGGAGTGAATGATGATTCTTAATGCAATGAAAAGAGAAGTTTTTGGAAGCAGCGCAGCAAAAAAAATAAGAGATGGAGGTGAGTGCCCAGGTGTGATTTATGGACCGAAGTGTGATCCAATTCATGTAACAGTGAATGTTGCGGATTTTGAGCATCTACTGAGAACGCAAAAACCGATGTTACACCCTTTTAAGGTGGATGTCGCGGGTAAGAAGCAAGAAGTTTTAGTTAAAAGCTTGGATGCAACGTATGACGGTAAAATGATGCATATTGACTTTTTAGCCATTGCTAAAGGAGCCAAAGTACATGTATCAGTGCCTTTACAGTTTGAACATGAAGACCAATGTGTTGGGAAGATTGCAGGTGGTGTTGTTGATCACCATATTACAGCATTAGATATTGAGGTATTGCCTAAAGATATTCCTGATAGTATACATATTGATATTGCCGGGCTTGAAATTGGGCAAGGCATTCATCTTTCAGCATTGAAATTACCCAAAGGTGTAACATTAATGCAACAAATTGATGAAAACCATGATCCAGTACTTGTATCTTGTGAGCCTCCTAGGGTAGAATCTGAGCCAGAAGAAACGCAAGAAGAAGTTGTAGAAGAGATAGAAGAATCAGAGGCAGAAAGTGAGTCAGATCAAGCACAAGAGACCTAAGATCATACTAGGGTTGGGTAATCCTGGGGTGAATTATCTAAACCACCGGCACAATGTGGGTTTTTGGTTTTTAGATGAAATCATTAACCGACATCAGCTCTCAAAGAAGGAAAGGCCTAATTATATGGTTTATCCTTGGGTGCATGAAGAAGGTACAACGTATCTTATTAGAGCAAAATCGTATATGAATGATACTGGTCTTGCTTTATCAGAGGCAAGAAACTTTTATAAAGTTGAAACAGATGAAATTTGTGTTGCTTATGATGAAATGGATTTTTCCCCGGGGGAAATGAGAGTGAAAAAAGGTGGAGGCGCTGGTGGTCATAATGGTGTGAAGAGCTTACAGGCCCATGTTGGTGATAACTTTTATCGCTTACGATTTGGTATTGGTAGGCCCTCCTCTGCAGATCAAATACGGTCTTTTGTATTAACAAGACCTTCTGCAGAAGATACCCTAGCCATTCAAGGAGCAATCGGTTTAGCTGTTGATCATATTGAACTTTTATTAAAAGGTCGCTATGATGCGTTTACTGAAACTTTACATACAATGACAAAAAGAGATTGAGATATGGCATTAAGTTGTGGCATCGTAGGCCTTCCCAATGTGGGTAAATCGACTCTGTTCAATGCGTTGACACAAAACGATATTGCAGCAGAGAACTTTCCGTTTTGTACAATTGATCCCAATGAGGGTGTTGTATTGGTGCCGGATACTAGATTAGAGGTGTTAGAGTCTTTAGTGACAACAAATAAAGTGGTACCAACCAGTATGCGGTTTGTTGATATTGCTGGATTGGTTCGAGGTGCATCAAATGGTGAAGGATTGGGTAATCAATTTTTAGGTCATATTAGACAAGTCAATGCCATTATTCATGTAGTGCGATGTTTTGAAAATGATGATGTGATTCATGTGGATGGTAAAGTAGATCCTTTATCTGATATTGAGACGATTGAAACTGAGTTATGTTTAGCAGACTTAGATATTGCGCAAAAGGCCAAGCAAAAGGTTGAAAAACTCAATCGTTCAAAGGGCGATCAAGGTGAGATATTGGATGCCTGGAATGAGGTGATTGCAGCACTATCAGAGCAGAAGCACTTGAATGAAAATATTTTGTCTGAGTTGGCGATGCAATTAGCAAATGAGGCGCATCTACTGATGGCAAAACCAATGTTTTATTTGGCGAACTGTAACAATGATCTGCAAGGCCCTCATGTTGATGCATTATCAGCTTATGCGAAGGCCAAAGGCGTGGATGTTGTGAAGATTTGTAGTGACATAGAAGCTGAAATTGCACAACTGCCAATTGAAGATCAAGCCGACTTTCTTGCAGACGCAAATTTAGATGAGCCAGGTTTGAATAAAGTGATTAGAGAGGGCTATGCCCTACTTGATCTAGAAACCTTCTTTACAGTTGGTGAAAAAGAGATCAGAGCATGGACATTTAAGAAAGGTTCAAATGCACAAGAAGCAGCGGGTGTGATTCATACTGATTTTGTAAAAGGTTTTATTAGGGCTGAGGTTGTTTCTTATCAAGACTTTGAGTCAGTAAAAAGTATGCAAAATGCAAAGGATCAAGGCTTATGGCGTCTAGAGGGTAAAGCTTATCCAGTGCAAGATGGGGACATTATGCTCTTTAGAGTAAATGCTTAATTGCATTGATTCTTGCAGTTTCAATTTGTTGTGCAATCATCTTAGGCTCAGTATTTTTTGCAATTTGAGTGGTATCAACTGTTAAAACAGCTTGGATCATCTTGGTCCAGAAGTTATAGACTTCAGTAGATGATGCTTTAACCGTACTCATGATTTGTTCAGCACGCTCTGGCCTCCTAAAAGGATCAATTGATCTTAGGACTTGTAAGATTTCTGATGCAGATAACTGGTGGGGATTTAATATTGTCTCGTGTTTGTTAAGAATGATGAGTAAGCATTGTTTAAGTTCACCTGGAGGGTTGAGATCAAGAAAGCTGGGAATGCATTGCGGTTGTTGCCATAAACATGCACTGAGCCGCCAGTATCCCTCAAGCTTTGATGCATTGAGTATGGCGGATAGCTTGGTACAATCCAGTTTAATATTGAGCGCAGACAAACAGCCAGATTGATCTAATACTGACCAAAAGAGATCAAATGCTTTAAATTGTGAAGCTTTAAGTATTTCTATCCAGATTCTTTCATGTGAGAGTGAGGTCATTTCATCGGGGTGATTACAAATATGTTGCATCATCGCCATGGTAGATTGATCAATGTTGAACTCAGGTAGCATTGCCTGAAATCTAGCAACTCGAAGTACCCTTAGAGGATCTTCAACAAATGCATCAGAAACGTGTTTGAGAACTTGGTTTTTTAAATCATCTTGTCCATGGTATGGATCGATGATATGGCCACTTTCATCTTGTGCAATAGCATTGATAGTGAGGTCTCTGCGCATCAAGTCTTCTTCAAGTGTGATGGTTGGACTAAAGTTTGTACTAAAGCCATGGTACCCTTTGCCAGATTTTCTCTCAGTTCGTGCCAATGCATATTCTTCATGGGTTTTAGGATGTAAGAATACAGGAAAGTCTTTACCGACTTGCTTATAGCCTTGTTTTTTCATTTCATCTGGTGTTGAGCCAACGACGACATAATCATTTTCTCGAGGCTTGTTGCCTAGCAATTGATCTCTGACTGCACCACCGACTAAATACACTTGCATTGATGTTCCTACATGAGTTGCACCTATATTAGCATGGTTTATGTATGCTGCAAAATCGTCATCTTGCAATAGTAGATATGAGTGAGTAAGATGAGCAGATGGGTTAAGGGATTAGTTATGCGTTCATATTCAATAAATGTGCGTATATTGCGATGGCTAGCACAAATACAAGTACCAGTGATATCATCATTGCTTGTTGCGTTTTATGCCGCTTACACACAAGCAAAGTGGTATGGTTATCAATTGCGTGATTTTAAGAGTGTGATGGCTTTTATGTTGCGTAGAGCAGATTTGCGTCGAGAACTTAAGAAAAGCACCCTATCAGATCTATCTTGCGCGCCTATTGATGGGGTGGTTAAATTTTCAGGGGTGTTGACCCATGATTTGGTAGAGCCTGTGCATGGTGCTGGGTTTAATGTCGCGCAGCTCATTGGTATGACTATGCCAGAGCTTACATCAGGAGTTGTACTTGAGGTCTGTAGGCGTAGTGCACAGCATTTATATGCCCCTTGTCATATGCAAGTTGAAAGAAGTTTTATGATTTATCATCCAGTGGATATGGGCAGAAAGCCAACACAAAGCTTGAAGCGCCTGTATCAAGGGTCTAGTCGACGAGTGATCGTAGGGAGTACAGATCAAGGTGAGAAGTTGGTAATGGTATTGATTGGGTCAAGGGTGTTTAGTGATAGTATCTGCCCTAATTTAGAACATACTGACAATATGCCCATACAGATTTCTAAGGGTGAATCATTGGGCTACTTTATTCAAGGATCAGCAGTGATCATTTTAGGTAGTCAAAGAGTATGGTCTCAGCTAAAGCAGGGCCAGAAGTATGAAATTTTAACTGATGTATAAAGATGGCAGATGAATTAGCAATTGATATTAAAGGTCTGACTAAGCAGTACCATAATGGTGTAAATGCATTGAGTGGGGTTAATCTAGAAGTTAAGCAAGGTGATTTTTTTGGTTTACTAGGATTGAATGGTGCAGGTAAAACAACGCTGATTAATATTCTGGTTGGGTTGGTGCATTTGAGCAAAGGAACCATTAAAGTTTGTGGCTATGATATGAGCACACAGGTTAGTTTGGCAAAAAGCTGTATTGGCTTGATGCCGCAAGAAGTCAATATGAATGCTTTTTTGACGATCAAAGAAGTGATGTTTAATCATGGTGGGTTTTATGGTTTATCTAGAGCTGAGATTAGCAAGCGCTATCAAGATGTGTTAGCTGAAGTTGGATTAAAGTCTCTAGATCATCGACGAGTACAGTCACTATCTGGTGGGATGAAGCGTCGATTACTATTGGCAAGATGTTTATTGGTTCAGCCTAAAGTTTTGATATTAGATGAACCAACAGCTGGGGTTGATGTTGAGCTGCGGCAAGATATTTGGCGATTATTACAAAAAATTAACCAAGCAGGTACAACCGTTTTATTAACAACACACTATATGGAAGAAGCAGAGTATCTGTGCAAAAGTTTGGCGATTTTACACCATGGGATCATTATTGATCAAGGTGATCAGTCGCAACTTGAGTTAGCTAGTTATGAACGGCAGCTGGTAGTGCATTTACAAGAACCGATTATATCCATCCCAGAGTTAGATGGTATGGAGGTATCTGAAGTTGATCAATACGCTTTGTCATTAAGGTTAAGTGCAGATGTAAGTTTAGCAGCATATTTAACTAAATTAGAAAACGTTGGTGCAAAGATACAGCATATTAGTAGTCCAACCAGTCGTTTAGAACAGTATTTTAGGTCACAGACTGGAGATTAAAATGAGAATATCAACCTGGGCTTTGATGCGGCGTGAAATAATCAGGGTCATGCGAATATGGCGTCAGACGATTTTCCCATCAGTGGTGACAACGATTCTTTATTTTGCAATCTTTGGTTTCGTTCTTGGTGAGCGAGTTGGTACGATTGATGGCTTGCCCTACCCTGTTTTTGTTTCATCTGGATTAGTGATGTTAGCCGTTACAGTGAATAGTTACTCAAATACTGCTTTTTCAGTTTATATAGAAAAGTTCAATCGTTCTTTTGAAGAGCTACTGTCTTCACCATTGAGTGATCATCAGATTATTTGGGGATTTATGGTTGGTGGTGCATTCAGAGGTATTCTATGTGCATTATTTGTTTGGCTGACATGTGTATTTTTTGTTGGTGCTCAGATGGTCAACCCCTTGTATTTTTTGTTGGCAGTTTCTTTAACTTCCATGGTATTTTCATTATTGGGAATGGCCAATGGTTTAGTGGCACAGAGCTTCGATGGTTTGAATGTAGTGGCAACTTTGATTTTAAGCCCCTTGACGATGTTGGGTGGTATTTTTTACTCGGTGAATATGTTACCAGAGTTTTGGCAGCAAGCTGCTTGGGTAAATCCGCTGTTGTATATTGGGAATCTGTTTAGATTTTCAATGAGTGGTGCAACTAATATTATGCCAAATTTGGTCATTTTAGTGCTGGTTGGGTTAATTGTAACACTTTATATTTTATCAATTTGGATTATGCGTTTTACCCATTATGTGCGCCAGTAGGAATTTGTGATCATGAATGCAACTAAAGATGTGTTTTCGGGTCTATTGGCTCAAGGCAAGATCAATTTTTCAACCTATATGGAATATGCGTTATATCACCCTCAGAATGGTTATTACGCATCAAAAGCCAATTATCCAGAGGATTTTATTACAGCACCTATTCATGCTAATTACTTGGCGAGAGCAATTAGTCAATGGTTCAAGGATATTGGGGTCGAGCATGTTGCAGAATTGGGCCCTGGTCTTGGGCATTTAGCACGTGATATTGTTAACATGAGTGGAGAAGAGTTAAAGGCTTATTATTTGTTAGATCGTGCAGTTGCACTGCGAGATCATCAATCGAAGTATTTATCTTCGCCACAGTTCAAGTTGATACAGTCATTAACCGAGCATCCTATTGAAGCAGTCATTGCCAATGAAGTGCTTGATGCAATACCAACAAGAAGGTTTAAATATAGTCATTCTCAAGTCTTTGAGTGGTTTTTGGATACTGAAGGTCAAGAGGTTTGGCAGCAATGTGCGCCGCCACCTGAAATCGAACCTCACCTGTCAGATTGGCCGGATGGCTATGAATTTGAGATTACAAATTATCAGCAGATAATGTCACAGTTTGAACATAGTGAAGTGCAGCATATACTTTGGATTGACTATGGCTATGAGGCAGATACATATTTTCACCCAATGTATCCTGCATCACGTATGAAATATATTGCACAGCATCAGCATGTGGCGTTTGATGCTCAAGATTTAGGGCAAGTTGATATCAGTACAACCGTCAATTGGAGCGGGGTTTCAAAAGCAGCGAGTCGGTACGGCTTTGAGATAGAGCGTTTTGGTACATTAGCAGATTTTATGCATTTTTATAGGGTACATGAGTATATTGATATGCAAGAGCAATCCGCAGTGTATGATTTTAAAGAAACCATGATTCCAGGAGGACTTGGAGAAACCATGCAGGTATTATGGCTTAAAAAAACCTCGGGTATTGTATAATATTGGTTTTCTGGTATATTGTTTGATTATGAATCAGAAATACTTAATGCACGACTTACAAGATCTATATATGCTAGCAACGCCTATGGTTGCAGAGTCATCATTACAGGATGCTTTAATTTTCTTATATCAAAGAGAAGGTGGTATGGTGTCAGGGCTGGTGATCAACAAGCCAGAGAATAAGTTGGTTTCTGATTATTTGGTACAGCCTGGTCCTATTGGCAAAAAAGAAGTTTGGAATGGTGGGCCATTGGCAAAAGACCGTTTGATTGCGATATCGCAAGTGGATTCAGATTTATTTGTCACAGATCGGTTAATGAGCTTGACGCCTCATCAGATTGAGAATTGTTTGATTGTTTCTGGTCAGTGCATTTGGACTGAAGCACTTTTACAAGAGCAAATTGAGCAAGGTGCTTGGTTGTTGATTGCAAATAAAGGGATGATTCCTAATCAAATACCAGCAAAGGATCGTATTGAGTATATCATGATGCAAGCTGGTTGGTCACTCAACCGTTACATTCACTTGCAAGAGCAAACAGACCACGTATGATCGTTATTGGGATTGATTTTGGTTTAAAATATTGGGGGTGTGCACTGGGTTTTCAAATGACCGAGCATACTGAACCCTTAGGCTCAATTTCTGCAGTAGATGGTAAAATAGACTTTAAAGTGCTGGATCAGTGGGTAAAATCATATGGTATTGATGCAATCATCATTGGCTTGCCGCATAAGCAGGATGGCAGTCCGTTTGAAGTCACCCCTTTTGCGCAGCAAGCTTATTTAGATTTATGTGAGCGTTATGCATTTCCAGTCCATCAAGTTGATGAGCACATGACCTCAGTAGAGGCTCGTGACGAGCTTTATAAGGCTCATGGCATGAAAGGGTTGCTGAAAGAAAATATCGATGTCAGAAGTGCTGAGCTGATCTTAGAGCGCTGGTTTATTTTGAATCAATGATCTTAAATTAAGCTGCAGTATTTGGTGTAGAGTTAAGTTAAGTCTATGTAAAATATCATCAATGAAAATTGCTGCTCAACCGCCCTTTTAAAAAGTTTAGTGAATGGTAAAATAGGATCATTTCTCCATCAAGTTTAAAATACCATGGCTTGCGAACAACTTTGGAACTACTCTCAGCGCTTCTTTAAGGAGAGTTTAGATATTTCCGCATACGAAAGAGATATTGCACCGATTGTTGCGCGTTATGATGATGCTCAGTGTCTTGAGCTAGTTTTTCCAAATCGTTACTTAAAAGACGCATTCTTCTCTAAGTATATCAGTGATCTAAAACGAGAGATCAGTGACAACTGTCCTGAGTTTCATAAATTATCAATGCGCCTGGTATTGGATGATGATCCAGAAATTGTTGAGCCTTCTCTTCCGCAGGTCAAAAAGGCTGTAACTGATCCTATATTGAGTAGCTTAAATCCAGGATTTACATTTGATGCTTGGGTTGGTCGTTGTAATGAATTAGGAAAAGCAGCAGCAATGCAGGTTGCTGATAGTCCTGGTAATACCTTTAATCCATTTGTGATCTATGGTGATGTTGGGCGTGGAAAAACGCATTTGATGCAAGCAGTAGGTAATTACATCAGGCAAAAGGACCCTGCTCAAAATGTTGCGTATGTTCACTCTGAACAGTTCGTATCGGAGATGATTAGGGCTGTTCAAAAAAATGAAATGGAGCGATTTAAGCAGCGATACAGAAGTTGCGTGCTATTGCTTGATGATATACAGTTCTTTGTCAAAAAAGTTCGCTCACAAGAAGAGCTCTTTCATACCATTAATTGTTTATTGGATTCAGGGTTGCAGATTATCGCAACCAGTGATCGGTTCCCGCGTGATTTAGAGGGCTTACAAGACCGTTTGAAGTCACGTTTCTGTTGTGGTTTAACCGTTGGGATTGATCCACCAGAGTTAGAGACTAGAGTTGCCATTTTACTCAGTAAGGCAAAGCAAGCGGGTGTTGATTTACCTGAGGATGTTGCGTTTTTTATTGCAGACCGTATTCAGTCGAATGTCCGTGAGCTTGAAGGTGCTTTAAAACGTTTGATTGCAAATGCATCATTCTTATCCCGTTCGGTTACACTGGATTTTGCGAAAGAGTCATTGAAAGATATGATTGATGTCAGAGATGAGCAAATTGGTATCATGGAGATACAGCGTGCATTAGCGCATTATTATAAGATTACGATTGCGGACCTTACTGGTGCATCAAGAAAACGTAATATAGCTCGCCCTCGTCAGCTCGGAATGCACTTGGCTAAACGGTTTTCAAAGGTCAGTTTCAGTCAGATTGGGCGAGAGTTTGGTAACCGTGATCACACAACGGTTTTGCATGCTGATCGGCATATTGAAAAATTGTTATCAGAAGATATGGTTTTGAAAGCAGATTATGATAACCTGCTTAGAATATTAAATAATTAGGAGGCGATATGAGCACCCAAACGACAGTAGAAAATACATGTTTATTCACCATTTCAAGAGACAGCTTGCTAGCAGGCTTGAAAAATGTATCCGGTGTCGTAGAGCCTTCACAGGTCATGCAGATTCTCTCCTATGTTAAATTAAGCGGCTCAGGCGATCGTTTGGACATCATGGCATCTAACTCAGAGGTCGAGGTGATCACCTCAGCAAGGCTGTTTTCTGAGGCTCAGGAGCCGTTTTCTATCGCTGTCTCCTGCCGTAAGTTAAGTGATATTGCAAAGCTTCTGCCTGAAGGTGTGATTGAGTTTATGGTCGAAGACCAATGGGTGACGGTAAAATCAGCAGATGCTGAGTTTAAATTAGCCAGCTTGCCCAGCTCTTCCTTCCCTCACCTGCCAGAGCTTGAGGTCAAGCACCAGTTTAAGCTCTCAGAGCAAGATCTAAGAAATATTATAGAAAAGACTTCATTTTCAATAGCTTACCAGGATGCTAGGTTCTTTTTGAATGGCTTGTTGGTCGAGTGTGACCAATCAAGTTTGAACTGTGTTGCAACAGATGGGCACAGGTTGTCTTGGGCCTCAGTTCCCCTCCCCTCTCCTGTTGGTTCTAGTATCCAGTCTATTGTGCCGAGAAAAACAGTAACAGAGCTAACTCGTTTGCTTAGAGATTCAGATGAGCAGGTGCATATCAGCTTAAGCTCACATGCCATAGAGATCGTTGCTGGGCACTTTGTCTTAAGATCAAATCTGATTGAAGGCAAGTATCCAAATTACGCCAAGCTAATCCCTACTCAGCTCAGTTCAACAGCTACTGTGGATGTAAAGCAACTAAAGCTAGCACTAGGACGTGTTGCAATTCTTGCTAATGAAAAGTTCAAGGGGGCAAAGTTTCATTTCTCCAAGTCTTCACTAAAGATTACCAGTAGAAACTTCGATCAAGAAGCTGCAGAATCACATATGTCAATCGAATACGATGGTCAAGATCGTGTGGTTGCTTTCAATATTGGTTATGTATTGGATGTATTAAGTGTGATTGAATCAGACGTCGTGCAGTTCCAGTTTAGTGACAGCATGCAAGGTGTTCTATTAGCGCAGCCTAATGCAGACTCGCTTGTATATGTGATCATGCCATTGACTCTATGATCTCATCGCTAGAGATACAGTCACTACGAAATATTCGTCATCTATCATTAAAGCTTTCCAAAGGTGTTAACGTATTCTACGGAGATAATGGTAGTGGTAAGTCATCAATACTTGAAGCAATACATTTGTTGGGAAGGGGCCGTTCATTTAGAACTTCAAGTATAGATGATATTGTCCAAGTAGGGCAAAGTAATCTCATCGTACGTGCAGAAATGCACCATGGCGCAACGGTTGCGATACAGAAAGGTGATGCAAATATTGGGAAAATAAACGCTAAAGCCGCAAGCTTTTCCAAAATAGCTGAACAGGTTCCAATCTTATTTATGGATTCTAATAGCCATAGGCGCTTTTTCGATGAGTCTGCATATCGCAGACGTTTCTTTGACTGGATTCTGTTTCACGTGAAACCTGGTTACACTCAAAGTTACAAAACATATTCCAAAGTTCTGAAGATGCGCAATTTGACATTGAAGCAGGGCGGGTCTGTCAAAGAATGGGACAGTTTATTAGCTCCTGCAGGGCTGGAGTTGATGACAGCTAGAAAAGAGTTGGTTGAGAGTTTTAATGCGATCTCTGATAAAGGGGAGCATGTTGATTATAAGTCTTCGGGTAGCATTGATTTTATGCAGTGCCTCAATGCCAGTATTATAGATGATCGAAGAGCAAGAGTGACTACTATAGGCCCGCACAGAGATGATTATCTCTACTATAATGGTGGTAAGCTGCTCTCCCAGGGGCAGCTAAAGCTTGCTTATACAGGCCTGCTATGTGCTACAAAGCGACTACTTAGTGAGCATAAGGAAGGGGTGGTTATTTTGCTGGATGATATCTGCGCAGAACTTAGTATTGAGGCCAGAGAAAAAGTGGTTGCGCAGCTTGATGGGCATTCAGACCAGTTACTTATTACAGGGGTTCTCGAGAGAGATCTTGTTGAGTTGAATGCTGATATGATGTTTCACGTGGAACATGGTCGTGTTTCAGGTCCTTGTGTATAAGATAATATCATTTAAAAACAGTCTGTTAAGGTTTTTTTGCTGTTGTGTGGTTTTCAAGTGGTATGCGTTTTAAAAAAGGGGGTATAAAGTGTTGTGAAGCGCTTTAGAAGTTTGTTTGGAAATGGGGAGGAGTAAGTCCCTAAAGCTCAGTTTTTTAAGGCCCAAATCGAGGTGCTGCTGCAAAAGAATGCGATATAGTGATTATCCTTGTTTAGTAATAAATATTGCACCAAATCCACCTTTAGGGCATTATGTATAAATAACAACAATATAATGGGTTTTCTTGTGATATCAAATGAATTACTTTTAGCTGCTGAGTTTGGAGAAATAGACAAGGTTAAAGCATTGCTTGGGAAAGATGGTATTAATATCAATCAAACTAATAAAAGTGGTTGCACGCCATTGTTTCTTGCAGCAGCTCGAGGCCACAAAGAAGTAGTTGAAGCATTGCTAGGGGCAACAGGCATAAATGTCAATCACGTCGATCGTTATGGTTTTACGCCATTATTAATTGCAGCACACAACGGCCACAATGAAGTAGTTGAAGCATTACTTGGGAAAGTTGGTATCAATATCAATCAAGCCAATAGTAGGGGTGAAACGCCATTATTAATTGCAGCACACAAAGGCCGCAAAGAAGTAGTTGAAGCATTGCTAGGGAAAGATGGCATCGATATCAATCACGCTAGTAATGGTCATGAGATCACGCCATTATTAATTGCAGCACACAACGGCCACAATGAAGTAGTTGAAGCATTGCTAGGGAAAGATGGCATCGATATCAATCAAGCTAATAAAAGTGGTTACACGCCATTATTAATTGCAGCAGATCGAGGCCACAATGAAGTAGTTGAAGTCTTATTGGAGGGAGGTGCAGATTATAGGAGTGCGCTTAGCCTTGCTGAAAACAAGAGGTTGTTAAATATTCATCTTAACCTCAGAAAGTCATGGCATAAATTAATATCTGAAAAATTGACTGACAATCCAGGTTATAAAAGCCAATATGCGATGTTAGAAGAATTAATATCAAAATGCCCGGTTACAATGGAAGTATTATATGATCCAGTCTCGCTTTTTCCAAGTGGCCATACTGTAGAAAGGTCCTCTTGGGAGGGTATAAGAGCTAATAATGGTCTTTGCCCTATAACAAGAAGCAAAGTGACAGAGGTTGCCGCAAATCATGATTTAAGAAATATTAACGAAAAGATTTGGGGGAAAGTTGAGGATTTATATATGAAGATGATATCTGATACCTCACTACATGACGCATCAGTGTTTGCATCAAGAAAAAGGCCTCGTCCCGTGGAAAGCTTAGAACCTGCAAAAAAAACAAAGTAGGGGACAAAAGTCTTTCTGAGTGATAGTCAAGTGTAACACTTTCACTCGCTCTGAAGAGAGTGCTACAACGTTTTTTTCAGGACACTTGTAAGTAAAACGTCATTCAAAAACAGTTGATTGATACTTTTTTGTAATTTTTTCTGATTTTTAAGTATTAAACGTGAAAAAGAAGGGAATGATGATGGGGGTAATGTTATGAGATGGAGAAGAAGACATCCAAAAGTAAAGCTCAACCCTGTAGAATTAGTTATCCTCCAATAGGTACTGCTAGTCACACTGTTGCAGATAACTTGAGCGAGCCAAAGATGTTGAAACGAGAAGTAATCGGGGGCTCCCTTAACAACGGGCTTGGATATGCTGACTGTGTTCGTAAGATAAAGGAAAATGATAGTAGGCAGTCAAGTATGTTTACTCTTGATATGGAGAACGAGCCCTTCGAAAAACAGCTGTTTTATTCATTAGAAGACGAATATCAGGATAAATTGACAGTTCTTAGGGATAACGCCCGGTTCGAAAGGGTTTATGACCAAGGTGACGATGGGGAGGATATAGGCATGATAGAATATAGTGACAAGAATTTAAAGGTAGATGATTTGCAGTTTTACAAAGATATGCATGAATTAATACAGAGAGTAGATTGTGGGACGCCTAAAAATTATTACGGGTATCTAAAACAAGAGCTGAGCAAAGCGGTGAAATTCTTGGAGAGCATACATCCTGATCAGACCAGTGCTGGTGCAACTGCAGGTGAGGGCGATGGATACTTAACGGTGGTGGGGCAAGATCAGGAAGGGATGTATAACTTAGCGTTAGCTTTAGTGGAAAGGGAAAAGTTAAATAATGCTGCTCAAAATAGACCTGAAGATGAGGGTGGTGGATACATAGATGTTAGGCCACAAAATTGATTGCTGTCTATTTAGTTTGTTTTTGGCGCAAGGAGTGCTAACCCTGATGATGGGATCTATACAGATTGAGGGAGCGTAAATATCACCTAGGATCATGCAGTAATTTATGGTATAATCGAGGTACTAAAATTATTGGATAATCCAATGTCTGAAGAAGTTGATAATTCAAATTATGATTCTGGTCATATCCGGGTTCTAAAAGGACTAGAAGCAGTACGTGCACGACCTGGGATGTATATTGGTGATACTGATGATGAGCAAGGCTCAGGTCTACATCATATGATCTATGAAGTTGTGCATAACTCAGTGGATGAAGCACTAGCAGGTTATTGCTCAAAGATTGTCGTTGAGCTTTGTGCTGATGACTCAGTGAAAGTATCTGATGATGGGCGTGGTATACCCATTGATATACACAAAGAAGAAGGTATACATGCAGCAGAGCTGATCATGACCGTTTTACATGCGGGTGGTAAGTTTAATCAGAATGCTTATAAAGTTTCAGGTGGTTTGCACGGTGTAGGTGTGTCTGTGGTTAATGCATTATCAGATTGGTTAACACTCGATGTCACAAGAGATGGGAAGCACTATCACCAAATGTTCAGAAGGGGAGAGCCAGAGACGCCAGTGATCACAGAGACTGGACAGGCTATTACTGGAACGACTGTTCAATTCTTATCCAGTGGTGACACTTTTATTCATGTTAACTATAATCGCAAAGTTGTCTCTAAAACGTTGAGAGAGTTAGCGTATTTGAATAAAGGAATCAAGATTCAATTCATCGATTCAAGAGATGCAAATGATCCATTTGATGAAACTTATCACTATGAGGGTGGTATCAGTGAATTTGTAGAATCTTTGAACCAAAGTAAAACGACACTGCATGATAATGTGATATCAATTGCTGGAACTCAAGATCATGTTTCATTTGAACTGGCAATGCAGTGGACTTCAGCCTATCAAGAGCATATTTTGTGTTATACCAACAATATCCATCAGGCAGATGGTGGAACACACTTAGCAGCATTGAAAACATCCTTGACGAGGACAATGAATAAGTATGCTACTGAGCTGCTAAAGTCCAAGCTGATGGTGCAAGGTGATGATATTAGAGAAGGGCTTACAGCAGTGATATCTGTGAAGATGGCAGATCCTAAGTTTTCTTCTCAAACCAAATCAAAGCTTGTATCATCAGAAGTGAAGAAAGTGATTGAGCTGAGTATTTATCAGCATTTGATGTCTTACCTAGAGGAACATCCTAAGATCTCTGAGATCATTGTTAAAAAGATTGAAGAAGCATCACGTGCACGTGAAGCAGCAAGAAAGGCGCGGGATATTTCGCGTAAAACGGACCAGTTAAGCTTAGATGTTAAGTTGTCATCAAAGCTTGCTGAGTGTCAGTTAAAAGACCCAGAGAAGATAGAAGTCTTCATTGTAGAGGGTGAGTCAGCTGGAGGTTCTGCAAAGCAAGGGAGAGATCGACGCTTTCAAGCCATTTTGCCGCTCAGAGGTAAGATTCTCAATGTTGAGAAAGCAAGATATGATAAGGTTTTAAGCTCAGATCAGATTGCAACGTTGATCATGGCACTTGGTTGTGGGGTTGGTAAAGACGGTTATGACCCAGATAAGCTCAGATATCATCGTGTGATTATTATGACAGATGCTGACGTAGATGGTGCGCATATTAGGACATTGTTACTCACATTCTTCTATCGACAGATGCCAGAGCTATTGGAAAGAGGGCATATCTATATTGCAAAACCACCACTGTTCCAAATTAGAAAGGGTAAGACGTCTTGCTATCTTAAAGACGAAGAAGCATTATATGACTTCTTGTTGAACGACATTGTGAACCAATGTGTTGTGAAAAAAGATGATGCAGTCGTGATTGCAGGGAATGAAATTAAAGATGTTGTGATCAATTTTTATGATGCTGAAAAGCAGATTCATAGTAAGTATCATTACCATCCAGTGGATTTATTCCTATCAATGATGCTTGTTGTACCATTGTCTATAGAGGACTTTGAACAAGACGAGAAAATGCAAGCATATGCCAGTCAGCTTCAAGCTCAGATCAAGCGCTATAGCGATTACCAAACAAGGCGTTTACAAGTTAACGTAGAAGATCAAAGTATTGTCATTGTATATGAGCATTCAAATGGGATGGATGAGCGATTTGTAATGGATAAGCATTTCATTATTTCAGCACTTTACCAAAGAATCATAGAGATTGCGCAAACTTGTCATGTTATGGCAGAGGGTAAGTTAGATGTAGAAGTTCAAGGGCAAACACAAGCTATACAGAGTGTTGACACATTTGTAGAGTATGTGATGACCAGCGCGAGAAAAGGTTATACAGTGCAGCGATATAAAGGTCTTGGTGAAATGGATGCTGAGCAGCTTTGGGAAACAACCTTAGACCCAGATGTCAGAACGCTAATCCAGTTAAATACAGATGATGGTCAAGAAGCTGACCAGTTGTTCTCAATGCTGATGGGGGATGTTGTAGAGCCACGTAAGAAGTTCATTGAAGAGAATGCTCTAATGGCAGAGAATGTGGACACTTAATGATTATCATTTCTCCAGCAAAAAAGCAGGTAGAGCACTATATCGATGGTCAAGGAGTACCATCGCAGTTGCAAATGACTGCAGAGCTAGCAAATATTTTGCAAGAGATGAGTGTCGAAGATTTGGCGAAGCATTTAAAGATTAGCATGCCGTTGGCAAAGCTGAACCAAGAGAGACTACAAGCATTCAGCATTGATCAGATCAAACAAGGCCATGCAGCAGCAGCCATTTATACTTACCAAGGGGATGTTTATCAAAACTTGGATGTTGACTCTTTATCTGAGCAGGATGTCGAATACTTGCAAAACAATGTCCGAATGATTTCAGCATTTTATGGTTTATTAAAGCCATTAGATGGTATTTTGCCATACCGTTTGGAAATGGTTAGTCGGTTACCGGAAGTTGGGGATTTAGCAAAGCTATGGTCTGATTCTGTTACGCAAGCACTAAAAAATGAAGAGATTATCTTTAATCTTGCATCAAACGAATACGCTAAGACAGTGAACAGACATCAAATGAAAAGGTGGGTAGATATCACTTTTTTAGATCAAACAGCAACTGGTTATAAATTCATTGCTGTAAAAGCAAAACGGATGCGAGGTCGGTTGTTAAGGTATATGATTCAAAATCAGATTACACAGCCAGAGCAATTACAAGACTTTTCTGAACAAGGCTACGTATTTGATAGCGATAGTAGTAATAATCAGCTTATTCAGTTCAAGAATGACGCATAGCATTGATTGATCTGAGGCTCTTCTAATGGTCAGAATAGCATTCTCATGTATTAGCAGTTTACTGATCGGTGCTGGCTATCTGCATGCATCTCCATGGCTATGGCTTTCAGGTATTAAACTATTTAATGATGCATCACCGAGGTGGGTGCGATCATTGATACAAGTTGCGCTCATTGCATATTATTATTTTGCAATTTATCAAGATGCTTTATTCACTGTTTATCCCAAGTTTGCATATGAATCAGTTCTGGTATCTGCAGTGATATTATTTGGGCTTTGGTGGATATGGTTTTTGATCTTTGATCATGTGCGGCATTCTGTTATTCAGACTTTTATTTGGTTCGTACTGAGTGAAAGCATATGGCAATGGCTTGATATTGCTTTATACCGAACAACTCCAATGTTAGCCCAAACGCCATTCGATGTATTGGTCTATTATCTAGGCGGAGGTGCAATCTATGTCTTTTATGTGCTGGCTGTATCAAGATCATTGATGGCCTGTGCTTTAAGTATTAGCTTACTAAGTTTAATTGGGTATACGCCTCTATCCACTCATTTCTACCCGGTCAATATTTTAGCTGAGGGAGATGTGTATACTGGACAAGAGAATACCATTTATCATCATTTAGATGATCATCAGTATTCGGTATATCAAGGAACAAGTTCGTTTAGAGGATATGCAAAGAAAAAGCATCCGGTACCGTTTGCTGAGTCTTATTACCAGAAAGGCATCGGTTCTCGCCTAATTTGTGACCAAAAATGTTACTTGGTACTCATTTGTTATGATGCATTATTTGATGATTGGATAGAGGAGTATGATCAAGCGGATGCAATTATTGTGGTTAGTCATTTAATACAGTTTGAGGATACGCCTTTGTATCAATACTTTCGACAGCAAATCAAGTATCTCCATTTGCGATCACAAAAGCCGCTGATATATCGTGACTCTCTTTATTCAGAAAATTTAGGTATAGAGTAGTGCGGGGTTACTTTCATAAATCATTAATAAGCTTTGAATACGTTGTATCAGTTGCTGGTAGTCCTGCTTATTCCAAACAGGGTGCTTGCTGGGTTTTTCTAACGGTATGATGTTTTCAAAAATTAAAGTGACTTTATTAGGTTCACTTGTTGCTGCGTCAATTAGATCTAGAAGTGTTTTCTTTTGATCAATGGCTTGTAGCATCTCATGGATGAACTGTAGTGTTGACTGATTAGGGATTTTGTCAGTTTTTGTGATGGTGAAACCAGATGAGAAATGGGACACTGCATTAACCAAAAGCGGGTTGAGTGCTCTGATTGATAATGTTGCTTTCTGTTTTGAAAGATAAGCAAGCACATGTCGATAACAAAATATAGTTGAGGCCATTGAAAATAAAAGGTACTCATCTGGTATGAGGGAGTCAGTGATATCTTGAAAGAATTTCTCAATCTTTAGCATATACCTCTCCGGTGTAGGCGATTGGAGAGATAACAATACTATAAAGTCTTCTGGGTTCAGCTGATAGTTTATATAGTTCTCTTTCTTGAACAAATAGCGCTCACGCATGTAAGGTGTAGATAGCAGATCACACCAAGCTTGGATTATTTTGAGTTTGTTAATGAAGCTAATTGCAGGCCATTGGGCATTAATAGGGTCATGTCCATAATGTTTTTTGATTTCTGTGATCTTATCACTATATCCGTAGGCTGTAAGTGTTGGCCAAAGTAAAGCATTCATTTGATCACCAATATCAATCAAAATGATTATAGCAAATTGTAGGTTAAGGGCAAAGATATGTATCCACTTGCCACCAAGTTTTTAGTTTGGGGTTTTGTTGCAGGATGCGAATAAGCCAAGAGAGATGATGTTTTCTCTGATTTCGACACTGATTAGAGATTAACCACATGAAGCATGTCTTGCCCTCTCTATTGCCTCTAGGGCAGGGGATAGGACCCAGAATATACTTTAGTTCATCAGGGAGTAAAATGTTTGGTGTTTTTTCTGCTAGTGTATAGATCGCTGCAATAAACTGAAATGGAGGTAGAAGATACTGTTTTCTTTTTTCAAGTAAGGATAGAGGATAGGATCGTGGTGTTTGAATAGATTGAAAAAGTGGATGATTAGGGTTTTTGGTCTGAATCCAAACCTCTCCAGGTTGCTGTCTACGCCCGCAGCGTCCTGAGGTTTGTACCATCTCAGCATAAAGACTTTCTTCAGCCCTGAAGTCATGAGAATATAGCCCCTGATCGGCTTGTATGACAATAACAGTTTGTACTGCAGCAAGGTCATGGCCTTTGGTCATCATTTGAGTACCAACAATAATAGTAGACTTTTGTTGAACAAGGCTAGCAAATTGATCTTTTAACGCGGTTGGAGTTTGGTCTGTGTCAAATCGCATGACTTGATGCTCTGGCCATAATTGACTTAAATGGTGCGCAACTTGCTGTGACCCATATCCATAAGAAACTAGTTCGGCTTGTTGACATTTTGGACAGTCTACTGGCTTTTTAAATTCAAGTTGACATTGGTGGCATTGAAGTGAATGGTTTTGGTGCAGTACTAAGATTTGGTCACAGTGATTACAGCGTGCTTGCCACTCGCATTTAATACAGTAAACTAAATTAGACCAGCCTCTTCGACCAATGAACACCAGTACATTCTTTTGAGTATCAAGTGTGTGTTGAATCGCATTTTTTGCTTGAGGAGAGAGCATTGATGACTCCTCATGTAGTACAAGATGTATTTTAGGCATACTGGTATGTACTCGATGATGTAATTCATAAAGCTGGTAACGACCTTGTTGTGCATTATGTAACGACTCTAAGCTAGGTGTTGCAGAGCCAAGTACAATTGGGACTTTCTCTATATGTGCTTTTAAGACTGCCATATCTTTAGCAGAGAAGAACAATGGAGAGTGGTGTCGATAAGAGCTATCATGTTCTTCATCTACAATAATCAAACCTAATGTTTTGAACTCACAAAGTAAGGCACTTCTTGTGCCTAGTAATATCTGAGCCGCACCAGATCTTGCTTGCATGATTCTAGCCAGTTTCTGTTTTTTAGTGAGGTTCGAGTGAATAATGGTGACAGGCATCTGTGTTCGATCAGCTATCTTATTTGCCGTTTGCTGTGTTAATGCAATCTCAGGAACCAATACCAAAACTTGCTGTTGTTGCTTTAGGGTATGTACAATCAGGTGGGTATATATTTCGGTTTTACCACTGCCTGTCACACCGTGAATCAAATGTACCCCTTGCCAACTATCTAAAATACTTTGGGTGATTTTTTGTTGCGCAGTACTGAGTTCGTACAAACTTGCTTGTATAGGCTGAGCGGTTGGCTCAGAAGGAATTAGGTCCTCTTGCGCAATCATATTTTCAATATTATTGATTGCAAAGTGCTGCTTCAGGGACCAAATACATGTTGATTGATTAGCAAACTTAGCAACTTTTTTCTGTGTTATGCTGGATGGTTTTAGCGTAGGGCTAATACAAAACCATTGGTCTTGAGTGCAAGTATCAGTTAAGAATAAATCTGTATGTGTCGCCAGACAAATGATTTCATTCACACTGAGTAAATAGTAACTGGCCAGTTGACGATAAAATGTAATTGTTTCTCGACGATACAGTGGGTCAAGAAGGTTAGATAAAGGTTTGACTTTCGATTGATCTATCGTGGGCTTTGATATCAGTTCAACTAAAATGCCAATACAGTTTTTTTTGCCGTAAGGCACTAAAACTCGGTAACCAATATGTGCTTCAGTAACAGAGGCATCTACTGCATAGCAGACCAGCTCTTTCGTAAAGTTTTTAAAAGCAACTAAGCAATACATGCGTTCTCCAAATCATCAAAGTAGTTTGCATGGTTTATATTTTTATACAATATCGTAAAAAAATCTGTCAAATAAAACCTCATGGTTATAAAAGAAACTGAGCTTACTTATTTTGAGTTTAGTATGTTTGAGACCTTGTTGACTCAATCGGCTCTGACATAGTGTCGCCGTGTGGCGAGGTGAAATAGGTAAGCTCACTTTATTTTCCAAGATGATAATAAATCTAGCTCATCTAATCCATCTAAATGATCAAGTTTTATCGTGCTATCATGATGGATTTTATATTGTGATGATTTCCAAAGAGGGTGAAGGTAATGCTGTTCTATCAATTGGTTTTGATAATCAATTAAGTTAAGATCTTGATGATATGGTATAGGTGGTTGGATATATGCTGCAAGCAGGTCACTATATTGCATGAGTGGATGATGCTCTGTGCCCAGGATTGTTAAATCATATTGGCCTAATCTAAGCCTGTGTACATAAGCACTTGTTGGAAGAGTAATCAGTTCAGTTTTAACACCATGTTGTTGAAGTTGGTGTGCAATTGCCTCTCCAATGTGTAGCCATTTAGATAAAACAACCAGTTGAAGTGTTTTAGTTTTAGACTCTGATAGTATACTAAGTGCTTCTGCAATACTGATTGGTTTGGATTCAATATTTTGATATTGTCCAAAGCAGAGATATTGATTAATTTGAGCAGCATTGATTAATGAAAATATGGCTTGTCGAAATTTTAGAGCATTGGTTTCAGGGTTGAACAGAAGGTATTGTGTATAGTGGCTCTGATTTTGATTAAGTGCAGTGGTTGCTTCAGATAAAGAGGTGTCGAGTAAATGCCATTGTTTTGCATTGTATACAGGGTATAAGTCAATTGTTTGAGTAGATAGAAATTGATGCAGTAGTGCTGGGTGAGTAATTAAGTGATAAATCACTTTATGGTATAGATTTCTACCTATATTCAGCCAATGACTTTTTCCCCAATAGTGGTCTTGTTTTATAAAGCTGAGCTGCTGAGAATTTTGTTGTGACAGCTGGTATGGTCCGCTACCCAATAAAGTCTTTTTTTGCACAATGGGGATATGTCCTAATGCAATGATGATTTCATGCCAATCACCAGTATATTCTATCCTGAAGGTTTCTGGATATTGAATCAGCTGACGAATAGGTTGAGAGTATTGTTGCCATACTAGACTTTTTTTCGCCATTTGAATGCTATAAGCAATATCTTCTACTTTAATGTTAGAACCATCATGAAAATATGCACCTGGATTGATAGAAAGCTCAATATAGTTTTTAGATACGTTGGTTGGAGTTGCGAGTAAAGGGTAGTAGCATGCTTTATCATCTGCAGGTGATTTAATGAGTGTTTCATATTGCATTGCAGTTAGCTCAGGATGCTGTTTTGCAAATAGGTGATATGGCGTATATGACTCAATATGATTGATAGGCAAGTGAAGTTGACCTTGTGGAGGAATATTTGGATCAACATAGCTTAAGTGAGGTGCTTGTTGGTATTTTGCCTCATAACCACGTGCACATAATGTCATCGTATTTGCCATGGCACAAACTAACAAGATGGCGTGATACATAAGTATTTGTCTCCATATAGTACCATTTTATAAATAAAGTTTGAGAGATATTGTCCTTCACCTTCATCATGTGTCACAAGTAAAATGCTAACATTGTTTTCTTTGAGGTATTGCTTGAGTATCTGATATGTAATGTACTTCCACTGAGTGTCCATTGCAGATGTTGGCTCATCCAGTAATAGTATTTGAGGTGCTCTTGCCAATGCTCTAGCAAGCTGTATGGCTTGGTAACCGCCACCAGAGAGCTTGTCATGTTCAATATTTTGTAGATTAAGGTTATACTGTGCAAGTATTTCACATAATATAGTTTGATCTATATCGGGCATATTAAGGCTTTTTGATAGGGGAATTGAGGGGCAAAATGCTTCCTCAGCTTGTTGAAAAACACACTGTGTTTTAAATGGAGCTGTTAAACCCTTCTCAATAATATATTTTAAAAAGCGACTTTTTCCACAACCACTTTCTCCCATTAAAACACTACAATGCCCTGGGTATAACATTAAGCTTTGAATATAGGTGTTAGAGGACTGCAGCTGAATATCATTGAAGTGAATCATATAAGACTCAGGTACAGGCAGATGCACTGCTGTTAAATTTAGTTCAGGAGATAGGTCAATAGTCGTATCAGAAAAGCCTTCAGGTAATGCTTGGTGTGTAAAGATCAAAAAGCTTTTACCTTGATGTTGTTTTTGTTTGATCCAGGCTAAGGTTTTCATTAAAGAAGTTTGATCTAAAGATGATAGCGTCTCATCTAAGATAATGTACTCAGCATCACTATTACTTGCTAGGATCATTGCAACTCTTTTGAGTTGTCCCAAACTCAGTTGTTGAGGGCTTAATTCTAAAAGGGATAAGCAAAGTCCTAGTGATTGAAACTCCTGTTCGATTTGAGTTTGATTCAGTAATATTTTAAGGTACTGAGCTATTGATGTGAACTGAAAGAATGCATTTCTGATTTGTTGAGGACAGAGCACAACTTTTGATGAATGATAATGAATACTTGGGTGCTTCACTTGTTTTGCTATACACATTCCAAGCGTTGTTTTCCCTGACATGGATGGTGAGCGTATGCTGATAATTTGTTGATTCCATAAGCATAGGCTCAATTGTCCAAGGTGCTGTCCTTGCCAAGCATACTGGTAAATTTCTAGTAATTTATTTCTCATAGACAGCATAGTAATGTAATATAAAGATAAAATAAAGTCTTAATAAAGTGTTAATAATTATATTAATATTAAGGTTGGTAAATCTGGTTGTCGATTCTTGAAATCTCGCAAGACAATTTGTATATTTTAATCACGTTAATAACAACAAGGTTACTTATGGACCAGCTAGATTTAGAATATTCTGAAGCAACAATACAGAGATTACAAGGTGACGAAGATAAGATAGTAGAGTTTGCCCACAATCATTTTCGTCGTACTTTTACAGAAGCTAGAGTTAGTCTTAAAAATTTCTTTAATCAGCCTAATGCGATGATACCAGAACGTTTCTATCAATTTCATAATCAACTCATTCAGAAAGAGCAAGAAGCTGTACAAGCATTTAAGCAAGCCAAAAGACGTGCAGCAAGAAGTGAATCACTGTTTGAATCTAGACCTAGAGTGCTTCAAGCCTCTGCTTCTCGACCAGCATGTGGTAAAGCACCTAAACGTTGCCCATAAAATCAATTTTAGTTGATTAAAAGGCTCGATCAAATTAGATTGAGCCTTTTTTATTGAGCAAAGAACAAAGATAGGCTGTGGAGGTATAAATTAGAAGACATATTAAGGCACACCAGCCAATGTTTAAAGGATCTAGTTGGTATTTCTGGTCAAGCATAATTTGTCCTAAGGTTGGATAGGATTGATTAAACCCATAGCCTAGATATCTTAGTGTCATTAATGCTGATATTGATTGCATTAACTGATAGGGCAGCATCTTTAAGGTATAAGATTGGATTGCAGGGAGTAGATGGTAGTACCCAATCCAATAAGTTGGGTATTGATTGAGTTTAGCATCAATATAGTGAGCTTTTGTTGTTTGGTGAGTCAAGCGCTGTTTGGTTGTTAATGAAAAGCTTGCCCACTGGGTAGTACAGGAGAGCAAGAGATAGGCTAGAAGGGGGGATGGTGAAAGTATGCTGATTAGAATGAGTAGTATTTTAGGAACACTTTTTAAAGCAACCATTAAGTACCGTAAGCATTGGCGTTTTTTAATGCTACTCATTGCATAGCAGCAGGCAAAAAAGCTGCCCAGTAGAATATTGGAGGATGTCAGGACACCAGCAACACAAAGATCAATTAGACCGGCCTGGATGCTGTAACAAAGGATATCACGACCTAAAGGGTCAGTGCCGAGCCAATGTTCAAACGAAGGTGTTAAATGGGCTTGTGTGAGGTTGATTTCTACATGGTAGGGGAGAGCTATAACACATAAACTGACCAGGATTAGGGGAGTAAATAAAAAACGATGCTGTTTAACCAAGTTTTGTTTCATAGAGTGTGTGAGAAATATAATCTGAAAGTGTCATACAAGCTGCCGTTAAGACACTCGATAATACAAAGCATGCACATATGATTGGAAGATCGTAGCTCAAAGTAGCATTGAGCATTAAGCTTCCAATACCTTGTAGCCCTAAAAGTGCTTCAAAAAGCATCACTGAAAAAGTCAGTTTCAGAAACTTCAAGGGTAGCTTAAATAATAATATAGAAAATATACTTTTAGACGAAAAGAAAAAAAATGTTTTCCATTTAGGGACGCCTAAAGTATCTAAAAATAGGTTTGCGTTAGAGTGCTGATGTTGTTTGAGGCTTGTGGTAATCAAATCAACATACAGACCAATGGACTTTAAAACCACTAGGAATAAAGGCACAGCATAATGACTGGGTTGTATAGCAAAGTATTGCATTACCAGGTAGCAGCATGAGAGATAGACTATAGATGGTGTTGCACTCACGTATACAAGTTGTTGCTGAAGCCTACTGGTCTGGAAGTAAAAAGAGAGAATACTTAGAAAAATTGATGATAACATTAATACTAGTAAGCATATCATGGAAAATGTCACTGAATGCGAGAATGCTTTTGCTGCAGTGTATAAAGCAGGTACAGCAGTATAAAAACTGTTTCCTAGCTGAAGAAATAGTGTATTGTATACAACTGAAAATAAAGAAGGATTACTATCAGATATTGCTATGCCAAAAGTATTTGCCCCATCTATCATGCTGATAGGAGATCCGATTAATAACAACATGCAGGCAGATAGCACACAGGTGTATATCATTACCGTTTGTTTAAGATAATAGATTAATGAGCGTTTTCCTGCCATGTTGACTTACAGTTCGTTTCTTTTACTTGTAATGCTAGTATTAAGCTAATGACTAAACAAATTGGTAGTATCCAATATGCAAATTGATAATCCTGGGCAAGGTAAACTTTAGCCCCCATTACTTCTGTTGCATGGCGGTCCATCAGTAAACCAAAGAATGGTTGAAATATCGCACCTGCAGACATGATAACAACCCCAGCAATGGCCTCACAAGTACCAGTAATGGATGGATGATTGCGCTCAAAAATAACAGGATAGCTAATAATCTGTGTACTGGTTGTTAGCCCAAGAGCAAAGAAGAGCAGGGTTAATTGATGTTGTGCTAGGTCAGTTGAGAACAATAATAAAGACAGCATCAGCGATAGTAGTGCACCTATCACCATTGGTAGGCGTCTTTTTTTCATCGCATCAGAAATTTTTCCAGCTAAAGGTGAGCCTATCATGGTACCAAAAAAGAGCATCATCGAGACTCTACTTGCATCTACATATGTCAGTCCATAAACATGCTGAAGGTACTCTATACCCCATACAGCACCGAAGATAAAGATAAACAAGTTCATCAAAGCAGTATAGCTACCACAGATTAGATTTTGAGGGTTTTTTAAGGCTTTTTGATAGCTTTGTACAAAAGGTTCATCTACTTTCTGTGGTGCTTGATAATCTTTTGGCTGATTTTCAATCAGGTAATACATCGCTGCAAGTAACAGTACACCAAACCCAGCATCAGCAAGCAGAGCGTTGCGCCATCCATAGTGACTAATCAAGTGCGCCATTGGCTCTTGAGAGATCATGCCACCAAACATTGCCATGGTCACAATGACGCCTGTTACTAGTGCAAGTGAACTACTTTTGAACCATTTGGTAGATAGGACAATACAGCTCAGGAAGCAGAATGCAGTTGAAGCGCCACACATGAATCTAGCAATGCCAGCAACCCAAACGTTAGGAGAGATTGCGAACAAAAAGGTTGATGCAATACAAGCTACCATGGCAGTAAGAATGACATCACGTGTAGGAAATCGATCTAACAGAGCGCCAGAAAAGGGCAGCATACATACAGTTGCAATGAGATATGTGGAAGATAAGTAGCCAACTTGAAGGGCAGAAATGCCAAATGCCTCTGATACATAGGGATTTAAAGTATTGAATGCATTCAGTTGTATAAAGTCATAAAAGAAAAATAAACCTGCTGATAAGCAAACAATCCAGGGTTTTATTTTGTCTAGATAACTAGAAACGACAACTGTATCTTGCTGCATGACTGACTCCCATTTTTTTCATCTTTACACAGATCGATCTGGTCTGCTACCCGTGTTTTTGTTTTTAAGGATAAAATAATGAGTTAGAATGAATTAGTATTTATTATTAAAGCTCTAAATTTATATGTCATTATAGTGTACTATAATTTTAATAATTAGCATGTAGAATATGAAAGATACACAAGGTTCAACACAAACTAAGTACTCAGAGCCGAAGGCGCCTGCACAGGCCAATATACCAGCGTTTGCAGCTGCTCATTCTTTATTGAATTTGAGTGCTTCTGGCTTAAATCATCCTCAGCCAATAGAACACAGGGATAAAGTAAGTGAAGGGCCTCTTGCAAAAAAAGCAAGATTTGAAATAGTTAATCCATCGGGATCAATTGCTAAAGAAACGATTGTACAAAATAGTTTAGTGTCAGGAGCAAGCCTTTCGCCAAAGCAAGAACTTTCAGGTTCAGAAGCTGAAACTCTGAGTGAAAAAGTTAAATCAGAAGAGGAAGGACCGCTTACAAAGAGAGTAAGGCTAGAAGCTGTTCGCAGACCAGACCATCTTCAATATGATCCTGAATCAGATCAATTCTTAAGACCACTACAAAAAGAAACCATGTCATGCTTTTTGCAAGCGCTGAATCAACAAGACTCCCCCCAGGGTATTTGTGTTATGCCAACTGGCTCAGGTAAAACCGCAATGATAGCTAAAGTCATAAGTATCTTGCAACAAACACCAGTTAAGAAGATATTGATTGTAGTGCCAACATTAAATTTGTTAAAGCAAACAATCCAAAAAATCAACGAATATCATCAATCAAATCCTGAGTTAGGCTTGGGGAAAATTTTACCAGTTGGTAGTTTTAGCTCTTTAAAAAAAGATATAAGAGTAGTGACAGTCATTACATACATGTCTTGGACCAGACAAAATAGTGAGGTAATGAAAAAAGTACAGTCTGGAGTAGTCTACCATCCTGACCTTGAGGTGTTCAATTCTAGAAGTATTGATACTGCAATTTTGTTTGACGAAGTGCATCGAATATCTAGCAAGGCTATATCAAAGATACTTCAATCATATGTTCATACGCCCAGAATCATGTTGGGCTTTTCAGCTAGTGCAAAAAGTTATAAGCTTGCTATTCCTATATTGCGTTCAACCAGTATGCAAGAGTGCATAGATCAGGGCATGCTGGCACCAATTTGCTTTGTAGATTTAGACTTTTCAGCACACAAGGCTGTAAAAGATATGCGCAGAGAACTTAAAATAACAGGTCATAAAGAAATTACAGAAGAGCAGCAAGAAGGGATTAGTAAATTTCAGTCTCAACAAATTGAAATGAATCTGACAATTGCACAGTATTTGGAGCATCATCTAAAAAACAAAGATGAAAAAGCGATGATATTTACAAAGACTCAGGCGCATGCAGATACTTTAGCTGCTATTTTTAATGAATATACAGGGCTTAGAACAGTTGCATATCATGGTGCTATAAAGTCAGCAGATGCCGCATTATCCATCGGAGAGTTTGACCGACCATTCTGTGTAGAAACAAATCCAAATCCAGTGAGAGTGTGTGTATCATGCGGGAAGCTAGATGAGGGGTATGATAACCCAGCAGTAAAACACATCATTGATACTAGAGTATATGTCGAAAGGGAACGTCGGTTAGTGCAGGGATGTGGAAGAGCGACACGAATATATAAAGGTAGGGTTGCTGTATATGTTAGGGTAAAATTATTAATAAACTCAACCAAAAGCCGTAAGGGGCAGCTTAATCCAAGAAAGCTTGCTATCGTGTCAAGCTCTCCAGTTGCTTATTATGGGTGTGATGATGCAACATTGCCTAAAATAGGGGATGGGTTTGAATTAGTGGAACAAAAAGGAATCGTTCCAATGACAGTTAGACTTAGGCCTCCTAAAGGTTCTGTTAGGGTCATCAAGCATGTAAAGGGCCTAAATCCCTTTACTGCAGAAGAAGCACTATTAGCTAGCGTAGCCACATATAGAGAAAAGGGGGCAGCTATGCCCGCATCGATACGATCTACATCTGCACCAACTGCAAATCCTGCTTTGCCAGCTTTGTATCCATCAGTATTCACTTCTTCATTATCAGGTCCACTTGGTATAAATTCTCGTAGTTTATTCACCGAAGAAGATAGAACAAATGTTCTTGCGCTCTCGGAAGAGTTAGAAGCTCTTGTAAATGGTTTATAAACGACCTATCTATAAGTTGTATGCTAATTCAAGCGCAAAGCTGGTCGTCGTTGAACTTAAGGTCTCAGCTGCACCAGTTTCACTAGATGAGATATCCCCTAGGCTAATAGATGACCTTGCCATTACCGAAAATGTATCAAACTGGTGAAGGTTTGAAGTTACACCTAGGATCACATGCTTTTCGTCCTCATTCTGCTAAAAGCTCACTCGCGGTATAGCGGTTGGATAAAATAACATCAGACTTTGGGTGTAAGAATAAAGGCATGGAAAGTCTTGATTGGTTGTCAGTATGATCTGGATTAACAACTCGGTGTGTCGTTGATAATATATAACTCCCTGCTGCTTCTTTGGGCATATCACCTGTATTGACAACAATTTGGTTAGACTTGAGTTGCAGCCGATGCATCTACCAAAGTGGTCCTTGATCTCTAGCCCCTCAGTTGTGGCTGCAGGTAATACAGTGGGCAAGTTGGCATCTTCGTGTGCTATAGCACGGAGAGTTCACTCACAGGAGGGTAGTGAATTGTGCGCATAACGATATTAGAAGAGCCTTGTGTCATTTCAGATAAAGGCTCAGATAAGAGTACATTAATAATCAATGCTGCTGTTGAAACAGTTAGGTTTAGGATCCCCTAGGGCTGGTTCTACGATTGAAAATTACCATCAATTCATGAGAAATTTCACTCTCTACTGAGTCAAGGCTTGCTTGTTCATTTTCAATTGATGCCTTAAGAGACATGCTAATTTTTTTATGGATCAAGGCTGCAAATTCATGACGCTTTAAAACTTGGCTTTTTCTCTCAGAAGCTGCGCCAGATTTCAATTGTTTTAATTTCCATTCAGGCTGAATCGCTTGAAGTATAAAAGATTGGACGTTAGTTGATTGCTTTAATTTAGAAAAGTACATAGGCCACGATACAGCAGAAAGCCACACAAGGTGATTTTTAAGCATGGTAAGCCATTCTGTCATATGAGGTGCTGTGAAAACTATTTTTTCGAATTCACTATATTTCATCTTATTCAATAAAATATTTTGTAGAATCTGTATATCAGATCTTAATTTTTGCGCTTTTTTTGCTTTATGCCTACTTGATCCATAGGGGAAGGGTGTGCTTTCTTATTATATTTTACCATGATCTTAGTTTTATTGTTAATAAACAATGCCATGGCTGGTGTGTGATGTAAAGGGGGGATTGTTTTATGTGGGTTTACAGTCAAGATTAGCTAGATCGCTATTGCAACTAGATCTGTCTATATAAGGTGCTAAAATAAGTTAACGTGGTACTCAATTTATTCAATAAAGTACTATCAGTATATGGTTGATAATAACTTACAAGTCATACGCCAGTTCAAAGGCAAAGCTTGTACTAGCCACGTTCGTTTTGACTTCTTCTATAGAGGCGTTTCCAATGCCTATAGATGATCTTGCCTTAATCAAAAATGCGCCAGATTGATAAATGCTAGTGGTAACGCCAAGTGTTAAATACTTTTCATCTGCGGTTACGGTGATTGGGGGTGACACTACAATATCAGCTTGATATACAGCTCCTGCAACAAATATATCAACATTGGGTAGGAGGTGATAACTGATGCCAATATCGGCGCCAAAGCGTTTAGATTGTTTCAATGATACTTCACCAGGATCCCCTTCATCATCGATGGTTATTAATTCTTCTTTGAGACTGTGATTGAGATGAGCAAATACACTAAATAGCTCAGTTGCTTTAAATTCTCCACCGATATAGAGATGGTTCAGGCCATTAAGGGTAGGTTTTTGTGGTTTATCCGTATGGGTAAAATTAGTATATTTGAGCCCAGCACTGATAGTTCCTGATCCAGTGTCTGCTACTGTGATCAGTCCTGCAAGGACGACTAGCGTAAACTGTGCTGATGATCTCATATCTTAAACTCCATATTATGATAATATGTTATCATAGATTGTCTGAGGATGAAATAATTTTAAATCAGGTTGTTTTTTCAGTTTTAAATCCATTCTCACTTAACCTTTCTGCTAATAGCTCACTCGCAGTATAGCGGTTGGATAAAACAACATCAGGCCTTGGGTGTAGGAATAAGGGCATAGATAGCCTAGATTTGTTTACAGTATGATTAGGATTAACAACTCGGTGTGTCGTTGATAATATATAACTCCCTGTTGCTTCTTTGAGCATATCACCTGTATTGACAACAAGCTGATTGGGTTTGAGTTTAAGGCGGTGCCATGTGCCATAATGATCCTTGACCTCTAATCCTTCTGCAGTTGCTGCAGGTAATACCGTGAGTAGGTTAATGTCTTCGTGTGCTGCAGCACGGATAGCATCTTGAGGGGAATTTTTACTCACAGGAGGGTAGTGAATCGTTCGCATAACTATATTAGAAGAGCCTTGTGTCATTTCAGATAAAGGCTCAGATAAGAGCACTTTCACATGTGTAGGTAAGCTATCTTCTATCCAAGATAAAAAGATGTTTCCACAGTCTGTTAACTCATGAAATAATTGTTTAGCTGCAACATCAATGTCAGATGGCAACTTTGTATGGGCTTTAACATGGAAGAACTCTTTCAGATCTTTTATTTTTCTTCCTTTTGCAGTCTCTGATTGCTCCTGAGAAACAAAACCGTCTCCCATTATATTGCACCATGGGTACTGGTGCTTATTCTCACTCAAGAAAAACTTCTGCCATAGCTGATAGTTTTGATGAATTAATTCTTGTGATACAGGCGCATTCTCTACAATAACAAAGCCGCAATGGTGCAGTGAATTTGTAAATAATCGAGGTGCATCAGGGTTATCAAACGATATGATATTAAGTCCTTTCATTCCTTTTTTCCAATATGACTACTTTAGCCTATCAAGACATTTACTATTTTACAAATACAGTAGTCGATCACTTAAAATTGAAAAGAGATAAATGCCACCAATCCATTGATGTCTTAAAAAGGCATTGGTCCAACATTCTCTAGAAGATAAATCAAGGTTTTGAAGGCTAGTGAACAGCATTAGACTACATGCTGTACACCCCAATAAATAAATTGAACCTAGTTGAAATACCCACTTAAGGACTACCATCAATAAAATTAAAATAGCATACATATAGTAGGTGATTGGAAGAATACGATTACCAAAAAATACCGCAGACGAATGAATATTGAGGTGAATATCGTCAGCATAGTCTGCTCTTGCATAAAGTGTATCATATGCAAAAATCCAGTATGCCCAAAACAAGTAGCCAATTAGTATACTATAGTTCAGATTAACACCCAGCTCTGCTGTTGCCATTAGATATCCCATTGAAAACGTTAACCCCAAAAATACTTGAGGCAATGCAACGAGTCTTTTCATTAGTGGGTAAGACATGCTCATCAAAAAAGCAATAATAGCAATCACTTGAGTTTTGATGTTAAGTTGAAGCCATAGAGTGAGAGCACACAGTAATAGAGTAGCAGCAATTAAGCCAGTTACTTGTAAGCTTATTGTCTTTGCTGCTAACGGCCGATATTGAGTTCTTAAAACTTTAGCATCAACATCTTGATCGAAAAAATCATTGATCAAGCACCCAAGTGATCGCATGATGACAATTCCAATAGTGAAAATCATTAATGTAAATAAGCGACCATGACTAGGATAGAGTGCAAAAGGCATTAAAGTTGGCCATGCCAATAGCACAATGCCTCTAGGCTGATTGATTCTCAATAGATTGATGCACTCTGTAATCACATTAATAGGTCTGACTTTGGAAAGGTAACAATAGATTTAGGTGTTACCTAATTCTCTATATATTATAAAGCATATCTAAAACCAAATCTAAGCTCAAGTATGTTCTCATCCGTACCATTTAATCTGCAATATATTTCTCAATTGCTAGTAGTCCTCTATGAAGCATACAGACTGACTTGCTAAATAACTAATCACACATTTTCTACAGCGATGAGCTGAGAACCTAGATATTTGAGGATCTCAGAGTCTATTTCTCACTATATGTACGATATTCCTGATTTTTGGCTATAAGTATCAATAACTACTATATAATAGGAGAAAATATGGCCTTGCTTAGAGATATAGTAGATGCTGAGTTAAATAAACTCCGTGTAATGCAGGATATTGTGGAAAGTAGCAGTGCACCAGAGATAGATACTACTCGTCAAGAAGATAATAGTTCTAAAAGGTATAGTTTAGGAGAAAAAAATCAGTCTCCAAATATATTTAGAGTCTTACTTCAATTAATCGATAGTTTTGTGCACAAAGTATTATTTTTTTCGGGCTTGAGTAGAGGTCCTATTTTGAAAGAAAGCACTGAAAATGAAGTGTCTAGTAATCAGTTAGCTTCTGTTATAAATACAGTCCCTGATGCAGCTTCTCAAGCTCAAAAAATAAAACAGTTAAATGAAAAATATGTTGAAGGAAACAGAGAAATACGAAGAACCTGTTATCAACATATACAAACAGAAATTGAACATCAATTGCTACAAAAAATTAGGAGTAAAAAATCTTTTTCTTCAATCTCGGTTAAAGATCTACAGATAGCTTTTGAGGTAGAAGATCATCAGTCGTTAGCAAGACTGATGTCATACAGATGCCTGATGTTAGTCATGAATAAATTAGAAAAAAGGCATATTAAAGGATCAGGTAATAGTACGGAGTCAGGTCACACAGTTCGAAGATATGATGATTCAGACTGGATTCCCAATGAAGACTCAACAATTGATCAAATTATTTATCCAGGAAAGGAGCGATTTAGGCAGGCTATAAAAACAGTGATTGAAACAGGAAAGAAAGGCACAAACAACGAGCCTATCAGAAAGAATCGCCCAGAAGAGCGCTATGTTATGACTAAACATGGTAGGGAAAAAGATAATGAATACGCTAAAGTCTTTATGACAGATGCTAAAAAAATTGAGGGTCTCCGAGTATTTTTAACAAGAAAAGGCATAAAAAAATGGAATGACTCTAAGGGTAGAATGCAAGTATTTAGCACTTCACGATATGCTTATAAGGGAAGTAAAGGCACCGCTGCAGTTGTTATCACAAATTCTGGTAAAATGTATGCAGCAAATCACCTTAGGGGTGAACAGAGTGCAGATGTTTTTTTTCATAGTGTCATTACACAGGGAGCATCTGTTGCATTTGCAGGGGATATTACAGTATCCGAAAAGGGGAAGATAGTTGAATTAGGAGGTTATTCTTCTGGTCATTATGAGTCAGAAAACTGTTTGCATGTTATCAAACTATTAATGAATAAAGGGGTTGACTTAAGTAGCTGCGAATATAGAGACCACAGGAGTTATACAAGTGTAATTTCTATATTATCTGATGAAATAGACAAAGACCCTAATTTCCTTAAGGGATTTAATACTATAGCCTTGAAAAATATTGTAGAAAAATTCTTTTTGACCGACAGTCAACGGGGGATAGTTGAAAATGTATTGCAAGAACGCAATAGAGTCCTACCCCCCCAGATTGTCTTAAAAGCATAATTTCTAATATGGTCCTCAATGGCCTAAATCAAAATATCATTGACTAAGTACTTAAGTAAACGTATGACAAGTAAATTTTATCAAGGTAATTAAATCACCACAAGCAGGGTAGAGTGCAAAAGGCATTAAAGTTGGCCATGCCAAAAGCACTATACCTCAAGACTGATTGTCAGTAAATTAATGCGTGCTGTCACACCCATATATCTACTGTGAATGCTGCCAAATTCATTACTCTTTAAAGTCAAATTTATAACCCAAACCCAGCTTGAGTTGATCATTTACAAGAGAAGTACCATCACTGCTTTCAGCGTCACTTAAGATTCCAAAAGCTGCCTCAGCAAAAACGTTGTCCGTAGTAAATCTCGCGCCTACATGGGCTTCAAAAGTACCGTCTCCATCACCGGTAGCAAAGATAGGGGTTCCGCCCTCTATAAAGATGCCTAGATCCGCGCCGTCATTGGGACCGGAAAGAAGATAGACACCTGCTTTTGCGGTTAAAGTTGCGCTATTAGCATTTATTGGATCGGCATTAGGTACTAAGGTCACATTAACTGATTGGCTATGTGTCTTGGTTTCGCCATTACTATCTGCTGCTGCCGAGGTCACAGCTAAGCTTAGGGCCTGACCTGTTTTTAATGTTCCTGTTTGCGTTGAATAAGATGCGGAAGCTGAATCATATTGCACGGTATTTGCACCAGCATTATTAAAGTTGTTAGTAACGCTGTCAGTAGATAAATCTGGTTCACCATTAGAATCATTTGGCACAAGATTAACGTCTTCTACTTTCAGTGTTGCGGTTTTTCCACCAGAAGTGGAACTACTAATGGGAGCACTCAAGCTTGCTTCCACAAAAAAAGAGGACGATTCTCCCCCCAAAGCTACAGTAGCAGTTGTTGCATTGAGAGCCGTATCGTCCTCTGCTTTTGCAGCAAGCATGTAGACACCTATAGTTCCGTATACGTCCGTATTCGCAAATGCAGTATTACATAAGGCTAAAAGTGATAAAATTTTAAGTGAGTGTTTCATATGCAATCTCCGTTTGCTGAAGCGAAATGCTTCGAATAATATCCTGTATTAATAACATAACAGGTTAATCTGTGGTATGTAAAGTGATTAAATTAAAAAACCAGCCAAAAGGCTGGTCTTTCTAGTTTAGCTGATATGTAATTACTTTCCTGCTCTATATGTGTAAGTAACCTTGAGTTCTTTTTTGTACATATCTTGTTTTTTTGTGCCGACTGATTCCTCATCTGCTTGAGCGTGTGCAAGAAGTGAGTTAGAAGCCTCTAGGCTAAATCCATTTCCACAGTTAAATACAGATGTGAACCCTGCTGCAAACTCATTAACCTTCACTGTTTCAGTAGCGTCAGCAATTTTATGTTTTGATTGTCCACTCTTTATATGGAAGCCGAAGCTGCAGTGCTCATTCATGTCATACAGTGCAGTGGCAGAGAATATAATGGAGCCGTCTCTTTCCATCTTTCCGCCAGTGTCGGCTTTAAGTGATACTGTGTCTACCGCACCGCCAGTGATTGCTAAATCGATTGCGCTGGTTGCGCTTTGGGTTGTGCCAGCTCCAACAACATTATTACCAGCACCATTTAGTGTAATTGCTGTGACTTCAGTTCCAGCTAGTCCAGCATCTATCGCTGTGATATTACCAATTGTGTTAGAATAGGTGACATGTATGACTTGGAAATCGACATCCATGCAAAAAGAAAATCTGTTACCTTTTTTGATTTTTAAACCAGTGCTTAGGGCATTATAATTCTGGGCGAAGTTTGATGTGCTACCTGCAGCGTCA